>PCCQ01000068.1 GCA_002731795.1 Fidelibacterota bacterium
AAGTGAAACAAATGCTTTCGAAAAGATGCTACCTGAAATAAATGAAATGGGATTTGAGGCTGAGAAGTTTGGTCCTTCTTCGTTTATGATACGTAGCGTGCCTGCATTATTAGCTGGATCCGAGCCGGGCCGAATAAGAGAAGCTATCGACGATGTTGTTGAAAGCGGTTCAATGAAGTCCGCTGAGGATAGACATCAACATATGATGTACACTGTAGCTTGTCATTCAGCTCTTAGGGCTGGCGACAAGTTGTCAATGGCACAAATGGAATTTGTAATAAGAGAAATGGAATCTATTCCAAATCCTTACGCATGTGTTCACGGAAGGCCTACAGTAATGACTATTACTCCTGATGAATTAGATAAAAAATTCAAGCGAAGCGGATTCTAATTACTACTTGATTCTAAATTACCGAACTGGTATAGTAATGCTGGAAGCATAATTACCGCAGCTACAAATGACAGGAAAATCATTATTGCCATAATTAGTCCAAAGGTCACAAAGAGCGGCATAATTGATAATGCAAGAACCATAAAACCAATGAAATCAGTGAACGCTGACATTGCGACATTATTGCCTGTTTCATCTAAACTTTCCTCCATCCAGTCTTCTTGAGAACCTGATGGGTTCTCAAATCGTGCTTCACGTACTCTTTGCACCATATGAATTGCATAATCTACCCCTAGACCTATTGCCAAACTAGATATCTGAACAGTGACCAAATTTACTGGAGTATCAGATAATACCATTCCTCCTCTGAGCCACAGTGTTATTGCAATTACAGGAAGAATAGTAATCAAACTTAATCTTACATCCCTTAAAACTATAAGAACAATTATGAAAGCTAGAACAATTGCAACTACCAAGCTTTCTTGGAAACTATCTGTTATTTCTAGCATGTAGACATATCTTTCGTAGCTCAAACCTGCGACTGTAACTGATACTCCGTCAATTTCTTCTAAACCAGAAGCTGATTCTTCTAAATCTTCTTTTAAGTCCATCATAGAACCATAGATATCATCAGGTCTTTCTACCTGAAACCAAGACCTAGCCATAGTTACGTTTCCGTCTTCAATAAGATATAATTCTCTAGCTTCAGAAGGCGAAATCCTAAAAGTGCCTTCTAGATTAACTGTACCATTTCTGTAAACATCATTTAGAACTTTAGAAATTTCATCGTCAGATGTTGGGAAACCAGTTTGAGGATCAACTGTTTCTGGAACATAACCAGTACCAGGAACATTAAGAGCTAAAAGTGATTGAGTACGTATAACATAGGGAATACTACCAAGCCAAGTCGCACTTGGGCTATATGTGGCAACATCTTGCTCCATATTGTCAATCTGCACCACAGTCTCATAGCTAGCGAGATTTTCTCCTTCAATTAGATAGTAACCTGGTTCTCCGTTCTCAGTAAAGGTTGCTTGACCTAATGAGACTGTCTGAATAAACCTAGAATCATTGTCTGCATAATCTTTAACGTCAAATCTAGACTCAGGATTGCCAAGTACTAATGGTGATAAGGCAACACTAATAATCAAGAAGATGACTAACATTGGCATTGATCTGCTAGACATCAATGAAGATAATTTTTTGACGCTAAATAATTGGCCCATGGTAGAAGGTTCAGAACTTGATTCTTTAGGAGGAATTATACTCCTAAGAACCGGAACAAAAACACCCATAATGAGATAAGCTTGAATAATTCCCAATGGACCTAATATTCCCCATTCGAATAAGTCCGGAATTTCGCTTAGGGTAGCTGTACCAAAAGCAACTACAGTAGTAACTGTAGCTACACCTAAGGCAGGGAGAAGAGACTTAATTGCTGCAAATGCACCTAGTATACTAGCTTCTCTAGGATGGCTAGAAAATATAGGGTTCTCTAAAGTTAGTCTACGCCACCTCGTAAGGCTGTGAATAACAAAATCAACGCCTAAAGCTAGCATCAAAATAGGTAGCATTGCGGCTAATTGAGTCTGAGGGAACCCAAGCCAAAATGAGTTGGCTGTCATACATATCATGACAAGAGCTAAACCTAAACCACTTACAAGTACGTCAAGAACATTTCTAAAGTAGAAAGACAATAATGTAACCATAAGTAAAAATGAAAGACCAATAAGTGGAGCTGTTGAATTAATCTGATCTTCAAGTTCCAATCCAAACGCTAGGTAAGAATAAAAGTTAACTTCTTCATCAGAATTTAAATCTTCTAGATAAAATGCATCTACCTTTTGTTCCCAATATTCAAAATGCTCATAGTCCCCCCTTTGCCTTGGATAATCTGCATAGAGTCTTGAAGAATTAGCCTCACCGACCATTGAAAATCCTTTAGATTTCCACTCAGTACCTGGCTGAGCAATGAAAGCTGTAGCATTACCAAACTCATCCCTTGGCTTGACACAGCCATCATCTCCCAAAACACACAGATCTGGAGATACTATGTTTCTATACGGAAACGACCCATCATCAGCTTGAAAATTAAAGAGAGAATTTAGAACAATAGTTAGATGCTCTTGATCTGCACTTTCAAATTTAGGGCCTGTGTAACCAATTGCAGATGTTAATGGCGTTTCATTGTTCATTATGGAGCGAACCGTGTCTGCAATCCCCCAAATAGATGATAATTCATTTTGTGAAGTTTGCCAGTTAAATTTAATATCAAAATATTGACTAGTTACATTATCTGCTCTTAGATTATCATTACGCTTTACAGTCTCCCTGAAAACATCCATTTTTAGAGTATTGTGATTTTCTGAGTCTAAAGAATTACCCATTACGATTTGGAATATAAGCCAGTATTCCTCTGGCATGCTTTCCTCTGCCCTGTCGGATGCTTTCCAAACATCGCTATTAGGATAAGAGAACTCTTCTCTTTGACTCATTTCTCTTCCTAAATCTGGAGAAAAACCTGCAAAGATAAAAAGAAAGAAGGCAAAGAAGGCAAACATTGAAAGTTGCCAACGTTTTAGCGATGAATATGCGCCGCTCATGAGTAGTTTCTGATGCACTGTAATTAAAGGTATTTACCTAATGCTCAAATGCTGGAATCAGTTGAGATGTAAAATGCTCATATTCTTCACCCAAATGGATATAGCACCTAACCCAAGGATAAAATCTACCGTCTTGAGCCTCAATGAATCTCCAAACATGACCTTCACCTTCTAAGTCCTCTGCAAGCAAGATGTCTCCTCTGCGAATTACAACTTTGTGCTCGGAATCGTCTGAATCAACTCCACAACTTTTGAACTCCAGGCAACCGCTCAAAGAAAGTACTAATTGCCTTCTAGGTGCTGTATGAGCTAATTTGGGGCCTTCACCTTCTACATTTTCTGGAACTGGAGTAACTGCAAATTGTGTTTTGACATCACCTGAATTATCTCCTAAGTTCTTGTTCACTAACAAAGATGAAAATAAACCTACAGAACCTAAACCTGTCTTCGGCTCTATGGGAATTTGCATCTTGGCAAATCTAGTGTGACCACTACTGTCAGTATACATTCTGACCACTGGTATACCCTCTGTCATAACAGAGGGTTACCAACCAGTTATTTAGGTTTAGTGGATTCTGCGGCGTAGACCAGCTGCACCAACCAAAACCAATGAACCAAATACGAAGCCAAGACTTGGTACTTCTTCATCTTCTATTGCTTGTTGTACTGGATCGTCTGTTCCATTACCAACTGTAACTTGACCAACCATTCCCAATTGGGCATGAGGTGCACATACGTAGTAGTGTACTTTGTTATCTTCTGTGAATGTGTGCCTGAAATCGACAGTCATTGCAGGTTCACCGCTACTAAATCCAAAGTCAATAGCAGTTAAATCTGAAGTTGAATCGTATTCACCTTCTAGTTCAACTACATTGTGTGCCATTGCTGCATCTTTCCATTGCCAGCATACGGTTTCACCAACATTAATTGCTAATTTGACTGGATCGAAAGCCATTCCATCAGCAGATAATCCAACTACAACGTCACAATCTGGTCGTGGCTCTGCCATACTGAAAGTAATATTTACTGGACCGGTGCCGCTCATAACTCCGTCGTCGCCCATTTCACAATTGTCACAACCTGTAACTTCGTATCCCAATGTATTTTCCATCTTTAATGTCCAAGCATCTTGAGCTTGGAATGGTATGTATGCAACATGACTGTCTAATGACTCATCTGCACCTTCGAAATGAAGTTTGAATTCGAAAGTACAAGTCAATGGATGGCCTGCGTTATCATCGACATTTCCTATCAAGTAAGGATCATCGGCTGAAGGCCTACAGTCGTCTCCTGCATCTTGTGGGTCTTGAACTCCAATGATTCCGTCAAGAAGTGCTGGATTGTCATCATCATCATCAAGGATGTACATTGCTTCATCCAACACACATTGTGCGACATTATTGTCAACGTATTCAGGATCTGCATCACACATATCCAAGAAATCATCAACACTCAATTCTTCCTCATCCTCGTCATAATAATATTCATCATTGAACCAGTCAACAATTTGCTGAAGGTCATTAGTACTGTCCCAGCTTGAAACATCAAAGTGGCCGAGTGTCATGGAACTGCCATCATAATGGTCATCGTGGTCTCCATGGTAGCCTCCATCAGGGCTTCCGCCCGTCACATAATGATCATTACTTGCTGAATTTTCATAATCTGGACTCTGACCGAAGTCGTCTGTACAGAAATACATTGTGCCGTCCATGCCATCATTGTGAGCTTCACAATAATACCACCAGTCTTCAAATCCATTGGTACCATCATCATTGTCTGTACAGTACCATCTCATGTCGCCATCTTGAAGTGATGAATCTCCTTCCCATTCACAATAATTCCATTGTGACCAATAAACATTGTCGTGGTGGTCTTCATGGTGGTCATCATGGTGGTCTTCATCTTGGTCGAAGAAGCCTGCGTCAACCATTGCATTTAGTATCTCTATAATATTGTCTGCTGCCATTGTTGCGTTCATGTCACCGTCTTCATACGCTGTCATGTTTTCCACGAGTTCAAATAGTAGAATCATTGCTTCAAACATCTCATCACAGTCTATTTCATTATCATTTTCATCGTAACAATTAAAATCGTCATACTCTGGATAAGGCATGTGTATTCTATCGTTACCTTCGACTAAGGTTTCAGTCCCATTTTCATAGCTGTAGTAAGCATTGTGAAGCTTACCATCCCAGTCAGACACAGTTGTACCATCGTAAGTCTGGACCACATTGGTGAACATAATTTCGTGACCTCCACTTCCTTCGTCAAATGCTGTAACAATAGTATAATTTCCTTGACTCAAATCGAAATCCATTGTAGCTGTATTACAGTCTTCCATGCTATCAGGACACTCCATGTCATCATCATAGTTAGTTGATGCCGAACCAACTAGTCCTGACTCTGTATCTGTAGAATCAAAATCTTCGTATAAATATATAGAAGGTGAAGAACCATAACAGTAGTTGTATTCTCCGTCTTTATCATAATCATGACAACCGGTCGAATAGGATGTAAATACTCCCTGGAATCCATCTTCACCTACGGTAAATTCATGTTCGTTGTAAAGTACGAAGTTTCCAAGAATATTGCCATCATCTAGACTCATCACTTCTGAAAAGTCTGCCATTGGATGATCGTCAGTAACATTTCCTGACATGTTCATTGATGTTCCATCTTGTGTGTGCATAGTATGCATGTAGTTACCTGTTTGACAGTCCATTTCCTCGTCATTATATGAATAGCATTCTCCAACTGTTACCAATGTGTAAGTATTTCCTGCCACTAAATTAGCAGATATGAAATTGCTACAATCTGTGAAAGTTTTGTTATCATCTCCCCAGTAACAATTGTAAATTTCACCTGACATGAAGGCTTCGTGATCTGGAGTTAACTCAGTTCCAAGAGAATCTCCTGTAAATTCGCCTGACAACAAGTAGATACTTCCGTACCAATAATCTGAGCCTGAGTAATCCTCATCTTCACCATCATCACAATCGTCTTCACCGTTGTTTACTTGTGTAATCCATACTGTGCTTCCGTCATGACAATCAAACCAATTAACTTCGTCTCCAACACAGTCGTCATCATCCCATTTTTGACAATCGTCTGAAGTATCGTTCGGTGTATTACTATCATACCATTGCTCATCTGCACCATCTTCACAGTCTGCATATCCATCATTTACCCAGTAAAATGGAAGTTCATCTCCATTACCACAGATGAAATTTGGTGATTCGTAGTGCTCCTCAACAAATTCTGAATAAATTTTTGCAATACCGTCCATTTCTGAGGTAAATGTGTAGAGGTCGTATTTTCCTTGTCCCCAATCGTAATCACTACCATCATCCGTCCAACCATCGTCTTCAAACATGCTTTGAATAGCACCGTTTGTCATAAATTCTTCAGCTGTAATATCTCCATCTTCATAAGCGAACATTGTAAAGAAGAAATTACTATCATCGTCGTCGAAATCACATGCCCCTGGATTATCATTGCAATAATCGTACATCATCCTTTGGCATGACATTCCTGCCATATTGTTGTCATGGCAGTCTTCCATCATTTCACACTCACTATCGGTTAAGCCTGGTGGGCAGCTCCAATTGTCGTTATGTTCATTGTCATTATCGACCCACAAGTAGCCTGAGTCTACACAATCTTCCGGGCCAATGTTATGAACTATAAGGTGACTTTCAAGGTCATAACAGTATGGTTCTTCCGGTCCATGATCGCCATGGCCGTCGTGACCGTCATCGTCTCCAATCATCAAGAAATATTCATAACACTCTTCTGTGATTTCGCCAGGGCTACCGCCCATCATATCTTCGCACATTTCTGCCAGATCTTCTCTGAATCTGTCAGACTCTTCTATTGGATATTTGGCATTTATGGTTACAAGCCAGTTAGCCAAATCTTCCATTTTAAGAACAACGTCAAAGTTTTGAATTCTCCATTCATCATTATCATCATCCATGCCACCATTTGGTCCACTGTTTGATGGCACCCACATATATCCATCATCTACACAATCTTCTTCGTTATCGTAGCTCATGTCTACCGTGTGTGATTCAATATCATAGCAAACCATTTCGGAATGGTGATCATCATGATCTCCATCGCCGTTGCTATGTTCGTGGTCATGTTCTTCATCGTCATGATTTTCGTGGTCTGCACTTGCATTGTAAGCTGGGATAGCTACAAATGCACTTAATACCATCATGAAAATTACTGCTAGCACTGCTAGTCTACTTAGGTTCATAATTGTTCTATGAGTCTACATATTTATAGTTGACTACTAGCATAGATAACACTAAGCCATTTTTTGATTAGTCAACAGCTCCCAGCAATGCTAGGAGCTGTGCTTACCTTTTGTTTGTTTAACTATTGATTTTGCGGCGTAGACCAGCTGCGCCAACCAAGACCAATGAACCAACCATGAAGCCGATGCTTGATACTTCTTCTTCGTCATCTATAGCTTGCTGCACCGGGTCTTCACTGCTATCCCCTACTGTGATTTGCCCTACCATACCCAACTGAGTGTGAGGCTCACATACATAGTAGTGTACTTTGTTGTCTTCAGTAAATGTGTGCCTGAAATCAACTGTTACAGCAGCATCCCCGCTGGAAAAACCAGTTTCTACAGCCTTGTTAGCATCAAGATCTACAACTTCTACAACGTTATGAGCCATAGATGCATCTTGCCATTGCCAGCATACGGTCTCCCCTACCTTAATTGATAGTTTATCAGGATTAAATGCCATGCCGTCGTCGGATAGACCGACTACGTAATCACATTCTGGTAGTGGTTCTTCTTCAGCCTTTTTACCAAAGGTTATGTTGACAGGGCCATTACCAGTCATCTCTTGTGTCTGAGAGTCAAACTCGCAATAGTCACATGAGATATACTCATAATCTTCGTGTAGGTTCAACAGTAAGGACCAATTTGTTTGTGGGAAAGGAACAAACAAGACGTGGGATTCCTTAGTTGCATCGATAGTTCCCAACACTTGTATTCCAAACTCGAATAAACACTTCATTGGCTTGTCTTGATTATCAGACAATTTTCCAATTGCGTTGACTGGCATAAACATGCAGTCGTCATTTCCTATTTCCAAACCGAAAGCAGAATCTAATCTAGCTACATCGTACAAATCATCCATGTCATAGTCATCAATCATTGTGAAGAATGGTGCAAACTCGTCTAAGTCAATTGCTCCACTAGAATCTGTATCTGCAAAATTGAACAAGGACTGAAGATCGGCTGCTGCCATATCTGGAATATCTTCTCCGTCCATCATCATTATTAGAGACATGAACTCATCCATGCTAACATTTCCATCTTCGTTAGTATCAGCCATGGCCATAACGATCATCATCTCTTCATAGGAAATTTCGTCATCATCTTCGTCGTCTTCATCATCATCTTCCTCAACCCACATTAAGTCTTCTCCGACACACTCGTCTTCGTCGACACCAGTAACTTCGTGGTTAACAAAATCATAACAATAAGCGTCTTCGCTTCCGTGGTGATTGTCATCGTGATCATCGTGATCTTCCTCAACCCACATAAGGTCATCTCCTACACATTCATCTTCACCAACATCTACTCTTTCGTGATTGACGTAGTCATAACAATATGATTCGTCTTCACCTGAATCATCGAAGAAGCCAAGCTCGTCCATTACATAAACTATGCTAACGATATTATTGGCAGCTACAGGAGCTGTAATAGTACCGTTGCTCCAAGCTGTTACGTTATCCATCATGTCCATCATGTAAACAAACATCATGAATGAATCACCATCGGAGTCATCTCCGTTACCGTCATCTGAATCATCATCTTCATCATGGCCTCCCCTAGCACCGTCGTCGTCATCATCACCGTGGTCGTGGTCATCATCTTCACCATGGTCATGATCATCATCGTCACCCATCATACTTTCGTTGAAAAGAACCATAAATTCTTCAGCAGTTATGTTTTGGTCTTCATAAGCAAAAACATGGCCAATCCAGCCCATTTCATCGTTTATATGTGGTTCACCCATCTCAATATTCATGTGGTAAACTACTCGCATGCAGGTTAGGTTCATCCCTTCTTCGAAATAATCACATGCCTCGACTGCGGCACAAGTTTCGTTTGAAACTCCTGGTGGACATCCATAGTGGTCTCCGCTGTGTCCATCTCCACCGTTAGGTCCGCTGTCTGCAGGAACCCACATGTATCCATCGTTTACACAGTCTTCTTCATTGTCGTATGTCATATCAACTGTGTGTGAATCAATATCATAACAGACCATTTCAGAATGGTGCCCGTCATGATCTCCATCATCACTGTCATCACTCATGAATTCTTGGAACCAAACGTTAAAGCAAGTCTGTGTAATTTCTGTGCCATTTCCATCAGAAGTACCTTCTGTGATTGGGCTTCCGTTTTCACAGAAATCTGCTATAGCTACCCTCATATCGTTTGAGAAATCAACCGGAAAATCAGCTGTAATTGACACATTCCAACTTTCTAAGGAGTGCATTATTATCGATGCTTTGAAATCACTAAGTTCAATGTCATCATCGCCATCTTCATCTCCGTGATCGTGGTCATCTTCATCTCCATGATCGTGGTCATCTTCATCCCCATGGTTCTCATCGTCACCATGGTCATCATCTTCATCGTGGTAACTAGCGCTTGCATTGTAAGCTGGAACAGCTACAAATGCGCTCAAGACCATCATGAAAATTATTGCTAGCGCAGCAAATCTGCCTAAGTTCATATCATCACTTTCCGGTTCAGGTATTTATAATTTATTTTTAGGGTAACCTAATAATATTTAGTGGAGGCGGAGTGACTCGCCTCCTTGTGTGTATGTCTTGAGGACAATAGGTGGGAGCGGGTGAGCGCTCCCTGGTTACGTCTTTACAGACGACGTGATATCAGTGCTATGCTGATAACTGCCAATACACCAAGCGCTAATCCGAAGCCAGGTGTCTCTTCTGGACGACCGCCTGATTCAGATGCCTTTTCAGCATCAGCTTCAGATGTCGTTTCTCCAACGATTACTTTACCTACCATTTGCATTCCTACATGAGGCTCACAAATGTAATGGAAAGTAGTTGCTTCTGTGAAGGTGTGTCTGAAATCAACGGTTTTGGCTGTTTCTCCACTGTAAACTCCTCCTTCTTTCCTCATTGTATCTCCCTCAGAAGAAATTTCGGCAACATTGTGTAAATCGGCTGAATCAGTCCACTGCCAACAAACGGTCTCTCCTACCTTGATAGTCAAAGATGCAGGGCTGTATGCGTACCCAGTTGAATCTAGACCAATTACGTGGTCACAAGATGGCTTATCTTCGGCTTTAGGCTCTTCCTCTTTAACAGGAATCAACACTTTGTCAATAACATGGATAACCCCGTTACTGACTGGAACATCAGCAATGGTAACTATTGCGTCATTAACTAAGACTGCATCGCCAATTGTGAATTTTAGCACATCTCCGCTGAGAGCTGTAGCTTCCATACCGTCTGTTAGATCTGTTGACATGACCTTACCGCTAACAACATGGTAAGTCAGAATGCTTGCAAGAGCAGTAATTTTTTCATCGGTGTCATAATCATCCAAGTTAATTCCAGCTGCTGCAAATGCTTCGTCTGTTGGAGCAAATACAGTGAAGGGACCTTCACCCTTTAATGTGTCAACTAGATTAGCTTTCCCAAGCGCAGCTACTAATGAACTGTGAATAGTTGTAGCTGATGCCGTAGTAGGAATATCGACAGACGGAATCCAAGACTTTTCACAAGTTTCAGCAGTCTTGGTAACATCTACTGTGTGCGTTTCCATATCATAACAGATTTCACCGACAGGAGGAATCATTACCTTGTCTATGACATGTATCACTCCGTTACTAACTGGAACGTTAGCAAATACGACATTGGCTCCATTAACTGAAACATTTCCATCGGCTACTGTGAAAACTAATGAGCCGCCGTTGAGAGCTGTAGCCATCATTCCATTTGACAGATCTGATGACATTACTTTGCCGCTAACAACATGATATTTTAGAATGTCTGCAAGAGCTGAAATTTCCTCAGGCGTGTCAAAATCATCCAAATTAACACCCGCATCAGCAAAAGCTGTATCGGTAGGAGCGAAAAGTGTGAACGGGCCGTCTCCTTTCAATGCAGTCGTTAAGTTAGCCTTTTCCAGTGCTGAAACCAGAGAAGTGTGGATGGTTGTGGCTGCTGCAGTTGTTGGAATATCTACTGAAGGAACCCACATCTTTTCGCAAGTTTCTTCGGTTTTGGTGACATCTACAGTGTGTGTATCCATGTCATAACAAATTTCACCTGCTGGTGGAGTAATGGTCGTCAATGAAGGTGGCATCAAAACTTTGTCTATTATGTGTATTACACCATTAGAAGTTTCAACATCTGCTGTAGTTACGGTGGCTTCACCGTTTAGAACTACAGCACCTTGGCCGTAAATGTTTACTGAAATCGGTTCTTGAATGAGTGTATTAATTTCCATACCATCAGACAGATCACTTGACATTGCGCTACCCATTGTTACATGATAGGACAAAATCGTAGCAAGTGTGTTATTTTCATCTTCTGTATCGAAATCACTCAGGTTGAGACCCATTTCTTCAAACGCCTCATCAGTAGGTGCGAAAACAGTGTAAGGACCCTCTCCTGAAAGTACGCCCACGAGATTTACATGTGATAGTGCGGCTACGAGTGAGGTGTGATTACCTGTAGATATTGCTGTAGTAGGTATGTTGGGCAATGCGACAGTCTCTGTAAGTGAGAATGTGCTTTGCATGCTTGAGTGTACAGTACAGAAATAAGTTAAAGTATCATCAACCGTAAAATCGTCCGCAAAAGAAACTGTAAACGTCTCCGAGCCTGTAATACCTGAGTCGCTCGAACCATCACCAGTAATGGACAATTTGTCACTTGATTCTTCTTTGTATCCCATGTCACTTAGGTAGAACGGATGGCTTGTTGCATCGTTTAGCCTGTGAAATGTGTAGGTGTGGGTGATATCTATTTCACTTATTTCGTTAGTTCCATCGGCATCTGAGTAAAACTGATAGTAAGGTTCAGAAAATGAGCCTCCACTAACGTATATGTGAGTTACATCGTCGCCGTGATCTTCTGCACTAGCTGTGTGGCTAGCTTGGTCTATACCAACGCTCAATGCCATCATGATTACAAGTGGTGTAAACATGAACGGAGCGTAATCTTTAACAATTTTCAAGACTGTGAAAACCGTAAAAACCGCCATAGCAGCAACGGCAGGCACTAGTCTGATAATTTGTTCAACTGTTGTTGAGTTCATAGCCTATTTTGAGCATGAAGTTATTTAAAAGTTGATAAACTGGTGACTAACTGAGCAAAACTAGTGCCAACTAAATTATGAATTCGCTTTTTGTCGACGATAATTGGCAATACTTTTAACGGCTACGGACATACATTTGGTCACTTTTTTAGCCGTAGGAATGTGTAATTTTTCATCCGGACCATGGGCGTTACCACCAGGCCCTCCAGCCCCAGTTATAATGAACTTAGAATCTCTGTACCTAGCCTGCAACATTGCCATCACAGGAATTGTTCCGCCAATGTATAGGTCCATGGAGGAATTTCCATAGAATTCACGACAAGCTTTTTCTAAATCATTAGAGACTGAATCTGGTAATTTTGGTGAAAGAAACCCGTCTGCAACTTCTGTCATTTCAGCTGTAACATGAGCTCCATTTGGAGGATTATCTTCTAATAATTTCTGAACTTTAGAAGCAATTGATGAAGCATCTAACCCAGGTGGAGTTCTGATTGAAATTTTCAAATCTGTATTAGTTCTTAACACATTTCCAGCAGAATGTATTGCAGGAATTCCGTCAGCACCTATTACCGAAAGGCTTGGTTTGAGATTCATAGTGATGAAAATATCTAAAGGGTCTTCAACTTGCTTCTTCACACCTTCTAGAAGTGGAAAATCTTTCAAATCTTTGCCCTTCATCTTTACTATTTGGGAACAGGTATCTTTCATTTCTGAAGTTACTTCCATATGCAGCCATTCAGGCAAAATTTCTCCTGTATTCTCATCCTCTATTCGTGATAATAATTGCCTTGCTAGCCTAAATGAGGAAGGCATAACGCCACTTCCGTGACCTGAATGAACTCCTACTGATGACACTTTGACAGAGAGAGTGCCTGCAACTATTCCCCTAAGGCTTTGCGTAACCCAGAGTCGGTCATAATCCATTCCACCAGTATCCAAAACAATGACTAAATCTGGAAGGCCTAGCTGAGGTTTGAGCTCGTCCAAGTATAATTCTAGATCCGGAGAGCCACTTTCTTCACCTGTTTCAATAAGAAATCGACAAGTAGGGTGAGAAAGCCCTTGTTCCTGAAGTCCTAAAACAGATAGGACACCTGCATATCCTCCATAGCCGTCATCTACACTTCCTCTGCCGTAAAGCCAATTATCCTCTATTACAGGTTTCCATGGTCCTTTACCTTCAGACCAACCTGTAGCTTCAGGTTGCTTATCTAAGTGAGAATAAAATAAAATCTCGCCTTCCGCGTCCCCATCAATTGTAACTAGAAGAACTGGGGACCTGCCGCTCAGTCTATGAACTGAAACGCTCGTTCTTTCCAACGGTAAACTTTTGACCCACGAGATAAATGTTTCAATTGCTGCATCCAAATATCCATTTTCTTCCCAATCTGAATCAAATGAAGGTGATAAAGCAGGAATCTCTATGAATTCACAGAGACTTGGCAATGCTGATTCATCCCATTTTTTATCGATGAATTCTGAAAGTCTTGTAAAGTCTAAGGATTTCATAAATTAATGTCTTTCTTTTCTGTAGTAAGCAATTATTGAGATTGATAACAAAGCTAAAGCGAAGTTGAAACCAGGTATGTTCCCATCTTCTGTAACTTCCTTAAGAATTTGCGAAGATGAACAACCTTCAATATCAACAGATTCTCCAACAGGAGTTCCAGGACATCTGTCACTATCATCATCGATTCCATCGTTATCATCATCCATATCATTTTCATCTAAAATTCCATCGTTATCGTCATCCTCATCAAATAGATCTACAATCCCGTCATTATCTGCATCTGGATCTCCCTCTTCCTTCAAAATATCATTTCTTTCATCATCAGTTAATGGAATTGCTTTAACATAAGTCAAAACATCTGTTTCATTCTTATCATCCCAAATCCATTGAGGTACAAGTGCCTCATAGTGGTTGGTACCGTTCATCTCAAATTCTACTACTATTCCTGTCCAGTAGTCGAGATGGCACCGATTATCATTCAGAACCTTATCAAAACCCCAAACTTCTAAACAATCTTCAGGACCTGCCTCATTAGGTTCTCCTTCTGCCCAGAACTCATTACTAAAATTTTCACCTGTTACCCATTCCCAACCATCTGCAGGCTCTTGATAGTTTGGATTATCCATATTGTGAAACCCTCCAAGCCAGTAAGACTGTCCATCTAACAATGAAAAAATCAACTCCGCCTCTTCCTTACTTGTAATAGTTGCAAGGTGACCCTTGACTCCTTTATAAGTCAAAGTTTCGGCGTATTCTACAGCTTCGTACCAATCATATGCGGCATAATTTGGAAACCCTTGCCCAAAAGAGGCCTTTAGTTTGCCAACTGTTCCATTCTCAGCTGAAAATCCAATCCATCCGTAGGGAGGTTTGTAATAATTATCAGTTTCATATGGCCAAATATTTGTACTTTCTGATTCAATATTTGTAAAAACCTCGCCATAACCTAACCCAAAGTAGAAATTCGTTTCCTTACCTTTAAAGTCCTCATCATGCCACTCGAATGTCAAGGTATGGTTCCCGGGAATATGGGAACTATTTGGAAAAGAAACATGCATCCATTGTCCAATCCACAGCCTGTCATCAGAGTTATCAGAAAAACTACCCAACAGACTTGAGGTAGGTCCAACGCTCTCGAACTCCCAATTATCCCATACTGCATTGATACCATTAATGGCAAGGACAGGGCCATCTGAAACTACTTCCTCAGGCTGATTGTAATGGTCATTTAACATTTCATGATGAATCGCACTTATTTTCTCTGTTGATGAATCACTACTTCCAATTGATTCGTTTACGTTTACAATTCGTTGAGACATTAAACCTCTAGGAACTCCATCTATCATCGATTCAATAATAAAATTATCACGAACCCAACTTAACATTTCCAAAGTAATTAGGTTATCAAAAGTAGCATTTTCATTTATTAGAACTTTAGCTTTTCCATCGTATAAAGCTGTTAAATTAGAAATTAGTCCTAATGCATCATCTGTATCCACAGTTCCATTAGCTATATCATCAAGAATAGCATTTACATCCTTCCTGTATTGCTCATCTAATATGAATAACTGATAATTTTTTACTAAGAGCTTTCTGAAAGTTTCAGATTCTTCATTTGAATATTCTCTTCTGATGTATACGTGACCTGAAAACTCCTGAGTATCATTCTCATCAAAATCCTTTAAGTCTAACTCGTGTAAATTAAACTCGTATTGCAAGAAAGGTTGATATTCATAAAAATCTTCGTCATATTCTGCGCTGTAATCTGGAGTGAAAAAAAGTACTCCAGAAACAAGTGACACGACTAAAAACAAAGCTAAAAATACTCTTGACATAATTATGTGTTAGTCTTACGGTATTTATAGAGTATTGCTAAACAAACTATAATAAGTGGAGTCGACCGTAAAATTCTATGGTACCTTGGTATCGCTCATATCTTATCCCATTCGGACTAGCTATCATTGCTTTTCTGATAATAACGACAGGAGGATGGATTCGAATTAATGATGCTGGAGAAAGCTGCCCAGATTGGCCTACTTGCTTCGGCACCTGGGGTTTTGATGTATCTGCAGATGAACAGGAAGAATGGTGGAACGAAAATCCTGATGAAATAGACTCTAGGGGTGGGACTCACAGATACACTACTTACCAAATTTTTACTGAGTGGGCGCATAGGGCACTGGTAGGAGTAATAGGAATTCTAGTTGCTTATAGTCATTATACTGCTTGGTCACTCAAGGATAGTATCGGTAATAGAGTATACAAAATACACTTTGTTTCTAGTATGTTCCTTATAATGCAAGCAGTTTTAGGTTACGTAACTGTTGATCTTGATAATGCACCTTGGACAGTATCTTTACATCTGTTCATGGCCCTCATTTTTACTACATCACTAATTACTGTAGGTTTTGTTTGGTGGCAAAATCAAGCTGGCCTACCTGAGTACTTTAAAATTAATAAAATCAGTACTAAATATAAAAATTATATCTGGTACTTATGTCTAATTGTACTGGTACAATTAATGATAGGAGCATATCTTTCAACTAGTTATCATAGAGCTGCTTGTGATATAGGATTTTACAAAGGATGGCCTCTATGCCAAGGTTCTGTGATACCCACACTTGAACAATTTGGCATTATTCTAAACTATGGACATAGATTATCTGCGATAATTGTTGGTTTTTTACTTCTGTATGTTTTGAAAGAAATAAAAAGTGAAAATAATAATTCAAATGCGGAGAAATTTCTTAAAATAGCTAGTTTCTTTTACTTTGGCAACATATTTTTAGGCGGTTTGTATGTAGTTACTGCTGTCGATGGAGTATTTCTGGGTTGGCTCTCTCTTCTACATTTACTTGTAGGTGCTTGCGTATTCCTATCTTTAGCAACAACATATTTACTAATTAATTTAAGCGAAATCAAGGAAACAAATGTCTCAAACTAAACCATCACTACTGAAAATCTATTGGATTTTAATGAAACCTAGAGTCGTTTTTTTGTTACAAGTGACTGCATTATGTGGAATTTTTACTTATGATTTTAGTGAGGGATATGATACTGGGAGAAACTATGCAGACAGCATCTGGACTTCTTTAGTCGTCTTACTTGGAGGAACAATGGCTAGTGGAGGAGCTATGGCTGTAAATATGTGGTACGAAAGAGATATTGATCCCTTGATGGAGAGAACTGAAAATAGGCCTATTCAATCTGGTTTCATATCTGCTAGGCATGCATTGTTATTCGGAATAGCAATATCCGGTACAGGAGTTGCGCTTGTAACCTTTCTAACTAATGTTAATGCTGGAATTTTGACTGCTGCAAGCGCTTTATTTTACACTGTTATATACACAATGCTCCTCAAACGAAGAACTCCCCAAAATATTGTGATTGGAGGTTTAGCTGGATCTACTCCTCCTGCGATAGGGTGGGCTGCTGCTTCCAATAGTGTATTTGAATTACTGCCTTGGCTAATGGTACTAACAATCTTTCTTTGGACCCCCGCACACTTTTGGGCTTTAACACTTTCTAAAAGACGTGATTATGGAGAGGCTGGAGTTCCAATGCTTTCCGTTGTTAGCGGAGAAGACACAACTAGAAAATATATCTTATTATATTGTGTATGTTTGGTGCTAAACTCAGTTTCTATAATCGTTAATGGAAATACAGGATTAATATTTTTAATTTCGGGAATTAGTCTTTCTGTATATTTTGCATACCTTGCGCAAACCTTAACAAAAACCAAATCTGAGGACGATGCTTGGAACTTATTTAAGTTTTCAAACATGTACCTCTTTGCATTCTTCATTTTACTTGTTTTAGATACTGCATACAATCTATAATCGTACTTATCTTTAATAATGCCATTCTATATACAATAATACTTTAATTTAAAAGGCAAAAAATGTCCGTTATCACTGACTTAATTTACTTTGAGAACCCTGCCATATGGGACAACTTTGGAGGTACCAGTTCAGGTATTGGGGGACTCGTTTGGCAAATGTTTATTTGGTCTGTTATTGTTGGACTTTTAGTAGTTACTTGGCTAGCATACAACTTAATTTTCTTCAGACATAAAGAAGGCGACCCTGAACCAAAAGATGCTTTGAAAGCTGGAGTTTTTCCACACGAAAGGGGAGACGTTAAAATTGAATTAACATGGACAATAGCACCTCTAATATTAGTCGCTTGGCTTACCTTCCTTTCACTAGCCCCTTTGAATTATATGTGGGACGTTCCGGACAATGAAGATGCTGATGTTACAGTAAATGTCACTGCAGGCTCTTGGTACTGGGGGTTTGAGTACGCTAATGATTATGAAAAGCCCGGAGAATTTACAAAGTGTTCTTCTAATATCAATTGTCTAGAAGTTCCAGCGAATAGTGTCATTCGTTTTAATATTACATCTCAGGACGTCTTGCATGCTTTTTACCTCCCTGATATGGGAATCAAACAAGATGCAGTTCCTGGATTGAATACAGCTACTTGGGTTGACACTAGCCTAGTATCTCCCCGAGATGAGCCTTACAGAATTTACTGTACTGAATACTGTGGAAATAGTCACTCTATGATGCTAGCTGAGATCTATGTTACTGAGGTTAACAATGCTTAGAAGTAAAGCACTAGGAATAGGAATATTACTAAGTATTATCTTTGCTGTAACTGCTGTACCAACTGGAGAAACAAACCCAGGTGGAATCGATCCTAGCATAAGCACATTAGTCGAAGCAAACGGATGTAGCTGTCACAATATAGGTGATGGTGACATGAATAATCCTAACTCGGCAGTTATTCTAAATCTAACAATGCCTGATAATTTCACTGCGGGTGAAACTTATACTCTGAAACTTAACATATCTGGTGGACCCAATGA
>PCCQ01000069.1 GCA_002731795.1 Fidelibacterota bacterium
AGACCATCTGTAATCAGCTGACCTGGATTTATCTTAAGAAATATATATTTCTGCATATCTGATGAAAAATGAAGAAAAACACCTAATCCAAAACTAAATATAGCAAAAGATATCAGCCAGTTAGGCGCAATAACCATCTGTCCATCATTAAAATATCCGGATACTATAATCCATGGTGATAACCAGTATAGACTAAGTCCACACAAAATTACAATTCCATATAATAACCCAGTTCTTCTTTCCCAAGATTTGTCAGGGAAAATCATACTTTTAAGTACCCATAAAACCCCATAAGTTCCATGCAAACCAAGATATACCCATATTGTAATATTACTATATGCATTATAGAAATATATTAAAGCCAATATGTATATAAAGGTTATTCCTTTATGAGCGTCTATAAAATGTTTCTCTTTCATATCCTTAATGAAAATTAAAAGTGACATCCTCTTCAATGTCTGGGTTTATACTTTTTGAAACAGGACAATGATGTGCAGCCTTAATAAGTAATTTTCTATCTTTTTCAGATATATTATTATAAATATTAATAATAATTTTAATACATGAAACTCTTCTTGGATTGACTCCCATTATTTTTTTTACAGTAACCTCAGTATCATCAATATTAATTCCATGAGTCTGGGCTGTGATTCCCATAATAGTTAACATACATGATCCAAGAGCTGTGGCAAATAAATCAGTGGGAGAAAACTTTTCTCCCTTTCCATTATTATCTAAAGGAGCATCTGTAATTATTGTGCTGCCTGAACTAACATGTGTGGCTAAAGTTCTTAAATCTCCAGTGTATTTAATTTTTATATCTGACATTAGTCTACCAGGATATGATTTAGAATCAAAATTATATCTGAGATATCAACGTATCCGTCATTATTCATATCAGCATAATTAAAATCAATAGACTGATTTGTATTTAGTATATAGCCTACAATTTCAATGACATCTAGTATATCTATATTACTATCTATGTTAACATCACCCATTAACTGATTCGAAAAATAACTGTTCCTAAGAAGATTCGCTTTAAATGTATTCCAGTAATCAGCGTTACTACCATTTTCTTTAATATCAAGCACGTTAAGCCCATCCGCTGTACCGCCAAAAATCTCTAAATCACCATCAGAATCTAAATCATGAATGGCTGGTGAGCTTGAATATGGGAATGCATATGTCATTGGAGCGCTAGGATAGCTCGTACCATCTAAATTAATAATATGTAAATTTCCACCTCCAGAAAAGAATATAATCTCTGGAATGAAATCAGAATTTAAATCTGAAAATACCGGGGATGAAACAATAGACTCTGGAAAAGATATTGGCCACCCATCAACATAGGTACCATCTGGATATAAAGCATGAACTTCTCCATCATTATTACCAAAAAATATCATTGGGGTATATCCTGGGGCAGACAATATAGAAGGAGATGCCATTATATCATCAGATGTTTCAATGCTAAAAATTAATTCTCCATAAGAATTAATTGAATAAAGTGCACCATCTTTTGAACCCATCAAAATCATTTTCTCATTATTATATTCAAGAATCGCTGGCTCTGATCTAAAATCGCTATCACCTAAAAATGGAAAACCGGGAGAAATTGTTCCATCATCGAGAACTAAATAAATATGTTCATCATCAGTTCCAAAAACTATGTCATCTTTTCCATTTGAATTGAAATCTGCAAGTGCTACACCTGCCCTCATCCTTTCATCAATCACTATAGGAAAACCATTCACATCACTACCATCTGGATTCACAGCATAAAGTTTTCTTGAGGAATCATATCCACCAAACACTATCTCTAATTCAGAATCACCATCAATATCACCAAGTACGGGAGTTCCTAATAAAGTTTGACCAGTATTATATTGATATTGTACTGTACCATCTGAATTAATAATGCATAATCTTTTATTTTTTGAGGTTGCAATTATTTCTATATCCCCATCATTATCAATATCTGCAACTGCCGGGGAACCCCAAATCTGATCATTCATATCGTATGGAAAGCCTTCTTTACTATTTCCAAATTGGTCAATTACATGTAAAAGACCAAGATAATCTCCAAATATAATTTCTTTATTATTGTCAAAATCAATATCTGCTATAGCTGGCGACGTGATTACTTGACTACTAATGATATAGGGAAATCCACTTTGATATAAACTTATATCAATTATTTTCTGATAATTTTTTTCAAAAACTAGCTCATTCATATAGTTATCTGTATAGTTGGAGTTTAAAGAAATATCAAACTCAGCAACACCAAGTTCAATATCCTCAGAAATAGAAATTGGTACATTGACTATTCCTGATTCACCATTGATAATTTCTTGATTATAATATTGATTTGGTTCCAAAATATCAATACCTGGAGTATCAGTTGTAACTGTAATCTGCGAACTACTTGAAATCAATTCTAAAGACTCGTTTGATAAATTCAATGACAATAAAATATTTTCTCCAGGGTTAGCTACACCATCCCCATCGCCTCCATTTTGATCATTGATTCCAGATATATCAGCATCCATAACAAGTAAATTATTAAGAGGAACATTAATAGAACCTGCTTGAAGAATGTGGTTGTCATTAAATGATTGAACTAAACCAACAAATTTAATTTGATCAATATCCCAATTAGGATTGATATCAACACTCATTTGGAATGTATCTGAATCACCAATCGAAGATAAATTAAACGTAGAAAAATCATAACTTATCACTGAACAAAAATAGTCTTCATCTTGTAAAGACGTCAGGATGAAAACTACTTTATTATTTGAATGTGTAATATTCCCAGTTACTTCTATATTCGCCTCCATTATAATTTCATTCCCAATAATATCAGATGAAAGGTTCAAAGATAGAGGACTGTTTACATTACTTACAGTATTGTATCTTGTAAGATATGTATTGTACATGTTTCCACCTCCTCCTGACACAGATAGATAACCCCCAAATTGAGCTAACGGTAAACCAGTTCCATTATATTGAGTAAATCTTGAAATATATCCAGGGCTTGCATGAGGCGTATCTCCCTGGAAAATAATGGGTATGAAATTAGGTTGTGAATTAGCTAAATCAGCTATGCCAGCACGGGCATCGGGGCAATATTGTCACCATGACTCAGTAAATACTTCTCCAACAACAATCATCTGGTTGCTCAGTAAAAAATTCAATGAAATAAATAAATAAATAAAATATAAAATACTTTTCATAACTATTCCTTTATACTTTGAACATGGTGCAATTTATTGTTTTTAAAAAATAATTTTTTATTGAAATCAGCATATATCCAAATTTCATAAGAATCTAAAGATGATTTTATAAAATCAATATTATCAGGCATGCGAATATAATCAATTACTTTATCTTTTGGCATACCTATAAATAAATCCTTATTTTCATATCCATTTTTGGATTTATTCTTTCTGATTATATCTTGCATTATTTGTTGGGTTTTTTGATTTTCAATTTGGTCTATTTTTTGTTCTATTGTAATAATGATAGGCGAGAGTTTATATAATAAATCCTTATCTAAGCTAGACACTACTTTAAGGGATTCAAGTGCAAGTAAAAGTTCATCTTCATTTTGATATTCAGTGGATTTTTCAAGAATATTTTCAACTAAAACATCTATTCTTTTGTCAATCAATTTTGATAAATTTCTATCTTGTACCAAAGCAATTTCGTAATACTTAAGAGCATCAATTAAGAAGTTTGATTCATGTAATAATGTAGCTTTACGAAAAAATAATTCTGCTTTCATCGATCGCACATCGTCTTTTGAACTAGGAGATAAATCTGATAAGTAATTTATTTTTTTTTCACATTCACTAATTGTCATTGAGTCAAAGTTCTTTTCTAAATCTAATGCAAGCTGTTTTGCGAGACCTTGTTTTGTTAAGTCAATTTCAAGCTTTAAATCATCATCAGCTTCTGAATATGCATTATCTAATAGTATTACAGCTTGATCTATTTTTTGATTATCTAGATGATTCATTGCAATTTTATATTGTTTATAAGGCTGTTCTCGATTACAAAATTCTAACATTTTTTTGGCTTTATTTATTTTTCCATGATTTGGATAGTTTTCTATATAATTCTCAAACGCTAGTATAGCATCTTCATAATTATTTTCCAGCATCATTTCAAATGCCTTATCTCCAATTGTCCTTTTCCCGCCAAAAATAACGCCAAAGGTTAAATTTAAATTAATACCTCGCATATCAAACCCTACAATAGGCGAAAATTGTTTGGGGTCTTCAATATTAATAGTTGTAGTCCTAAGTGATTTCATCTCCAAACCATAATAAAGGTTATATTTATTGATTTCATTATAATTAATGATTTTTTTAATCCCAATTGCAAAAGTTTCACTTATTGCGTTTCCATATAAATATTTTCGATCTGCCTCTGTTTTATATAAAGAAAGTCTAGAATATCCAATTGAGTGATAAGCATATGGAATCAGAAGCTGAGTAATTTGCCACTGAATAGTTGTATTGAAATTAAAATCATGAATTTTAGGAAAAAATTTATATTGTTGCCAATTCTCATCAGGGTTTTCATAAGTTAAATTTTCAGGTAACTTTGGATGACTTAGCATTTGAGAAATTCTATATCCAAGACCGAATTGAATATCAAAAATATTTTGAGGTATAAAATTTAATAGTAGATTTGTTTTCAAAAAGTCAACTTCGACAAAAACACCTCTCCTATCATTTTTACTAAAAAGACCTTCGTAAGATGAATGTGTAGAATCTAATAAAACTGGGTGAGCACCAAGTGCATTGGGTAGAATAGAAAAATCTCTTAAATAATCATTTCCACCATAATGAAAAAATCCTGTTTTGAGTTCAAATGGAGTGAAAGTGATGGGTTCGCGAAAAATCATCTTCCTGGCATTTTTATTAAATGAATAGTCAAGTACATTTGTATTCCATGACTCTTGTGCAAAGGAAAATGCTGTTAGCATTAATATATATATTGAAAAAACTCTCATACCCTCTAATCTATTAAAAAATCAAATTTATGACAACTTAAGTGATTTTAATTTTATTTTAATAAAATCTAGTAAAAATGTATTTTATAGACATGAAATCTAAATATATATCAACTATAATTTTATTAATTAACTTACAACTATTTGCAAGCAGTCAAATTGCCGGTTCATTTACCATGACAAGAATACAATATTCTGGTGGAGGTGATTGGTATGCCGACCCAAGCTCAATTCCTAACTTACTTGATTTTGTTTCTAACTATACAAATATATCTGTTAATAAAACTGAAAACAGAGCAAAAATTGGATCTGATAATTTTTTCAATAGCTATTATTTATATTTGACTGGCCATGGAAATATCAATTTTACAGATAACGAAGCACAAACATTAAGAAATTTTCTATTAAATGGAGGCTTTCTTCATGCAGATGATAATTATGGAATGGATAAAGCATTTCGAAGAGAAATGAAAAAAGTTTTTCCTGATAAAGAATGGGTTGAAATCCCAGCCAACCACCAAATTTTTAATGTATATTATAAATTTAATAATGGATTACCTAAAATTCATGAACATGATGGGAAAAGACCTCAAGCTCTTGCACTATTTAATAATGATAAAATAATAGCTATTTATACCTATGAATCAGATCTCGGAGATGGCTGGGAAGATATATCTGTACACGGAAATGATGAGTCTAAAAGACAAGAGGCTTTAAAGATGGGAACAAACATAATACTATATTCTTTATTAAGATGATTAAGAATAATAAAATTAATCAAGTAATAGCTAATTACAGAAAAGTTAAATCTATAAATCTTTTCATGTCTAATTTATTATTACTACTGATTTTAGTTTTATCATCATCTATATTTTTTATTGTAATAGAGCGGTTTGTTTTTTTTAGTGTAGATACTCGTGTTAGAATAGTTTTGTTTTTATTATTATTAGCAATTTCATTTCTAACTCTGTTTATAATAAAACTTTTTTTGCAGATAAATGGAAAATTAAGTGATTTCAAAGATCCTGAAATTGCAAGAGAGATAGGTTTACAAAATCCACACATATCAGATAAATTGATAAATGCATTTCAGCTAGAAAATAATCAACAATCTAGCTCCCTATCTAATAAGCTTAGTTCACGAGCTATTAAACTTATGAGTGAAAAAGTTTCAAGCATATCTATGGACTCCTATATTCAACCATTTAAAAGTAAGATTTTTAAATGTCTACTATTCTTATTAATTGGCTTATTATTTATCAATTATAATGTTGATTTTGCAAACGCATCAATTAGAATTTTCAATCCTACTAATACCTATGAAATACCAAAGCCATATGAAATTTTAAATATGAACTCTAATCATAAAGTACTAGAAGGTGACTCTTTAAATCTTTGTTTTAATATAGATAATGATAACTCCCCAGACTCAATTAATATTTTGATATCTGAAAAATCACATTTAAAGCAAATTTCAGTAAACAAAAATAAAAATGGCTTATATAAACATACTATTAATAGCACAATAAATGATATTACTTATTGGGCAGAATATGAATCTAACTCGATTTTTGAGCCATGGGATAAAATAGAATCTTCTAAAAAAATAGTAACTGTAATTAAAAGGCCAAGGATAAATTCAATTGAATTTCAAGTCAAACCTCCTAAATACTCGGGACTAGAAGAGACGTTGTTTTCAGCAAATAATACGGATATACCTATGCTGGAAGGGAGCTCCATTCAAATAAGGGCAGAGGCAAATAAAAATATTCAAGAAGCTTGGCTAGATAATAATGAGGATAGGACTATTCTAAATGTATATGAAAATCAAATTATAGATGAAATAACTATAGAAACGAGTTCTGAAATAGTTTTAATGTGTAAAGATTATGATGGAATTAGCAATATTAATCCCCCTCTAAATAAAATTAATATTATAAAAGACTCTGCTCCTCAAATTTTTGTTTCAAATCCAGATTTTGAATTTTCTATCCCAGATAATAAAATAATACCTATTGATATCCAAATTTTAGATGATTATGGAATTGGAGATGCCTGGATTG
Source organism: Fidelibacterota bacterium (assembly GCA_002731795.1). GTDB lineage: Bacteria > Fidelibacterota > Marinisomatia > SCGC-AAA003-L08 > D37C17 > TMED161. The sequence goes on from PCCQ01000069.1 coordinate 7,090, forward strand.
AATATCAAATAAAAAAACCCATTTATTTAACCCAAGACTCTACTGCATATAAATATAAACTTCAAAATTTAAATTTCAGCCTTAAAGCACAACGTATGGAAAACAAATGGAATGTAGCGCAACATTTTCTTGCTCCTGGTGATAATATTGAATTCTATATTTTTGTATCTGATAATAATGATATTACCGGGCCATCCATTTCTAAAGCTGGACCATTTATTGGCCAAATACCTTCATTAGATGATTTATTTGAAGATATAAGCAATCTTGAAAATGAGATGATGGAAGATGTGGAAGAAATAACATTAAGTATTGATGATGTTTATGACTTAGTTGATAATCTTGAAAAAGATTTACTCAAATCAGAAGATGTTACCTGGGAACAAGAGCAAAAAGTTTCTGAGTCCGCAGAAAAAATTGATGATATTCTTAGTGAGATTGAAGAGATTAGTGAAATGATTGAAGAAATACAAGAGGAGGCAGATAATAATGAATTATTCAGTCAAGAGCTACTTAATAAGTTTAATGAATTTCAAGAATTATTAGATCAAATTATAACTGATGAAATGCTAGAAACTTTAAAAAATTTAAATGAGCAAATGGAAAACATGACTAATGAACAAATGCTCAGTGAAATTCAGAATCTCAAACAAGACATATCTATGATGGAAGAACAGCTGGATCGTTTTATTGAGCTATTTCAATTAGCAATGGCAGAGCAATCTTTAGATGAACTGATAAAAATAGTTGAAGAGATGTTATCTAGCCAAATTGACATATCTAATAGTTTAGCTGATGAAAATACTAATCTTAATCAAATTTTAAAGAAAGAGAATAGTCAAATTAATAGTTTTAAAGATGTTGAAAATAAAATAAAGCAAAGCATTGGTAATATAGAAAAATTTTCATCTAACGCTGCTAAATCACTTGAAGAAATTGCCAATAGTGAAAATACTAAATCAATAAAATCAAATTTACAAAAAGCAGCTAATGAAATAGGTGAAGATATGAGAAATGAGGGATTCTCTACTTCTGAAAATATTATTAATGATTTAGAGCGACTGGTTAATGAAATAAATGATATTAAAGAATCATTTAATTCGAAAATGGTAGATGAAATGACAATTGAATTTATTAATTTGATAAAAAGTATTGAAATTATTTCATTTGATCAGGAATTGGTATCTAAAAAAATTAGTGAACATCCATCATACAGCCCTGAAATTCCTATTTTAGCTTCAAAGCAGAACATTGTAAAAAACAAAATAATAAAGTTTATTGATCAGTTAATTAATATATCCAACAAAACATTACATATTCCACCTGGCGTTAACGGTACGATCGGTGCTGCACAGCTATCAATACAAAAATCAATTGGCCTAATGGAACAAAAAAATATAAAAAGAGAGCTTAGAGATCAACAAGAAAAAGCGATCAATGCAATTAACGAAACAGCCTATATTCTATTATCATCGTTAAATCAAATGCAAAGCTCAATGTCAGCATCTGGTATGGAAAATTATCTTGAGCAGTTATCAAAAATGGCTGAATCACAACAGCAAATTAATCAAGGTTCTCAGCAATGTAGTAATCCAGGTTTTATGCCAGGAGGACAGAATCAAAGTATTCAGGGAGAGCTGATGAAAAGACTTCAAAAGCAACAAGAGGCATTAAGTCAACAGCTACAAGAAATGATAGGTGAAATGCCAGGAGGACAAAATGAAGGAAGCTTATCTAAAGCGGCACAAGATATGGAGGAAGTTATTAAAGATTTTCAAAGAAGAAAAATAACACGAGAAACAATTGATCGTCAAAATAAAATACTTTCAAGAATGCTGGATAGCCAAAAATCATTAAAACAAAAAGATTATAATGATAAAAGAAAAAGTGAATCTGCAGAAAATAGAATATATGATGGCCCCTTATCACTGCCAAACGATAAAGGAGAGCGTCAAACACTACTTACTAAGGCTTTACAGGAAGCGTTAAATCAGGAGTATTCTGATGATTATCAAATTATTTTAAAAAAATATTTTAAATATTTAGAAAATGAAGAAATCAATGAAAATTAATTTCGATATAAAAATTATTTTAAAATATGTAATACTGATTTCTATTTTAAGTGCAAATGAAAATGTACTTGAAACTATTAAAAGAAAAAGTAAAGAAATTAAGAGTAATAATTCCCAAAGTTCACTACTTCAAGCTACTGATGCCCAAATTGTTAAAAAAGCGATTTCACATGAGAATGCTGGATTAATAGATGAAGCTCATTTAATTTTCAAACAACTTTTCAACGAAAATAAAACTAATAGTTATATCTACAATAATTATAAAAACTTTTTAATTCGACAGGAAGATTGGTCGCAACTAATCAATATATCGAGGGAATACTCATCAAATAATACAAATAATACCAACGCTAGATTAGCACTTGCAGAAAATCTACTCTATGTATCGCAGAAAGATACAATGTTATATTTATATGAAACAGAAGGTTATGAAATAATTAATGAATTAATAATAGATGGCATAAGTAATAAAAGTGCAATTGGATTTAGTAAAATTAAAAGATACATATCACGATTAATTCACTATGACAAATTTGATTTTGCTTTAGAAAAAATTCAGTATATAAGAAATAATTATGATATTGAAAATTTTTATTCAAAAGAGCTGGCAAAGTACTATTTAGATAATAGGAATTACCAAAATTCCATTACAGAATATATACTTTGTCTTAGTAATCAAGACGAGTTAAATAAGTATATAAATAAACATTATGGATCAATTGAGAAGCAATTATCTCAATTCCCAAATGATGAAAACACCAGATATATTATCACAAATACACTCCTCAATAATCCATCCAAAATTAAAAATAATGTCTTAGCTCAATTTAAGTTTAAATGGGAAGATTTTGATGGTGCTTGTGATTTAATGATAGAAAATTATTTAGTTGAGAAAAATTTATATGATTTTGGAGTTAGTTTTGTTAATCAGAGTAGCTTTAAAAATGCAGAAAAAATTTTTAAACTTCTAATGACATCAACGAATTCTGAAATTATTGAATTATCTATACTTCAGCTTGCTAAAATCATAGAAAAAAAATCAATAAATAATAAAATTTATCTTCCCATATCTGATCGAATTATTCAAAACTCATTCCTAGAAATATCTCCATTTGGAAATGATAACATTAATTATAAATCAGATGAATTATCAGAAGCTGTTATAATGTATGATTCTTTAATTGAAAAATATAATAATTCAAGAGCAAGATATAATATTGCAAATTTAAAATCTAATAATGATGATAATTATGAAAAATCTTTAAATGATTTTTATGCATTAGAGCAAAATTCATCAAATCGAAATATTAGATTTAAAAGTGCTATTAAGATAATAGAAATAAAAATTAAAAATAATCTTATCAATGATGAGCTTATTGAATTAATCAAAAAATATAAAACTAGATATAATAAATCTGATGAAATCGAATACCTAGACCTGAAGTATTTTCAGATTCTTTTCTACTTAAAACAATTTGATGATTTAAAAGAAAAATTAGAACAAAAGCTTAAAAACATTGATAAAAAAAATGACTATTACAATGAATTTTTGAATGGTTTAACATTATTAATGTTATTCAATAAAAATAATGATGAGCTTATCATACTTTCTGATGCATTATATAAAATGATAAATAGGCAATATGATAAATCAACTACAAAATTAGAATCATTAACTAATTCAACGTCTGAAATTGTTCGTAATTTATCATTTTACTATCTTGCATACATTTATATAAATATTGAAGACTATCAAGCTGCTAAAGCATTCTTATCATTAATAGAAACAAATGATATATATTCTGAATTATCTCTATTATTGAATGCAGAATTAGATGATTTTGTACTAAATGATATTAATTCAGCAGTTGATAATTATTTAAAGTTTATGGATAATTTTCAACACAGTGTTTTTTATGAAGAAATTAGATTAAGGTTAGAAAGGATAATTGGATGAATTTTATAAAATATATGACATTTTTCTTTTTAATGAACATCGCTCTATCTCAAAAAATTCTTATACCCATGGATAATGTACAAACAAATCATCTTAAGGCGTATGGAATTGCTTTTTTACATTTAGAAAATGGAAATGAGATTGAATGGCTTCTTAATTATAGGGGTGGATCATTTTTGATGGATAATCAAGATAATATAGAAAATACATGCTTGGTTAGAGGTGTAAACTATGAACTGATAAATAGTACTGCTTTATCAGAAATTTTCACAACCATCGAATCAAATAATATGGATATTATTTTACTTGAAAAGGTTCCTAAGATTGCTGTTTATTCTCCGCCCGGAAAGCAACACTGGGATGATGCAGTAACACTCGCATTAACTTTTGCTGATATTAAATATGATGTTGTATTTGATGATGAAGTTATGAGTAATAAAATTAATGACTATGATTGGCTTCATCTTCATCATGAAGACTTTACAGGACAATACGGAAAATTTTATAGGAGCTATAGAAATAAGCCTTGGTATAAAAAAATGGAATCAGATTTTAATAATACAGCAAAAAAACATGGCTTTAGCTGTGTCCATAATTTGAAAAAATTTATTGCCTTAAAAATAAAGAAATATATTTCTGATGGAGGTTTTTTATTTGCAATGTGCTCAGGAACGGACTCATTTGATATTGCATTAGCTGCACATGATGTAGATATTGCTGATGCAGTATTTGATGGAACGCCTGTAGATCCAAATTATAATAATAAAATCAACTTTTCCAATGGTATTGCCTTTGAAAATTATTCAATTATAACAAATCCCATGATTTATGAATTTTCCGATATAGATTATCCATCTAATAAAAGTCCTCATCTAAAAACTGCGGAACAAGATTACTTCACCTTATTTGAATTTTCTGCAAAATGGGATCCAGTGCCAACAATGCTTACTCAGAATCATGTTGGAGTTATAAACGGATTTAGAGGACAAACAACAGGTTTTAATAGAAATGTATTAAAAAAACATGTCGTTATTCTTGGTGAAGTTGAAAATACTCCTGAAGTTAAATACATTCATGGAAATGTAGGTAAAGGGACATTCACTTTTCTTGGTGGGCATGACCCAGAAGATTATACACATAAAGTGGGAGATCCTGTTACAGACTTATCACTACATCCAAACTCTCCAGGTTATAGATTAATCTTAAATAATGTCTTATTTCCAGCAGCAAGAAAGAAAGACAAGAAAACTTGATAATTATTATCTAATATTTTTTAACAAAATCTTAGATAATAATTGATGAAAATAGTGTACACCTTTTTCATGTTTAGGGGAATACCTTCCAGAGCTGTAAAATTTAGATTTAACTCCTCTACAAACACTTTCTACTACTTGTTGATCTTCAAGCTCAACCTGAATTAAATCTTTTATTTGATCTTCAACAAAATCAATGCCATCAATAGGGAATGTAAAAAAGTTAACTCTAGTTTTATTTATTGAGATTGGTTCTACTACATTTATAGATAGACCCCAATTATAAAAATTCAACATCAAGTTTGGGAAAATCCAATAATAGTGTGCATATAAATCTTTTTCTGAATCTTGCTTATTTGCATACTGAAGTACACTATTTGTAAGTATCTCTGTATTATATGATTGATTATCAATTTCTTTTGCTAAACCTTTATGAACAAATGGAACATGAAAGCCTTCTAAATAATTTTCACAATACATTGCCCAGTGAGTATTAATTTCAAATGAATTTGAAAGTTGTTTGGAAAAATATAATTTTTTAAATGGAAAATTGGATAGTCTTTTATCAATATCTGATAATACAGATAAATTTTTATATGTCTTATTCAAGCTGAAGAAAAGAAAGTTGTTCCAGTTTTTATAATTAATATGATCAAGATTATCATTGACTGATGGAAAATCTTTTGCTCCTTCAAAACCAATTGCATTTTTCATTTTACCATTAAGATTAAAGACTCTTCCATGATATCTACATTTCAAGGCATTACCTTTTTTAGGTGAATCGCAGATAACATGTCCTCTATGAGTACATACATTAGATATACAATTTATTTGTTCATTTTGTCTAGTAAAAGTAATCGATTCTGAAAGTGTCTCAGGTAAAAAATTAATTGGATATACATTTTTATTTCTAATTTGATTAATATGTAATCCATACTGCCATGTTGATGAAAAAATATCAGTGACTAAAGTTTTGAAGATATTTTTATCAGTGTAAAACGATGAATCTAGAGTTTTTGCTATTGAAATATCTTTATCTATTTTATATAAATCTTTTTTGTTCATGTATATTAATCTAATTGATATAATCTAGTGCAGATTTCTTTGTAAAATAATTTCATATTATCATCATTAAGGCCCATTAATTTATGTCCTATTACAGAATGATGATCTTGGTTAATTGGATTCATAACCTGCCATACTCCTTTTTCAATATTATCTTTTTGAAATAATTTATTGGGTTCTGATTCATATTTACTATTAATTGGATATTTCATAGAAATAGTACTTACAATACCATCATTCATATGCCAATCATCTGTTACCTTACCTGATTTTCCAATTATTATCGATGGAATCCATGCCATTAATGGCATATTTATATCAGGAATATGATTTTTATTTTTCAATTCTTTTGTAGCATAGGTTGGGTATGAGAAATAATACACATTCTTATTAGATGAATAAATATCATTAAATTCTTTAGCGCCTTTAATAGATAAATCCCAAGCAGAAAAATTTTTTGAATCTATAATTGGAGAATTAGCTAATCTATTCAAATAGTCTTTTGTTGATTCTTCTTCGAACTTAACTAAACCCCACTGCTCTAAGTCAAAATTATATAAATTATTAATTTTTGATTCTTCTAAAGTTCCAAAGAATGGAGTCATATTTCTTAAAAAAGGTAAATTTTCTGTTATCTCATCAGCTAAAATAGTTCCATTGTGGGGGGATGCAATTGTTGTTATACTTTTAATCATTCCTTCTAAATTATTTGAAAGTAATTCCGAGTCTTCATTGTCAAATTTTGACTCAAGAATATATTCAAGCATTCGTGCAGTCTGACCACCTTGACTATGAGCAATTATATGAATAGGATTATTATCGTCCCATTGCTTAAAAAGTCCTTTATATTTTTTTTGCCTAGGTTTCTGAATTAAATTATATTTTTCAGAATGATTGACACCATAATTTACTTGTCCACCTTTTATTTGATAATATGCCTCAATAGCTCTATCCCAATTTGATGAAATAGGCCCAACAGATACAGTATATACATTAAATCCTTCATCTTGTAAATACTTTTGAAGGTCTGTGAATCCCCCCCAATAATAATATTTACCCATTTCATCTCTTCCCCATCCCATAAATCCATGTAATAAAATTATGGTCTGCTGACCAGTTGAGAATAAATGAGAAAAGAGAAGTATGATTAATATTTTTTTCATGATGATGCGCTATCATACTTTAGTAGCCCCTTATTCCAAACTACTATTGCTAATGATAAAGCAACTACTGTTATTAAAAGTTGAGATAATAATAATATGATATCTGGTTTGAATAATAACATTCTTGCAGGTAAAGAAGATACAAGAGCCATGGGGAAAATAGTAAATAAAGCTTTTCTAAATATACCTGAATATATGGAATCTGGACGTCTAGAATATTTAATTAATTCACTTGCAAGCCAACCACCTACCGAAAAGTTTTTATACCAAAAAACTAAACATGCAATCATAAATTCAACACAATATAAAATTAAAATACCCATCAAAAATGAAAAGAAAAACATAATATAATTATAAATTCCAATAGAACTTGAATAGAGATATGTAGCTCTAAATAATATTGCTATTAAAATAGATGATGAAATTAAAGCATAGGTTGATACATATCTAAAGGATATAAAAAATAAAGCATTAACCGGTTTAAGTAATAATAAGTCTAAATCACCTCTAACAACCATTCGATTTACTTGAAATGTATTTGAACCAAAAAAGAATAAAAAGACTGTATCAGTTAGATAAGTAATAATTAAGAATATAATTACAGCATCTCTAGAAAAATCACCTAACGAATCAACGTAAGAAAAAATAACACTAAAAAAGAAGTAAAGAGAACCGTAGAAAATGGTATCAATGAATAAGTTTCCTATAAAATTCATTTTAAATTCCATATCACGCGATAAGCTATTTCTAAAAAAAGCTAACCATAATATTAAATACCTATGAACCATAAGCCTCATACTTTCTTATACCTCTACTATACACAAAATGTCCAAGACACCAAATTATTAAACACCAAATAACTGAATAGAAAAAATTAATCAGCCACATATCAATTGGAATTCTTCCAGTAGCTATACTAACAGGGAAGTCTACTAAATAGATAAATGGTGTTAACTCCATTATTTGTATAATTGAATCTGGAAATAAACGAATAGGTATATACTGTCCTGCAAGGACAAGCATGATAAGGTTATAAGCAACAACTATAGATCTAACTTCTCCAAACCAAAAAGCTAGACAAATCATGATATAGTAAATTGAATATGATAAAAAAATTGAAACTATAAGCGCAAAAATAAAACCAATAAAATTAATAGGTGCTTGAAAAATTGCTCCAGGAAAAAGGGCAATTAAAATAAATAAAATTATTGAATAAACGGTATAATAAAGAGAATTAACACCAATAAACATCATAAAGTGATACCAAAAATATGATATAGGTCTAATTAAAAACTTATTTATATCCCCAGTACGAATTCCTTCAATCATTTCACCTGAGGTGTGCCATGAAGATTTAAGTTGTCCAACTATTATTGATAAAAAAATGAAAACCATAAGTTCATTGAAACTAAATCCATTCACATGAGTTAAATCTTGTGATTTAAAAATAAGGCTCCAAATTTGATATTCAATAAATAATCCTGAGATAATGGCTATAACACCTACTAATGCATTTGCTCTATATTCTAAGGCTTGTATCCAATTTATCTTTAAAACAGCTGAATACTTTCTAATAAAAATAAACACTAAAGGTAATCCTCGGGACTTTGGAAAAAACTTCTCATAGTTTCTTCAACAGGTAAATCTTCAAAACTCATACTTTGGGGTGAGAATTTTTCTAATAATTTGGACAATAACTCTCTTAATTGAGATTCTGGAAGTTGAGCGGTTAGGATACTATCATGAATTTGAAATTCAAACTTTCCATCTAAAGAATCGATGTATTTTAAATCAGTTCCTTCAGAGAATTCAAATACCAACCTTCTTTCTGGATTAATAGCTTTGATTAAATCATTAAAGAGGCCATCATAAATTTGAGAACCATTATTTAAAACTAAAACCCTTTGACACATTTCTTGGATGTCTTTAGTATAATGACTTGTAATAATAAAAGTGGCATTATATTTACTATTATAATAACGAACAAACTCTCTAATCTTTGATTGTGATATAACATCTAATCCAAGGGTAGGCTCATCAAGTAAAACCAAAGATGGACGATGTAAAAGCGATGCAATAATTTCCATTTTCATCCGCTCACCTAGCGATAATCTTCTGACTTGTACATCTAATTTATCTCTTACATCTAATAAATCGACTAACTCATTGAGAGTTTCATTATATTTTGAATCTTCTATTTGATAGATATGTTTATTTAATAAAAATGATTCAGATGCCGGAATATCCCACCATAATTGATTTTTTTGACCCATTACTATTGCGACATTTTTTAAATAATCATGCTTTCGTTTCCATGGGTTATATCCATCAATGATAACTTCACCATTGGTAGGATGTAGCAAACCTACCATCAATTTAATCAAAGTTGTTTTACCTGCTCCATTTTCACCTAAAATACCAACAATTTCTCCTTTGTTGATTTCAATTGAAATATTTTTCAAGGCATGAAAGTTAGTGTATTGTCTATTAAAAAAAGATTTAAAAGCACCCTTTAATCCTGCAGATCTTTTAAACATTTTAAATGATTTTGTAAGGTTTGAAATTTTTATATACATAATAGATAATTTAGTTAAAATTCAGTCTAAACAAAAAGCGGGGTTTATATAAACCCCGCTTTTATTTATTTTATTAGTAATTAAAGTATAACTTACTTCATTAATACCATTTTACGTGTTAATGATACACCTTCAGCCTGTAGACTGTATATGTATAATCCCGCTGAAACATTCGAACCAAACATATCCGTACCATCCCAGATTACATCATGATAGCCTGCACTTAAATTACCGTTTACAAGCCCCGTAATTAATCGTCCAGTAATATCATATACATTCACCTGCACAAATCCTTCAGATGGAATACTAAATGATATTGTAGTCGATGGGTTAAATGGATTTGGATAGTTCTGAGTTAAATTATACTCCTCAGGAACTGCAAGCATATCCATTACCTCAAT
>PCCQ01000070.1 GCA_002731795.1 Fidelibacterota bacterium
AGGCTCATATATGATTACAGAGAGAGCCTATCTTCCTTATTATTATAAAACAAAAGTTAATAATTTAGACGCCATCTTGACAAAAGGGACTTGGGAAGTTCAAAATGATTTTATGGCAGGGCCTTATGTCAATTATATTATTAAAGACACATTAAATAATAGAAATATAGTAATTGAGGGTTTTTCATTTGCACCATCAGAAAGCAAAAGAGATTACATGTTTGAATTAAACACGATTATAACTACGATGAAGCTTGTTAAATAGAGATACTATTCTTTTGAATCATCATCTTCTTCTTTAGTAGCTTTTTTAAATTCCTTGATTCCACTTCCAAGCCCTCTCATGAGCTCAGGAATTTTTCTACCACCAAATAGTAAAAGAACAACAATAACTATCAGAATAATTTGAGGTCCACCTATCATATCTATAAAATTTTGAACTAAGTTCTAAAAACAAATTTACTGAATTATTTTTTGTAATGTGAATTTATTATTCATATAATAACTTATGCTGAACTATACATATATTTGCATTAATGCCAAAAAATAAAAAACATACTATAATTGATAAACTTTCTGAAAGGTTCCATATACTTTTAGTTAATGAAAAAACTCTTGAAAAAAGAAAACTTGTCTCATCATCAACATTCAATCTTATATCTTCTTCTTTTATAGCATTTATAGTAATTCTTTCGGCTTCTTTTCTACTGATATATTTTACACCATTAAAAGAATATTTTAGAGGCTATTCAACCGTTGAATTAAGAGAAAGTTCAATTGAAAATTCATTAAAGCTGGATTCTTTGGAAAAACTTTACATCACTCAAACAAGATATTTAAATTCTATAAAAGACCTGCTGGCTGGAAATATATCGTATGAAGACATAAGTCAAGACAGTATTAGGTTGCAAAGTAATGACAATAATATAGAGCTAGAGCTAATTAAACCAAATGCTGAGGATTCTCTTTTAAGGGCTTTGGTTGAAGAAGAAGATAAATATAATGCTTTCGATATTTCAGGAGAAAGATTCACAACTGTTTTGTTTCCACCGGTGAATGGCACCCTTTCAGACCGTTTCAATCTTGAAAATAAACATTATGGAGTAGACATTGCAATGCCAGAAAACTCTCCTGTTCATTCTATAAGTGAAGGAATAGTAGTTTTCTCTGAATGGACAACAGAGACAGGTTATGTGATAATTGTTGAGCATTTAAATGGACTGACCTCAATATACAAACACAATGCCTCAATAATTAAGCTCCAAGGCGATACAGTAGAAACAGGAGAAATAATTGGTTTTACAGGCAATACGGGAGAATTAACAACAGGTCCACACCTACACTTCGAGCTCTGGTTTCAAGGGGAACCTGTTGACCCTGAGAGTTATATTGAATTCTAGATGAAAACAATAATCGCTATAATTTTTGCTCATATCGTAAATACTAAAAATAAAAAATGGATAAAGAATCCCCTCTATTCGCAAGATCAAACATTTAAAAAATTAATAAGGAGTGCTTTACAAACAGAGTTTGGAAAAAAGCATGAATTTCAAAGTATTAAATCCTACGAACAATATCAAAAAAAAGTTCCAGTTAGAGATTATGAGCAGCTTAGGCCTTATATTGATAAAGTTGTACAAGGAGAGGAAAATATTCTGTGGCCAGGAAAACCACTATATTTTGCAAAGACAAGTGGAACTACATCTGGAGCAAAATATATTCCAATAACAAAAGACTCTATAAAAACGCATATAAAATCTGCGAGGGATGCGTTACTTAATTACTTTTTAAAAACACAAAATTTCAGCCCTCTTAATGGAAAGCAAATGTTTCTACAAGGGAGTCCAAAGCTTGAAAAGAAAAATGGAATTTATCATGGGAGACTTTCAGGCATCAGCGCACACTATATTCCTAAACTTTTCTTAAAAAACAGAAAACCGTCATGGAACACAAACTGTATTGAAGATTGGGAAAAAAAAGTTGATGCTATAATTCAAGAAACAATTGGAGAAAAGATGACAATTATTGCGGGAATACCATCGTGGGTACAAATGTATTTTGAAAAAATTGTAATGAATGAAGGAAAAACAATTTCACAGGTTTTTCCAAATCTTTCATTGTATGTATATGGAGGCGTTAGTTATGAGCCATACCGAAAAGTTTTTGATAAGTTATTTGGTAAACATATAGATACTTTAGCAACTTTCCCTGCGTCAGAAGGTTTTTTTGGCTATCAGGATCAATTTAACAAAAGTCAAACAGACCTTTTACTGTTATTGAACAATGATATTTTTTATGAGTTTATAAAAGCAGAAGAATTCTTAAAGGGCAATTATGATAGGATATCTCTAAAAGAGGTTGAGCTAGATGTTAACTATTTATTGATAATATCAACATCTGCAGGGCTATGGTCATATAATATTGGGGATACAGTTAAATTTACTTCACTAAAACCCTTTAGAATTATTGTTACGGGGAGGATAAAACACTTTCTATCTGCTTTTGGTGAACATGTAATTTCTGAGGAAGTTGAAAAGGCAATGGAGGTCGCTACAAAACTTCACAATGTTACAATTAGAGAGTTTACTGTTGCTCCAAATATTAATCCCAAGGAAATGCTTCCACATCATGAGTGGTATGTTGAGTTTGAAAATTTACCTGGGGACATGTTGGCATTCTCCAAAGCATTGGATAAAGAGATGACCAGGTTAAATATATATTATAAAGATTTAATTGATGGAAAAATACTTAAAAGCCTTGAGGTGATTTGTGTGGAAAGAGGAGGTTTTAATAATTATATGAAATCTGAAGGGAAGCTAGGCGGACAAAATAAAGTGCCAAGACTTTCTAATGATAGAAACATTGCAGACAAATTAAAAAAATAAGCTATTGATCAAAAATATCACATTTATTTATTCAGTAGATAGAAGCTTTGTCAAATCAGACATGTTTATTTTTGAAGCTTTGGGATATAAAGTCAGTAAAATTTTTTCAAGACCTTATAAAAGCGGTGTCTATTTTTTGTGTAATAGGTTTACAGAGTTTATTAAATCAATGATGTATATACCTCGTTCAAAAATAGTTGTTTCTTGGTTTAATGATTATCACTCTTTAATACCAATATTAATTTCTAAGATTTTTTTTAAAAAATCAATTATTATTATAGGAGGTTATGACGCAATTGTTGACAAAGAAAATAGCCATGGGGTTTTTTACAAAAAAAACATAAGATCTAAAATAGCAAGATTAAATTATAGCTTAGTGTCTGAAGTATGGGTTGTTCATAAATCTCTAATAAAAGGTTGTGATAATGCGGCAAAGAAATTTAGTATTATATCTGGAGTTGAAACTTTTATAAAAAATAAAAACTTGAAAATTAAAGAGATAAACACAGGTTATGATTCAAGGTATTGGACTTTTGATGAAACAATGAAAAAATCAGGAATTTTAACTGTTGCCTTTTTTTCTGATAAAAGAGTTATAAATATTAAAGGTTTAGATAAGTTTAATAAATTGGCCTCTTTGCTTCCCAGCGAACAATTTTTAATAGTTGGAGAGGTAGGCATTGATATAGCAGAACATATAAAGCTAGAACCAAATGTTAAGGTTTTAGGGGTTCAAAATAAAGACCAGATTAAGAGCTTATATCAAAAGTCAAAGTTTTATTTTCAGGGCTCAAGGTTGGAGGGCTTACCCAACTCACTATGCGAAGCAATGCTGTGTGGATGTTTGCCCATTGGATCTAAAGTATTTGGTATACCTGATGCTATAGGTACAACAGGAATTTTATTTGATAATGAGGAAGACCTTAAGAAAGTAGCGACGTATGTTAACTCTACTTTTGGAAAAAAAGAATTTAAAAATGCCAGAAAAAGAATTAAGGAAAAATTCAGCCTTATGTCAAGAATTGAAAAAATAAAAGAAAATATTTGATTTTGGAGATAGGTGTATTAGGATATATTGGCTCAAGGAATATCGGGGATTATATTCAAACTATGGCTGTGATTGACATGATTTATCCAAATAGCTATAGGGTTCTTGATAGAGAGACCCTTCATAATTTTAATGGAACTGAGATTAAAACAATTATAAATGGATGGTTTATGGAAAATCCAAAAAATTGGCCACCAAATGAAAAAATATCTCCACTGTTTATTTCATTCCATATAAATCCATCTGTAGAAAAAGAATTTATAAAACCAGCATCATTAAATTATCTAAAAAAACATGAGCCAATAGGATGTAGAGACACATATACTAAAAATCTTCTCCAAAGTAATGGAATTAAATCATACTATTCATCATGTGTGACAACAACTTTTGATAGAAAAAAATATGTGGACAGTTCAATAGAACCCAAAGGAGTTATAGTAATTGGTGCATTTGATAGGCTTAATCCAAAAATTGATTTTACTTCAATATACAGACTAATATTGTCCACGGTTAGCTTCCCGATTAAAAAACTTAAATATTTATTAAAGAAGAGATCTTTTGAAAATCACTTAAATAGTCAAAATATAGAAGCTAAAGAATATAATCAAATAACAAATAGAAAAATTTTATCTCATCAAGAAGGGCTTAGCCTTGCTAATAATATGCTAAAAGAGATAGCAAAAAGTGAAACTTTAATTACTTCAAGAATCCATGCTGCAATTCCTGCTATGGCCATGGGTTTAAGGGTTATCTTTATAAATGAAGGACTTAGTCATAAGAATCACAAATCAAGGATTTCAGATTTAAATAATTTTTATATTTCAGTGAGTTTAAAAGAATTTTTTATGACTAATTTAGAAACCCTTGAGAAGGTGACAAACCATAAAGTATATCTCAAGAAAATTAAAGAGACAATAAAAAAATTTATAAATAAATGAATGTTTTAGTTTTAGGTTCAGGCGGTCGTGAACATGCAATAATAACAAGTTTCTCAAAAAGCAAGCTAGTGAATAAAATTTTTGCTCTTCCAGGTAACGGAGGAACAAGCGTTTTAGCTACAAATATTGATGGAGATATTAATGATTTTGAAAAGATTAAAAGCGAAGTCATTAGCAATGATATTTGCATTGTTTTTGTTGGACCTGAGGACCCAATTGTTAATGGTATTTATGACTTTTTTAAATCAGACAACTATTTAAAAAATATAAAGATTATAGCACCAAGTATGTTTGCTGGTCAACTAGAGGGCAGTAAGGAATTCGCAAAAAACTTCATGAAGAGGCATAACATTCCAACGGCTAAACATGGTACATTTACTCAAGAGAATATTGACCAGGCTTATATATTTTTGGATAGCATGACCCCACCGTATGTTTTAAAAGCGGATGGCTTAGCTGCAGGTAAAGGGGTGCTTATAATTAAAGATCTAGACGAGGCAAAACATGAATTAAGGAGTATGATTTTAGATAAAAAGTTTGGAGACTCATCATCAAAAGTTGTCATAGAGGAGTTTTTAGATGGAATAGAATTATCCTGCTTTGTTCTTACAGATGGAAATAATTATAAAACACTTCCATTTGCTAAAGACTATAAAAAGATAGGCGAGGCAGATACCGGATTAAATACTGGAGGAATGGGCGCAGTATCCCCGGTAGCTTTTTTAGATGATGTGTTTTTAGAAAAGATTGAAGAACGAATAATTAAACCAACAATCAATGGAATAGTAGAAGAAAATATGGAGTACATTGGCGTAGTTTTTATTGGTTTAATTAAAGTTAATGAAGATCCATATGTAATTGAATACAATGTTAGAATGGGTGACCCAGAAACAGAAGTTGTTTTTCCAAGAATAAAAAATGATTTATTGGAGCTTTTTAACTCAATGGGTTCAATGGAATTTGAGAAGATAAAGTTATCTGTAGATGAGAGACATGCTGCAACCGTAATAATGGTTTCGGGCGGATATCCATTAGATTATGAAAAAAACAAAGAAATTACTGGCCTTGAAGATGTTTCTAGCTCATTAATATTTCATGCTGGAACCAAAAAAAATGATAATGTTTTTCTGACTAATGGAGGAAGAGTGCTTGCCGTTACATCTCTTGCAGAGAATTACAAGCAGGCTATTAACTTATGTTATAATAAAATAAAGAGTATAAACTTTGAAAATTCTTACTTTAGAAAGGATATAGGATTTGACTTATAGAAAAGAATGGGAGGTTATATCCTCATCTTCCTCACCGTTATCATCAAACTCTTTTAGTTTTTTAAGCCAATAGGCAGCTCCAATTATTCCTATTATTATGAAAGTCCAAGTAACTATATTGGCAATATACCAGCTGTCGTCTTGAATAATTCTAAGGATGTCAAAAGGCAAAAAAAGCACCTCTTTAAAAAGCCAAGAAACAGAATAAAAAAAATCTTTTACCATAGTTATATTACTTGTCAAAAGTAATACATAACAATACATAATCAAAACATTAGATAAAATTTAAAACTCAAATTATCTCAAAAGGTTCTGCATATTTAAAATTATTAGATTTGTAGAATAGTAGACGACATATCTATATTTCCAAGATGATTACAAAGACATTTGAAAAATTTTCAAACACTTCAGTTGGTATATCATCCTTCATGTTGCTATGTGTTGCATTTTATTATACGACACTTGAGCTGAAATGGTCCTTCTTTGAATCAAGTCTTTTAAATGGTATAATAATTTTTGGAGCGTTAATGCTATCAAACTTTGCAATAGATACTATTACTAGAGAACTTACAATCATGAGGTCAAGTCGAAATGCTTATCACTTGCTATTATATCCTTTAATTGTTCTCTCCTATCCCATTGAGTCTGTTGACTTAAGATTTATATTGTCATCAGCAGCTATATGGGCAGCATGGAGAAATATGAGAATATTTATTGAACTCACCAATCCTACAAAAAAAATTAAACGATTGTTTGACGCCTCTGTTCTTCTTAGTTTCTCTTCATTGATAATTGTTGAAAACCTAATTATTTTTATATACCCGTTACTAGCTTTAATTACTTCAAACATTAAAAGAGATTTTAAACACTACATAATAATTTTTACGACCCCAATTATTATTCTTCCATCATTGTATGTGCTTTTGTCTTTTTTATCATTAGACAGTTATTTTTTTAGTTCATACTTTTTTGCAGATCAACCTCAAGCAATAGATGAGCATACCTTTAATCTAACATATTCTTATGTCCCAATAGTTATTGTTTTTGTGTTATTTGTAATTTCAGTCATAATTAAATTCTCAAGAACCTATAGCTCGAGAAGAAGAGTTCTTGATGTTTTAGGTGTATTGTTTATTATATTAACCTCATTATTCTTTACTATGGATCAACTCAGTGGTTCAGAGTTTCATTATCTTTCACTTCCTGTTGTTTATATGGTATCTCAAATTTTTGCAAAAAAAATAAACAGTTTATATGTAAACTTTATCTTTATAATTTTAATAGTATCAACATTAACTTTTAATTTTTTAATATGACAGAAACCAAAATTAGTTCTTTAGCCATTAAAGTATTTGAGAAAGCTGTAGATGATTATCATATTCATGATGATATAAATCGTTCTGTAATAAACCCTTTTGACAAAAAAGATTTTCAGCATCTACTGTATGAGAAGAATTGGATTGACACTATTCAGTGGCATTATGAGGACATTATAAGAGATCCTAACATAGACCCCAATGAAGGTATGAAACTAAAAAGGCTAATTGACAGCTCAAACCAGAATAGAACAGAAATGGTTGAGTATATTGATTCTTATTTTTTGAATTTATATTCAAATATCAATCCAAAAAATGATGCTAAGGTAAACACAGAAAGTCCAGCTTGGGCTCTTGATAGACTTTCTATTTTAATATTAAAAATATATCATATGAGAGAAGAGTCTCTAAGGTCAGATGTAAGCGAGCAGCATAGAAATGATTGTGATGAAAAATTAAAAATTCTTCTTGAACAAAGGGAAGATCTATCTGAATCTATAGATCAGTTGCTTTTAGATTTATCAAGGGGTGAAAAGAAAATGAAGGTTTATAAGCAAATGAAGATGTATAATGATGAAACTTTAAACCCAGTTCTTTATAAAAAAAGATGATTAACAAAAGCGATAGGCCTATTATGGTTTACAGATTTTCATCACTCGGTGATATCGCTATGACTCTTCCTGTACTTAGGTCATTCTTTCAAACTTATCCAAACCAAAAAATAATCTTTGTATCAAGACCATATGCCGCTCCACTTTTTAATGAATTTAAAAACCTTGAGTTTTTAGCTATAGATTTAAATAATAATTACAGAGGACTTATTGGTCTAATAAATCTTTTTAGCATATTATATAAAAAGAGGGTGAAATCAGTAGTTGATCTTCACGGAGTTCTTAGAACAAAAATTTTAAATATACTTTTTCGATTAACTTTTACAAAAGTTAAATCAATTACCAAGGGTCGGTTTGAAAGAAAAAAACTAGTTAGAAAAAATAACAAAATTTTTAAGCCTTTGACACAAGTTCATTATAAATATTGTGATGTTTTTAGAGGAATAGGTTTCCCTATTGATTTAAGCAATCATGAATATCCGATTAAACCTTTTTTAAGTCAAGAAAGTCAAGAACACATACTGTTATCAAATAATGATAACAAAAAAATAATTGGAATTGCACCATTTGCAGCTCATAAGGGGAAAAATTATCCATTAGATTTAATGCAAAAAGTAATTGCTTACTTACAGAACGATCATTTAATTTGTCTTTTTGGAGGAGGAAATGATAATTTAAAACAGCTGAATATCTGGGAAAATGTCTACGATAATGTGATTGACCTCTCAAACAAACTTAATCTAGATCAACAAATCAATATTATTAATTATTTAGATTTAATGATATCGATGGACTCTGCAAATGGTCATCTTGCAGCTAATTATAACATCCCAGTTTTAACATTATGGGGCATGACTCATCCATTTTGCGGATTCACACCGTTTAATCAACCACAAGAAAATTCAATTACTATCGACAGAAACAATTTTCCCTTAATTCCAACCTCTGTTTTTGGTAATAAAATTCCTAAAGGATACGAAAATGCATTCAGATCAATAGATCCTAAAATAGTAATTGAAAAAGCGTTAGAAATTTTAAATTCAACTACACCTCATCATAATTAATCTCTATTTTATCTGAGGTCGGACGTGCTTGACAAGAAAGAATATACCCGTCCTTGATTTCATCATCGGTTAAAATTTGATTATTATCCATTTCTACAGATCCTACAGTAAGTAAAGCAAGACAAGCGCTACATATCCCTCCTTGACAAGAATAAGGAGCATCAATATCATTTTCAAGAGCAAGCTCTAATATAGTTTTGTCATCTTGAGATTCAAGATTATATTCAACATCATCACAGATAATTTTAATTTTCTTTGACATAAAAACCTAGTTTATACGGCAATAATAATAATAAAATAGATATTTATTTAAAATAAATATTGTAATTTACGACCCCAATTTTAAAAAATGAAAAATTATAACAACTCGGCAAGTTGCTGTATACTAGAAAAAAATAGTTCTATCAAAGGAGAATTCAAATCCGAATGTGACTTTAGGGTTGACGGAAATTTTGAAGGTACAATTGAAACAAACGGGAAGGTTGTTGTTGGTAAAAGCGGACGTATTGAGGGAAGCATTGTATGTAATGCAGCAGACATAGAAGGATATATTAGCGGCAACATTCATGCTAATGATCTTCTGTCCATAAGATCAACTGGAGAGATTAATGGTGATGTAATTATGTCAAAATTAGTAGTTGAGTCAGGAGCTGTATTTAATGCTAAGTCTTTAATGAGAGGAGATAATTCGGAAGATGCTTCTGTTAAAAAGATAACAAACTTTAGTGGAGCTCGTGAAAAGACAGCCTAAACCTTGGATAATTTTTTCAGGTTTAGTTTTTCAAATAGCAGCTGTTATGTACTTCCTAATTAAGCTCGGAGCATGGGCGGATTCTTATTTTGAAAATCAATCAAATTATTTCTCTTTTGGACTTTCAATTTTTGGAGTAATTCTTATAATTTTTTTAATCGTGTCTCAAACCAAAAATTTAAAATAACTTTTTAAATTTTGATTCAAAATGATTTTATAAATATCTATTTATATCTTACATTTGTCGCGCAAAACTTAATCTACTTGGTGTAGGCATGATATACAAAATAAGCAGATCTCTTTTTCTATCATTAATGCTAGTTTTTGCGTCTTTTAGTTATGCAAAAGAAGAAAAGAAGGAACAGACTCTGCAAGAAGAAATTACTGAATATATATACCATCATGTACAAGATTCTCATGACTTTTCACTTTTTTCAACAAAAGACAAAAAGACAGGAGAGAAAAAATATTATGGATTTCCCCTTCCTGTTATCCTGGTAGATGAAGGGGTTAAGTTTTTTATGTCATCTAAACTTGAACATGGAAAAAATGTTGTAGAGTCTTCAGGTAAATATTATAAGCTTTATCATGGTAAGATATACGAAACAAATTCTGAAGGTTATATATCCTATGATAAAGAGGGAAAAGTTACAAATGAAAGACCCCTAGATCTTTCTATAACTAAAAGTGTCTTCTCGATACTTTTAGTATCAATACTTATGTTTTATTTATTCAGATCACTTGCTAGATCTTATAATGGCAACAACCATATTGCTAAAGGTGTTGGAAGGTTCTTTGAGCCAATTGTTATATACATTCGGGATGAAATCGCAATACCAAGTATAGGAGAAGAGAAGCACAAAAGGTATATGTCATTTTTACTCACACTCTTCTTTTTTATATGGTTTTTAAATTTATTAGGATTAAGTCCTTTAGGAGTTAATGCTACAGGAAATATAGCAGTAACATTTGGACTAGCACTTGTTACATTTCTTATTACAAATCTTACTGCAAATAAAACTTATTGGAAACATATTTTTTGGATGCCAGGTGTTCCAGTATGGTTAAAACCACTCTTGGCTCCTATTGAACTTTTAGGTGTATTTATAAAACCCTTTTCTCTAATGATAAGGTTATATGCGAATATACTTGCAGGTCATATTGTATTATATAGCTTAATCGGACTGATATTTATTTTTAAAAATTTGGTTGGATCAAGTCTATCACTTGTCCTAGTGTTCTTCATTTCAATTATCGAGGTACTGGTTGCATTATTGCAAGCGTATATTTTTACACTTCTATCTGCCCTGTATTTCGGTTTTGCAGTACAAGAGGACGATCATTAATTAAACTAAATGTATAACTTAAATTTATAAAAATGGAAATACCAAAAATAGTCGGAGCAGGACTAGTAATTATCGGAAC
>PCCQ01000071.1 GCA_002731795.1 Fidelibacterota bacterium
TAGCCAAAGAATTGGAGATAGTAATATATATACTAAATGAACTATCATTTTCTATATTTTAGAATTAAGTCAGCAAATTCTCTAAATGAGCCATCTCCACCTTTTCTTTTAGTAATATAATCAGGATTAAATTGTTCTAAAATAGGGCTACTACAAGGCATTGCGCTTATACCGACTTCGTTTAAAACTTCTAAATCATTTATATCATCTCCTATGTATGCCACTTGATTTAAATTAATATTAAGTCTATTGCAGAGATATTTTATCCGTAATAGTTTTTCTTTTTCATCAATATAAACAAATTTAATACCTAATTTTTTTGCTCTAGCAGTTACAATTTTAGAATTCTCACTAGTTAGAATAGCTATTTCTATATTACGTTCTTTAATTAATCCGGTTGCCATACCATCATAGGTTGAAAATGATTTCATGTATTCTCCATTTTCAGTATAATACATTCTTGCATCTGTCCATACTCCATCAATATCTGTTGCAATTAACTTTATATTATTGGCTTTATCAATAAAAACTTGTTTAGACATTACTCTCCTTTTTATTTAAATATTTAGCAGTAGCTCTTAAAATTTCTAAATCAAGAAATGTATCTATTTGACGCCCATATTCTTCTGGGAAAATTTCATAACCTATTTTCCCTCCCAATCTGTTATTGTTTCTAATAATCAATTTAGGATTAAAAATATATACAGATCCATTTTCATCATAAATGAAATCATCTTTTTTAAATTGCTGCCTCATAGGTCTATTTTTATAATCATATTGACATATTAATTCATCAGATTTTAATTTCCAGTTCAGGGGATGGCATGGACTTATTGATACCATAGAATCGAAATTTTCATTTATGAAATCAACTAACATTTTATCTAGAACTCCGATAGGTCTTATTGGGCTAGTGGGTTGTAGTAATACAATTATTGAATCTGAATGAATATTAAACTCATTAATTATATGTTTTATTGCTAATTCTGTAGATGAATCATCTCTTGATATATTTTCTGGCCTATCTACAGTACTACTATTGTATTCTTCAGCAATTTTTTTAATCTCATGAGAATCAGTGCTAACTATAACTTCATCAACTAATTTTGATTGTTTAGCAAAATTTATACTATGGTAAATCAAAGGATATCCATCAAAATCTATTATATTTTTTTTTGGTATTCCCTTACTACCACCTCGTGCTGGTATAATGGCGTATATTTTTTTATTTTTTATCATCTAATAGTATGATTTCCTTATCAGTTATTAATTTTTCTACATAGTCACGTTCGTGCTCATTGTTATGCTTATGACCTTTATTTAAAATTTTATTATTCACAAAGTTCATTAATTTTGAATCATAGTAATGTGCTTTAGAATTTATAAAAAAATCAAATCCATGTATATACACTTTTTTAAAGTTATTTAATGCCCATTTTATAGCATAAAGTCCTGTTGTGAGCCTTTTGGAGCCTACTTCTGCTTCATATCTTCTAATTTCTTCTAATGTTAATAACGTAAGATTATTATAATCTTGGCCTACTCTACGCGCGATATAATACTTTAAATTTTCCTGATGCTTAATTATAATTTCAGATGGTGGAGCAACGATAACTTGCTTTGGTATTATTCTTGGTGATACTAATTTGCTATTTGCACCATTAAACCAGATATCAGTTTTTGTACCAACAAATAATTCAAAATTATTAATTATATAATTATTAATTCGCAAGACTTTGTCAAAGCTATCAATCTTTCTTTGAAGTCTTTTTTTAAGAATTGATTCTCCATTTCCTATAACTAGTATTGATTCATTATTCATAAATGTAAAATTTTCATAAATTTTTAAGTTCTATTAAATCTAATGATATCTTCAATTATTTTTTATTTAAAAATAGATAAAAGTTAGTGTTCTATATTTAAATACAATCTAATTATTTTGGAAAAATTATATCGATGAAATTGAGAATATTATTTTTAATATTCATATATTCAGTCATATAATTATTATATAAGGTTGCAAAGATTTTATAAAAATAAAATACTTAACATTTTTATGAAAACATTTATAAGAATATTACAATTCACAAAATCCTATAGAGCTATAATGATTTTATCAGTTATCGCATCTATAATTTATGTTCTATTAAATTCTATGTCTATATGGTTGATAGGAACAATGCTTGCAAATGTAATGGGTGGTAATTCACTATCAATAGTCAACCCTACCACTTTAAATGAACATCTTAATTTTTTTATTCAAAATCTAATTGGTAGAGGCCAGCAAATTGATCAGTTGAAAATGCTCTGTATATTATTAACAATCATTTTCATTTCTAAAAATATTTTATTTTATACAAGTAATCTCATTATGTCGTATGTCCAAAATAATGTTATTACTGATATTCGGGTATTGCTATTTAAGCATATTAGCAAGTTATCACTTTCATTCTTTAATAATACCAAAACTTCTGAATTGAGTTCAATATTAATAAGAGATATATCAGGTATGAGAGTTGCATTTTCACAGAGTCTACAAAAATTAATTGTTGAGCCGATAAGTATTGCTTCTTTTTTAATTTTACTATTTATTATTGATGTAAGATTTTCTATTCTAGTGATAATTATT
Organism: Fidelibacterota bacterium; assembly: GCA_002731795.1. Taxonomy (GTDB): domain Bacteria; phylum Fidelibacterota; class Marinisomatia; order SCGC-AAA003-L08; family D37C17; genus TMED161. Next base: position 2,630 of record PCCQ01000071.1, read on the forward strand.
ATACCCATTTCTGGTTTTTTCAGCTATCAAATTGGACAAAGTATTAGGAGAAAATCTAAACGAAATAGTATTCAAAGTGCTGGAATACTAAATATTATTAAAGAGGCTCTTAGTAATATTAAAATTATTAAAATTTTTAACTTAGAAGATTCTGAAAACAAGAAATTTAAAACTGAAAATAAAAAATATTTTAATTTAATTTTCAAAAAATCCATCTTATCAAATCTTCTGACACCAATCAATGAAACGATTGGACTTTCAGTTGGAATATTATTAATCTGGTTTGGAGGAATTAGTGTTTTAGAAAATCAAACGATGCAATCAGATGATTTTATAAAATTTATACTTTTACTCTTTGCGATGCTACAACCTATTAGAAAATTATCAAATGTTAATGTTGTTTTTCAAAATGGTATAGCTGCAGCAGAGAGAGTTTTTAGTATATTAGATAATGATGACAAAATAGTTCAAAGAAAAAATCCAATTCACATAGGCGATTTTAATTCATCAATTAAATTTAAAGAAGTTGACTTTAAATATGCTGGTAATGAAAATATGATTCTTGATAACATTAATTTAGAAATTAAAAAAGGGCAGACTATTGCAATTGTTGGGAAAAGTGGAGCAGGAAAAACTACCTTATCAGATTTAATTCCTAGATTCTATGACCCTTATAGTGGAAATATTTTTATTGATAACTATGATGTAAAAGATTACTCACTGAAAAGTTTAAGAAGTTTAATAGGGATAGTTACGCAAAACATAATTTTATTTAACGACAGCATTAAAAACAATATTGCATATGGTTCAAAAAATGCAAATGATGAAGAGCTTGAAAATGCATTGATATCAGCAAATTTATATGATTTAGTGTCAAATTTAGAAAGTGGAATAAATACCATAATAGGTGAAAATGGAATTAAACTTTCTGGCGGTGAAAAACAAAGACTATCTATTGCAAGAGCATTAGTCAAAAATCCTCAAATATTAATTCTTGATGAGGCTACTGCGTCATTGGATTCAGAGTCAGAAAAGAAAGTACATGATGCTATAGATAATGTGATTAAAGATAGAACTGTTATAGTTATTGCTCATAGACTCTCAACTATTATTAATGCAGATAAAATTATAGTTATGGATAAAGGTAGGATTGTAGAACAAGGAAATCATCTAGAATTAATTAATCTTGATGGAATATATAAAAAATTATATGAATTACAATATAGTTAAACATTTTAAAAAAATATCATGAAAATTATTATACTCGCAGCTGGTATGGGGACAAGATTAAATCTTAATGCACCTAAATGTTTAACTGAATTATTTACAAAAGAGACAATTCTTGATCGTCAGCTAGAATCACTTAGTCACCATGTAGATAAGAAAGATATAATTGTAGTAGTTGGCTATAAAAGTGATCTGATAAAGGCAAAATATCATGATTACTGTTTTGTTGAAAATTTAAATTATAAAAATACAAATACAGCTAAGAGCTTGCTTTTAGCTTTAAACAACATAGATTCTAATAATAATATTGTTTGGCTCAATGGAGATGTTGTTTTTGATAAAGAAATAATAAAATTTCTAATTAAATCAACTAAATCAAGCATGTTAGTTAATTCTGGTGTAGTGGGTGAGGAAGAAGTAAAGTATAAAATCAATAAAGATGGAACGATAAAAAGTGTTTCTAAGATAATCAATGATGGTCTAGGTGAGGCAGTAGGTTTAAATAGAATTAACAGAAATGATTTGAAAAAATTTAAATTATGTTTAGAAAAATGTGCCAATGATGATTATTTTGAAAAAGCTATTGAACTTCTTATCAATCAAGGATCAAAAGTTTATCCAATAGATATTTCTGATTATTTTTGTTGTGAAATCGATACTAAGGAAGACTTAAATTCAGTAAACACATATTTAAAAGAAAATTTGAATGATTAAAAAAATTGATGCTGTTTTTACTTGGGTTGATGGAAATGATATTGATTGGATGTCAAGAAAATCAAACTTTTTACATGATAAGCCAGAAAAACTCCAAAATAAAAAAGTTAATTCTAAGGGCAGATTTTTTGATAATGATGAGCTTAAGTATTCTTTAAGGTCAATATATCAATTTGCTCCATGGATTAATAACATATATATTATTACAGATAATCAAACTCCAAAATGGTTAAATATTGATCATCCACAAATAAATATTGTTGATCATAAGGAAATTTTTGACTCAAAAGATCTTCCAAGTTATAATTCGATGGCTATAGAGATGAACCTTCATAAAATTAATGGTTTAAATAATTTTTTCTTATCATTTAATGATGATTTTTTTATCGGAAGGATGACATCACCCGGAGACTTTTTCCAGAATGGAAAACCGAAGTTATTTAGCGGAAAAAAAAGATTTACCCTAGAACAATTATCTGAAAGAAAAAGTGGGAATGAATATTTTCATGCTAATAATAATGCAAGAATGCTGATCTATAATAAATATAATTTTTTTCCTGATTTTAATTTACGTCATGGTATTAAGGTATTAGATAAGAAAACATTAAATGATCTTGAAAAAGTATTTTATCGTGACTTCGAAAATACTAGAGGTAGTAATTTTAGAACAAAAAAAGACGTGTGGCCTATAGCATTATATTCTTTTTATTTAGTAGCACAAGGATTCAATGAGCCCTACTACCTTGCACCATTACGAAAAAATCTTTTAAGATATAATTTAAATTTTTTAAGAAAAGGTAGAGACTATACCTACCTTCCTTTAACTACCTGTTCATTGAAAAAAATAAAAAGTAAACTTAATGCTATAAAAAAATATAAACCTCTCATGTTTTGTATTAATGATGGACCAAATGTTATTGATCAAAAAAGAATCCTAACTAAAAACTTTTTACATGAATATTTCCCAGATAAATCAATTTATGAGAAATAAATATGAATAAAATTGATATTGATTTTATTTGGTCCAGTCAAAAAGAGTATTTTAGTTTGAAACCTTTATATGAGGAATCAAAGAATTTTTCATTAGAAACAAGATTTTTCAAAGTACATAGAAACAAAATAAGAAATTTTTTTTCTATACCTCAATTAGCTAATAATGTCGTGATTTCACACAATGAACCATTAAATAGAATTAAAAAAATGGGTTGGAATGGTTGTTATATTTATGTTGAACATGGTCTAGGTCCTATGAAATACTATACTTATAAATATCCTTTTTTTCATTCTGCAGATTTACTTTTTTATCCAGGAGAAGTATTTAAGAGAAAAATGGAAGCGATTAATCCTAAGTTTAAAAATGGACTATTAGGTGGCTACCCTAAAATGGATGAATTGTATAGTCAAAAGATCGATAAAAGTAAATTATGTAAAGAATATAATCTTAATCCTAATAAACCTGTTATTTTATTTGCACCATCATGGGGCGGGAAGTATTCTAAAGAATCAGGAATCAATAATATTAAATATTTTAAAGATATTGATAATCTAATTGTTGTACCACATCCTGCAGATTATAAGATTGCTAAACGGTATAATGTATTGATACCAAATGAAGATGAAAATATAAATCAAATTATATGTTTATCAGATTTGGTTATTAGTGATGTTTCATCTGTATTAGCGGAAGCATGCTTGCTAGATAAGCCAGTGATTCAGATAATATTAGATGTAAATGCTGGATGTTTCCCTCAAAAAGATAAAAGTAAAAACGAATCGTGGATAAGTGAGGAAGTAATCAAAGCTGAAACTTTAATTGATAGAGAATCTAGACCATTTAAAATTCCATATATAGATGAAGATTGGGTACTAGGTCATATGTGTAAACCAAACAAAATCAATGAGACTATACAATTAGTATTAAAAGAGCCAAAAAAATATCAAAAAAATAGAAAATATTGGGCAAAGCAATCTTGTTGGAAGTTTGATGGAAATATATCTTGTAGAATGATAAAAATGATAGAACAGTATTTAAGATCTGGTAAACGTATTCAATTATGACATATTTAAAAAATTATAGAGTCTAATAAACTAATGAATTACGACAAAGCATATGTAATTGGCTCTAAAGAAATATCAAAAAAGAGGTTAGATAAATTTTTTAAAAGAAATGTTTTAAAGGACAAGGAAGTTGAGGTTTGGCCAGCAATAAATGGAATGAGTGTTGATATTAAAAAATATCAAAACTTAAATTATTTACCCAATAATTTTAAAAAAAATAAACCAGGTAGCTTAGGGTGCCTTTTAAGTCATCTTACTTTATGGAATCATTGTTTGCTAGATGATAACTGTGATATTGCTCTAATTTTGGAAGATGATGTAATATTAAATAAAAATTTTGATGATTTACTTTCACATGTTGATGCTTCCTCCCTGCCATCTGATTGGACCATATTACGCTTATCATATAAAGGCCTTATAGGTAAAAAAATATCAAATGATATCATTAAACCTCATTGTGTAAAAAAGAAGGGTGTAAATGCAGGTAGTTGGTGTTATTTGCTGAATTCTCGCAATGCAGAAATTCTAATAAACTCTATAATACCCTATGAAAATAAAAATTCAATGGATGTAATTTTAAGAAATAACATTAACGAAATTAATATGTACTTCACAAGCACAAAGCTTGCGATGCATCCAGAAAAAAAATATTCACCTAGAAAAGATTTTAATAATAATAACAAATCTTTCTGGAAAAATGTTAAATTTAAATTAAGAAAATACCTAAATCATTAGTATCTTGATTTGATATTAAAGATTAAGTTATTAAAAAGATAAAATCGTATAACTACATAGAAATTAAATTTAAACTAAAAAGAGGTTTATAATTACATTACTAAATACAGTAAGAAGTAAAATGAGTGATAGTTTATTATTAACTATTATATATACTTTAGGTCACTTTGTTATTGCAGTTTTATGTGTTAAGTTCATCACTGGCGCATCTTTAGAGCTTGCAACTATTGATGCATTAGTTGAGCCAGCGATAAATGCAATATGGCTTTATGTGCTTCACAGAATATATTCAAAGTATTATAAAAAAAATAAATAGTCAGGAGAGTAATGCTGAATTATACAAAGCCAAAAGTAATTGCAGAAATTGGATGTAACCATAAAGGTGATATAGAAATTGCATATGAGTTGATTAGACTCGCAAAAGAGTGCGGAGCTGACATTGCAAAATTTCAAAAACGTAATAATAAAGAGTTATTAACTGATAACCAATATAACAATCCACATCCAAACCCTATAAATTCATATGGAAGTACGTACGGTGACCATAGAGAGTTTCTTGAGTTTGACGTCAATCAACATAAGTTATTAAAAGAATACTGCGATAGTTTAGATATTGAATATTCAACATCTGTTTGGGATGTGACATCTGCAAAAGAAATGGTCAGTTTTAATCCTAATTTTCTTAAAGTTCCTTCAGCCTGTAATAATCATTTTGAAATGCTAGAAGTTTTAAGAGATGAGTTTAATGGTGAAGTCCATATTTCTATGGGTATGACAACAATCAAAGAAGAAGAAGAAATTATTAATTTTTTTCAGCATAATGGTCAAAATGATCGTCTCGTTATATACTCATGTACATCAGGATACCCTGTTCCATTCAAAGATGTATGTTTACAAGAGATCAATAGGATGTATAAAAGCTATTCTGATATTGTGAAGTCAATTGCATTTTCAGGTCATCATCTAGGTATAGCTGTAGATATTGCTGCATATACGCTAGGTGCAAAATATATTGAAAGGCACTTCACAAAGGATAGGACATGGAAAGGTACTGATCACGCAGCTTCATTAGAGCCTTCTGGGTTATCTAAATTGGTTAGGAATCTGCATGCTTCATTTGAAAGCTTAACCTATAAAGATTCAGAAATTTTAGATATAGAGAAGGTACAAAGAGATAAATTGAAATTTAGAAAACAGTAATTTTTTAATTTTGATTTAAAATATTCATCGCAAATTGAATATCACTATTTGTAGTAATTTTTATATTTTTCTTTGAACCCTTAATAACTTTGCACCTTGTTTTATCTAAATCTAATAATGAAATATCATCAGTAACACTTCCAGCTCGATTTTTATGTGCATTCAAAATTGTTTTATAGTCAAATCCTTGTGGAGTTTGATTTAGAAATATTTGACTTCTATCTTCTACCTGGAGTACTTCCATATTTTTTGATTTAATAACTGTATCTGTCGTTTGTATTGATGTAACTACTGCTTCATAATTATCTAGAGCTTCAATGCAAGATGTAATAATTTCTTGTGAAACAAAGGGACGCGCAGCATCATGAATTAGCACTTTTTTACAATTTTTGGGACAAGCAAGAATACCATTATATGATGATTCAAATCTACTTTTTCCACCACTCACTACAATGTGTTGAGGATTCTCCTGACTTACTTGATTTATATATTTTTTGTCAACAACAATTATAATCTTATCGATTTGTGATGATTTCTCAAATGAATCAATGGTATAATTAATAATTGATTTATTACCAATCTTAAAATATTGTTTTGGAATTTTAGATTTAAAGCGGGTCCCAGATCCTCCAGCTAAAATAATTGCTATATTCATTCTTAGTAATCTCCCTCACCTAATCGTATTACTTTTTCTTCTTTTAAACTAAAATCAATAATAGTAGAACCAGAAGATTTAATACTATCATGAGTATAATATATACTAATATCGGGGAACTCTTCATTTATTTCTTTAATTGAGCTTAAAGATGGCATTTTATGTCGGTTAACGCTGGTAGTTATGATTGGATTTCCTAGTCTTTGAATGATTTCATTGCAGAAGTCTAGATTTATTACTCTGATTCCAATCAGATTTGAGCCTGCTTGTACAAGTTTTGAAATTTTGGGATTATTTTTTGATTTTAGCAGAACTGTATATGGCCCTGGGAGTAAATTAAATATTTTTGTTCGAGAATAATCATTTAATTCAGCATATTTATCTATTTCATTAATATTAGATAACAATATTGATAAGGGTTGCGCCCTTTCTTTTAATTTATTTAATTTAATAATTGCAGTTTCATTTGATGCATCAACTCCAAAGCCATATAATGTATCTGTAGGGTAAACTATGATATTACCTTCTTTAAGTTGATTTACTGCAGCCTTTATATTTTTTGATGTTGCGCTAATGTTTTTAATCATAATTAATTATATACGCTTTTTCCCCATTTTTTATGAAACCAAAAATATTGTTCTGGGTGCTGTTTTATTTTATCAGCAAGTATATGAGCATAAGATTTTACAACAGACTCAATAACTTCATCCTCAGATTTTCCAGTTAAATTGATTTTTAATTCTTTTGTGTAAACATAGTATTTGAAATCAGATCTAAGAATGCAAAACACTATAAACATTTTTGATGATGTTTTATAATAAAATTTTCCTGCGCCTTTTGGGAATGATGACCTTTTATTGAAAAAATCTATTTTCAAACCTCTTGCTCTAGCATTTTGATCACTAGCCAATCCTATCATCCTTCCTTCATTTATTGCCTGATATAATTTTCTTAAAGCACCATCTTTATAAATTAAATTAATATTTTTAAACTGTCGAAGTTTTATGTAAAAATCATTGGCAGTTCTATTTGATTGTCGCATGACAACTGTATCCATTTTTATATTATTTAGACCCATAGCTGGTAACACCATTTCCCAGTTACCAATATGAGCAGACAATATACACCCTCCATTAGCATTTTTAAGTTTTTGCTTCATCCCTTTTTCAAAAACAAAATAATCATTTAGATTATTCTTATTTACTTTTTTCTGAGAAAGAAAGTCTGATAACACTATGCCATAATGTTGGTAACATTTTAATAGAATGTATTCTCGTTGAAATGCTGTTTTATTTTTAAATGCAATTTCAATATTTTTTCTAGCAACTTTTTTTCTAACAGGAATAAAATAGAGTCCCATTCCAATAGCTTTTCCTAATAATAGACTCAAATTTCTGTTTAAAGCAGAAAATATTAGTGATAATACATTTAATAGTAAATATGTTATAATCTCAGTTACTTTCATTGTAATAAATATGATTCTAATATATCTAAATATACTTTCAAATTGATTAATTCTGCTTGTAAATTCGCATATGAAAGATAGATACTCAAATGTACCAACTCACTTAAAGCCATATATAGTTAAACAGGACCATAAAAATTATTCTCTAATGGATCATGCTTGTTGGAGATTTATTATGAAAATGTCCAGAGATTTCTTCAAAGATTATGCGCACAGAGCATATCTTAACGGATTGCAAGAAACTGGAATAACTACAGATTATATCCCAGTAATTTCTGAAATGGATGATAAATTACAAAAAATTGGATGGCGTGCGGTTCCGGTTAGAGGATTTTTACCACCTACTATTTTTATGCAGTTTCAAGCCCACTCTATTTTGCCAATAGCATCTGATATGAGAACAGTTAGTCATATTGATTATACTCCAGCCCCTGACATTATTCATGAAGCAGCTGGGCATTCGCCTATAATCGTTGATGAAAAATATTCACAATTTTTAAAAGAATATGGGGTTTGTGCTGCTAATGCATTATCTTCTGATGAAGATCATCATGTATATTTAGCCATAAGAAATTTATCAGATTTAAAGGAAAATCCTCAAGCAACTAGTAACCAAATCAAAGAAGCAGAGGAGTATCTTTCCTCTTGTATTGATAAAATTACATTTATAAGTGAAGCTTCTTATTTAGCACGTTTAAATTGGTGGACTGTCGAGTATGGTTTAGTTGGAGAAATTGAAAATCCAAAGATATATGGTGCAGGACTACTTTCTTCAATTTCAGAAAGTTATAATGCTATATTTAAAAATGTAAAAAAAATACCATTATCTATTGATTGTATAAATTTTTCCTATGATATTACTGAGCAACAGCCTCAATTGTTTGTTGCCAAGAATTTTGAACATTTGATTGAAGTATTAAATCAATTTAAGGGTAAGATGGCCTTTACTAATGGAGGATTAAAATCAGTAAAAGAAGCTATTAAATGTAAATCAGTTAGCACCTTCACATTAGATAGTGGAATTCAAATTTCAGGAATTCCTAAATCAATATTACATGATGATAAAATAATTTTTTATGTTTTTGATGGTCCAGTCCAATTATCTTATAAGAATAATCAATTAAAAGGTCATGGAGCAGAATATCACAGTCAAGGATATAGCTCACCATTAGTCAATGAAAAAATAATCCATTATCTTGATACTAAATCCCTAGATGAAAAAGTAAATTTAAATTTTGATGGTGGAATCAAATTTTCTGGAAAAATTAAAAGTAAAACCATTATTAATGATAAGCTCCTTCTCGTTTCATTTACTGATTGTCTAATTAAACATAATGAAAATATTTTATTTGATCCATCATGGGGTGAATTTGATTTAGCGTGCGGTAGTCACATAGATTCTGTTAGTGGTGGACCAGCTGATATGAATAATTTTTTAGATTTCATGGATGTGGAATTGCCTAATAAACTTAAACCTAATCACTTAAAAGAGCATTCTGAGAAGTATAAAAATATAATAGAATATTATTCAAGAGTTGAAGAATTAAGAAATTGCAAGAACGTTTCTAATGAAGAAATTACTTTGCTGCTTAATAGTATTCTTAAACATTACCCAGCAGAGTGGTTGTTACTTTTTGATTTATTAGATGTAGCTAAATTAAATAATTATGAAGATCTTCATTCACAGATAAAAAGTAAAATTTTATTGTCAACAAATAATCAAAATATTACTTCAATAATTAAAAGAAGTATTAGTCAGTTATAAATCATATACGATATATTTAGTCGTATATAATTCTTGTTAATTATAAATTATCCAATTTAAATTATGTCAAAGGGGCTAAATGTTAAAACTTACTAAAAAAGTTGAGTACGCATTGATATCTCTTGTTCACCTTAGTGAGCAAGATGATAATGTATTTTTTCCTGCAAGTAAAATTGCAGAAAAATATGCTATTCCAAATGAAATTTTAGCTAAGATTTTACAGCAACTCTCTTCATTAAATATGATTAAATCTATAAAAGGTCCCAAAGGTGGATATAAAATTTCCTGTAAAATTAGTTCTATCAATATGTTTGAATTTATTGAATTGATTGAAGGTCCAATTGGTATTGTAGACTGCGTGGCATCTAATGACTGCAACGCAATTGATTGCTGTAGTATAAAAGATCCTATGACTAAAATAAATAACCAGATTATCGAAACATTAAAAGGAATAACTATAGATCAACTTAGATAAAAGGGATAAAACTAAGATGGAAAAATATAAAAATAAGAATGGTATTGAATTAAGTTTCACAAATGATAATGATGCTCATGAAGAATTGGTTAAAGAAGTTGTTGTAGAAGCGATTAAAATACTTAAGATGCATGATAGTAATTGCAAAATAAGTATGGCTATGGCTATGAATAATACTAAAAAATTCTTAAGAACTAACTTTGACATATAAATAATTGCTTTTCATACTACATTTAAAAAATTAAGGTTTAAAAATGAATAACGACACTATAAATAATCAGCTAGATAAAAGGTATGAGTTTGGTTTTACTACTAATATTGAACAGGATACTTTACCTCCCGGTTTGAACGAAGATGTAATTAAAATTATTTCAAATAAAAAAAATGAACCTGAATGGCTTCTTAATTGGAGATTAAACGCATTTAAGAAATGGAAAAAAATGACTGAACCTAAATGGGCAAAAATTAATTACCCTGAAATAGATTATCAAAAAATAAGTTATTTTTCAGCTCCCAAAAAAAAGAACTTAGAAAGTCTTGATGAAGTTGATCCGGAAATTCTTAAAACTTATAATAAATTAGGCATTCCCATTGAAGAACAGAAGATGTTAGCAGGTGTAGCAGTAGATGCAGTTTTTGATAGTGTTTCTGTTACTACTACATTTAAAAAAGATTTGGCAAAAGCTGGAGTTATTTTTTGCTCATTTTCAGAAGCTGTTCTGGAATATCCAGATTTAGTTAAAAAATATTTAGGTTCAGTTGTTCCACAAGCAGATAATTTTTTTGCGGCACTAAATTCTGCTGTATTTAGCGATGGGTCTTTTGTATATATCCCTAAAAATACAAAATGTCCGATGGAGCTTTCCACATATTTTAGAATAAATGCATTAAATACTGGTCAGTTTGAGAGAACTTTAATTATTGCTGACAGCGGTTCTGAAGTGAGCTATCTTGAAGGGTGTACTGCTCCCATGAGAGATGAAAATCAGCTACATGCTGCAGTTGTTGAACTAGTAGCTTTAGATGATGCCAATATAAAATATTCTACTGTTCAAAATTGGTACCCAGGGGATGAAAATGGTAAAGGTGGAATTTATAACTTTGTTACTAAAAGAGGTGATTGTAGGGGTAATAAATCTAAAATTTCATGGACTCAGGTAGAGACTGGTTCTGCTGTAACATGGAAATATCCAAGTGTTATATTAAAAGGTAATAAATCCATTGGAGAGTTTTACTCTGTGGCTGTATCAAATAATTATCAACAGGCAGATACAGGAACTAAAATGATACACATTGGAGAAAATACTAAAAGTACCATTATAACAAAGGGAATATCAGCAGGACATGGCCAGCAAACCTACAGAGGTGAGGTTAAAATTATGAAAAAAGCAAAGAATGCAAGAAATTATTCACAATGTGATTCTATGCTTATTGGGGATAAATGTGGAGCACATACATTTCCTTATATAGATGTTAAAAATGAATCCTCAATTATGGAGCACGAGGCAACAACCTCTAGTATTGGAGAAGATCAATTATTCTATTGTGCTCAGCGAGGAATAAGTGAAGAAGATGCAATTTCTTTAATTGTTAATGGTTTTTGTAGAGATGTTTTTAAGGAGTTACCTATGGAGTTTGCAATGGAAGCACAGCAGCTTATGGAAGTGAGTTTGGAAGGGAGTGTTGGATAAAATGATTCTTTTTAAAGATTTAAAAGTCAAAATAGATGATAAAATGATAATTAATAACTTTAATTTAGAGGTTTCCCCTGGTGAATTACATGTTATAATGGGTCCAAATGGTTCAGGTAAAAGTACCTTAGCCTATACTATTGCTGGACATCCTAAGTATTCTATTGAAAGTGGAGAAATAATTTATAAAAAAGAATTAATTAATGATATGTCACCAGAGGAAAGATCAGGAAATGGAATTTTTCTTTCATTGCAATATCCTATTAGTATTCCCGGTGTAAAGAATATTTATTTTTTGAAATCTGCTATTAACTCATTAAGGAAATTTCAAGGTAAAGATGAGATTGATACTATTGATTTTTTGAAATTAGTAAGAGGTTTATTGCCACTTGTGGGTTTAGATGAAAGCTTTTTGCATCGATCAGTTAATGATGGTTTTTCTGGTGGTGAAAAAAAGAGAAATGAAATCTTGCAAATGTTAGTTCTCAAGCCAGATTTATCTATTCTTGATGAAACAGATTCAGGTTTAGATATTGATGCATTGAAAATAATAGCAGAGGGTATAAAAAATTATAGGAATGAAAAACGTTCATTTATTTTAATAACTCACCATCACAGAATTTTAGATTCTCTGAAACCTGACCGTGTACATATTTTAATTGATGGAGAAATTGTTTTATCTGGTGGGGCTGAACTAGCAAATAAATTAGAAAAAGAAGGCTATGGTTGGCTTAGGAAAAAAGATTTAAATGATTAATAATATTCAAAATAAAGCAAAGCAAAGTTTCATTGAGCTTGGATATCCGGATAGAAAATCTGAAGATTGGAAATACACTAATACTGATAAATTTTCTCAGTGTATTCCATATAATAGGGATATACCTTTTAATGATAGTGATTCCTTTTTGATAGATGATTCAATAAATATTATCATTTATAATGGGAGCGTATTAAATAATCATAACTACAAAATAGATGGATTAACAATCATACATTTAGATGAAAGTCTTTCTAAAGAATCTTTGAAAAATTTTTCAAAGATAGTTACTAATAATAAAAATGGTGTAGTAGCTCATAATACGGCAGAATTTACAGATGCCCTTCATATTAGTATTGATAAAAATTTTGATTTTAATATTCCAATTAATATTATTGAAATTTCATCAGGTCTAAGAGATAATGAAATTGTTTTTCCTCGAATATATGTTCATCTGGAGAATTCTAGTTATGCAAAAATTTTCATTCGAAAATTAGATGACAATTCATGCGGATGTACAAATTTTTTATCTGAGTTTTATTGTGAAGACTCATCATCAATTGAAATTGTCTATCTCAACGAAGCAAAAAATCAAAAATCAATTGACTCATTATATTTTGAGCAAGAAGATAATAGTCAAATTAAATTTTTGTCTACTTCATTTGGAAATGACTTATATAGATCTAACATTAATGTAGATATTAATGGAAATAATTGTTTTAATGATTTTGGAGTTCTAATCCTTGGAGATAGAAAAAGTCATACGGATTTTCATGTAAATATGAATCATAATAAAGGTAATTCAGTAAGTAATTTTCTGTGCAGAAGTATGTTGCGAGATCGAGCTAAGGGTTACTTCAATGGAAAAATATTTGTTAAAGAATATGCATCATTAACAGATGCATCCTTAAATAATAATAACTTATTATTATCTAATGATTCATCAATGCAATCCAATCCACAATTAGAAATAAATAATGAAGATGTAAAATGTGCACATGGATCTACTACTGGAAATCTCGATCAAGATTCATTGTTTTATTTACTTTCTCGATCAATCACACAATCACAAGCTGAGCAAATTTTAATTAAAGCTTTTGCAAATAAATTACTAGATATGCATAATTGTAAATTACTTTCAATAGATCAGAAAGTTCAGAACTGGATAGAGCAAAAATGAAAAATAAAAGCAAACTTGATGAAATTAAAAATAATTTTATGCTTTTTACTGATCCGATGGACATTATTTCTCAATTAGTTGATATAGGGAAAAAAGCACATAATTTAAATGAAGAACAAAAAAACACTGATAATATTATTGATGGGTGTACATCAAAAGCATGGTTAGTGATTTCTCAATTAGATAAAAATTGCTATGCGATAAAAACAGATTCTGATTCACATATTGTTAGTGGATTACTTTATTTGCTCTCTTTGGCAATTGCTAATGAATCAAAAGAGTTTATTGATAAGCTAGATCCAATTATGATTTTAAATTTAGTAGGCTTAGATGGTCACATAACTAGTCAAAGGACTAATGGTTTCATTAGCGCAGTTGAAACATTAAAAAAAAGAATTATATAATATGGAAGCACCAATTAAAATTTTAAGAGATTGTGATTCTACTTTAATCCCATCAGGGGATCAAATTAAACTCATTAAAGGAACACTCGTTAGAGTAACTCAGGCTTTAGGTGGAGATTATACCTTATATGTTAATGGGAATCTTGTAAAAATATCTGGTCGAGATGCAGATGCAATTGGCAAAGAAGTTCAGGAAGATTTAGAAAAAAATATTATTAATAATGGTGAATATAGTGAGGAGCTTGTATGGGAACAGCTCAAAACTTGTTATGATCCAGAAATTCCTGTAAATATAGTTGATTTAGGTTTGATTTATGATTTATCAAAAGAAGGATCTGATCAAAAGGGATATACAATCAATATTAAAATGACTTTGACCGCACCTGGTTGTGGAATGGGACCCTCTATTGCTCAGGATGTTGAAAATAAAGTTATGGTATTACCAAAAGTAAATAATGTTTTAGTTGAAATAGTTTGGGACCCGGTTTGGGATAGATCAATGATGACAGAAGATGCTAAGCTAAAATTAGGTATGTTCTAATGACATTTAATATTGAAAAAATCAGAAATGACTTTCCATTTCTTCAAAATAATAAAGAATTAATTTATTTTGATAATGCAGCAACTACACAAAAGCCTAAATGTGTTTTAGATGAAATAACTTCTTTTTATTCAAATTATAATTCTAATGTGCATAGAGGTGTTTATAAAATAGCAGAAGAAGCAACAATCAAGTATGAATCAACTAGAGATTCAATAGCCAATTTTATAAATGCAGATAATAGAAATTCTATTGTATTCACAAGTGGAGCAACAGAAGCAATTAATTTAATTGCCTATGGATGGGCAAGAAAAAAATTATCAAGAGGTGATCACATTCTTTTATCTGAAATGGAACACCACAGTAATATTGTTCCTTGGCAGATAATTGCAAATGAACTTGGTTTAATAATTGATTATATACCAATTAATTCAGATTATGAATTAGACCTTGTAGACATAGATAAATATTTTTGTAATAAAACAAAAATTGTTTCTATTGTTCATCAATCCAATGTATTAGGTGCTATAAATCCTATAAAAAAAATTATTAAACATGCACAGTTTCGCAACGCCTTAACTGTAATTGACGCATGTCAAAGTATTGTTCATCAAAAAATTGATGTTCAAGATTTAGATTGTGACTTTCTAGTTTTTTCAGGTCATAAATTATATGGCCCTACTGGAGTTGGAGTTTTATATGGAAAAATGGATAGCTTAAATCAGATGTCTCCATTTATGGGTGGAGGAGAAATGATTGACAAAGTTACAAAGGAAAATTTTACAATGAATAAGGCTCCCTGGAAGTTTGAAGCGGGCACCCCACAAATTTGCCAGGTAATAGCCTTGAAATTTGCTATTAAATATTTAGAAAAAATTGGAATTGATAATATTAATAATTATGAGCAACAATTATTTGATTATGCTCGAAATAAACTAAATGATGTAGATTCTATTAAATTTTATAACCCAACATGTAACGCTGGACCCATTATAACATATAATTTCGAAAATGTAAATTCATATGATTACACTAAGCTATTAGATACAATGAATATTGCCATAAGGTCAGGTCATCATTGTGCACAACCCTTACATAAATGTTTAAATATTTCATCATCTAATAGGATGAGTTTATCTTTTTATAATACTATTGAGGAAATTGATTCATTTGTCAATGCTACAAATAAAGCTTTAAATATTTTATTGTAATGATTTCATTCACAAATCATTCCATCTATTATTTCGTTAACTAAAAATATAACATCCAAAATATCTTTATTACCATCATAATTAAAATCACCCTCACAAGGGAAAATACAACTTCCATCATCTAAAAAAGCATCTGGATTAAAATTTTCTGCTTGAATATACGTACACCCGCTTTGACTTTCAGAGCAATCGCCATATTCATCAATTGTAGCATTTCCCCATGGCTGACCATTACAATCAACACATTCGGTTCCCCCACATTCCATTATGTCAGGTAGACCTATATCATTACAGTCAATTTGACCGTTCGAAAATAAATTATCAGGACAAATATCACACTGATTCGCATTACCTTGAGAATATGCTCCAGGTTCACACGCAAGGCATTCAGAAGAAGAGCTTGATGAGAAATAACCAGGAATACATTCTGTACATGATGAAGCACCACACTCAAAGGTGCCTGGCATTCCTATCTCTGAACAATCTGTTTGACCTTCTGCAAACGTTCCTGCTGGGCATGCGTCACACTGGCTGGCATTACCTTCTGAGTATTCTCCAGGTAGACATGGAAGGCATTCAGAAGAAGAGCTTGATGAGAAATAACCAGGAATACATTCTGTACATGATGAAGCACCACA
>PCCQ01000072.1 GCA_002731795.1 Fidelibacterota bacterium
ATAGACCAAGTAGATTCCAACAATTATCATTATGACTCCACCAGCCATTTCAATTTGGCGGGTAGAAGCTTTCAGTTTGTCAACAATAGTAGTTTCGGATGCTGCAACCATCATAGTAAATGCTACCATTAGTGAACCTGCAGTAAGAGAAAAAATTAGGAAAACTAACAATCCAGTAATTATTCCTTTACTGATACTTGCAGTCAGCAATCCTATTACCACAGGTGCAACGCATCCTGCAGCTGCTGAACCATAGGCTACACCATACCAAAACAATCCAGTTTTTGTTCCTGCTTCCTCACTCGCAAAACTAAATGTTTCCATCGCTGGATTATTGAATTTTTTACCGGCAGATTGAATTCCGCTTTCTACTGTACTTGCAACAGAGGCAGCAAATTGTGTCTGAAAAATATAATCATTAAGGAATTGGCGGAATGGTTGAACAATTTTCTCAAAGTCATATTCCATTAGCATTGAAAATCCAAGCCCTGCAATCATAATTCCAACAAATAATTCTAGATAGCCAAGGTATCCTCCAATTATGCTAACAAAAGGTACTAACAAAATCCCAATTAGGAGCAAAACACCGGTTAGGCCCGCGGCTGCAGCTAAGCCATCAGGCAACGTTTCCCTAGCGGCAGTTTCATCAAATTTTCCAACACGCTGTTTTTTGTTTGTCAAGTAGAATGACATGTATCCTGGCAGCATTGGAAAAGAGCAAGGTGAGAAGAAAACCATAACGCCAGCACCTACAGCAAACAAATAGATTGAGGATTGTTTTAGGTTTACGACGCCTCCTTGGCCTGTTAACGCTTTGTCTACTTCCGCAGTTAACTCACTTTCAGAGATAGGCCCAATGTGGGAATAGGTTATCTCACCGTTTTTGTCGATAATAAAAATCTTAGGAGTTCCAATTACATCATATGCAATTTCAATATCTCCTTCGCTGTCTCCGAGTGCGTGTCTCCAGCCATAGCTTTCTGCATAATCTCTGAGTTCGTTTTCGTCATCATTTGCAAATACGCTTACAGAAAGTATAGCTACATCATCACTATCCATTTTTTCAGAATAAGGTTCGAGTGCTTCTTTAACGAATTTTTCACAGGGCTCGCAAGTTGAGAACATAAAATCAAGAATGACTACCTGTTCACCTTCGTAATCAGAGAGAGAGAAAGTTGTACCTTCAGTATCTTTCAAAGTAAAATCGGGAGCATTATTATCACCGCCGATCATTCCGTATAGAACAACAGCTAAAATTAGAATACTTACAGTTCCAATAGAGAATAAAACTTTATTTTCAGAAACTGTAGTTTTAGTCTTATCTACTAAAACATCCCAATTTGTTTCTTGTTTCTTTGTTGCCACTCAATTTCACCTTAGTATTTTCTTCGAGCTAGTCCAATTAATAAAGCTACAGTCACAGTAATAATACCGAAACCTGAAGCTTCCTCACTATCGTTACCTCTTCCTGTACCTTCGAATTGCTTCGCATCACTTGCTGCAAATCCATTTTTTCCATCAACTAGCAGAATACGGTACCATACAGGATCTCCACTACTAAATTGAATGGAAGCTGTAGCTTTGTTATTTGTATCTACAGCCATGGGCATTACTCCCCATGCTTCATCATCATATGAGCCATTGTGGAAATTGTAAATGACATAAGCAGATCCGATTCCGTCCTCATCTTCAAGCATTGCACTAACTTTAGCTGTATTGCCTATTAGACTCTCTTCGTAGGTTACAACTTTAGGAGGTTCGTTCTGCTCATCATATGCTGTTGATTTTGGAGTTGCAGAGTTGGCAGCTCTTGGAGTGTCAGCACTATTTCCTGTTTTTCCAGCGGTAGTTGTTCTTGAGGTATCGTCATTATCATAAACAACCGCAACTACGGAAACTTTTGCAGGATTAATTGGAGTAGGTATTGGATGTTCTCCTTCTTGTGGGTTTCCATCCCTGTCTTCGTGACCGCTAGGGTAAATGATAGTTTCAGGAATAGTCCATTCTATCTCAGAGCTCCAAGTTTCTCCAGGCTGTAGTTCTACCTGTTCATCATGAAGAGCAGTTTCCCGGAATACATTGTGAGCCATAACTTCTCCACCTTCTACGGAACTCCATGCCATGATGTCATCTTCTACTACGAAAAGGTATACACTTGAATCTAGGACGTCGGGATCAGTTGGTAGGTTAAATCCGCCTTCTCCAAGGTAGGTTAAATTAACAGTAAAAATAAATTTATCCTCTTGAAATTCTTGCCACACTCTTAGTTCAGTTGGCTTCACATCTCTTTCACCGCTTTCAAAGTAGTGATCTTTGTATGTATCGTAGGTGCCGTCTCCTCCACCCAATTCTTCGATATATCCTCCGTCAAATTGAGCATCAGGCGTACCTTGGACTGCATAATGTCCATATCTATCTTTTGATTCTTGACTAACGAATTCGTCATCTGAATTTCCACCATTTGTCTGGTGGAAAGAAATGAAAGTAACAGGTTCAGAGGGATCTTCCCTGAATTCCTTCCAAAGTTTAGCTACATCAGGATCTATGCCCATACAAGGTGAGCATCCTAAGCTAGTAAATTGCTCCATTATAGGTCTATGAGTCCATCCATTCGGGTAGTCATCAGGTTCGGGATTACTACTTTCACTTGATACTGGTATTGATGAAATAACGAATAAAAAGCAGACCAATACAGAGATTAAATTTTGTTTAAGACTCACATACACACCTCCGAATAAACAAAGGGGATATATTTTACAGTTTGTTTAGCCTGATGCAGGTTTTCTAGCCCAGTAAACAAATCCAGATAAAGCAGCCAAAATCAAGGCTCCGATACCAATCATCATGATAGGTAATTCTCCATCTTCAGAAGGAGGAGTACCGCCATCAGCTCCAACAAATACTAGCACATCAGTTCTATCAGATGTTTTATTCCCATCTGAGAAAATAACTTGGTAGTAAATTTCACTATCGCCAGAGTAAGGAATTAGTGACGTTCCAGTAGCTCCAGAGTATGCATAACAAACTCCGTTTTCATCACATACTTCTTCTCCTTCAATTTTCATTTCATCAGTCATCCATTCGCCCGTGAAATTACTAGATTCATAATTATAGACCACGAACGCAGCCCCTATTCCTTCATCGGCATCAAAATTAGCCTGAATTTCAGCACCTTCATCTAGGTATATTTCCGTTTTTTTGGTTATTTCAGGAACGTCCCTTTCTGGGTTATCATACTTAGTAGATTGAGGCGTTGCAGATTGAATTGACCTAGGAGTAGGATAAGTGTCATCTCCATTTGAATCTTGGTCATTTCCAGAATCAGTATCATCAGTGTCAAACACGACTGCAATTGGAATAATTCGTCCTGGATTGATAGGTATCTTGATATCTCCTTCGACCCCGTCCCCGTCAATTTGTGTTGTTGGGACTTTCCAAACAGCACTAAATGTAGCAGATTCATCTTGCGCTAAAGTAAATACTTCACTTTCGATTCCGTATTCCCTAAAAACCATTCGGTTGTTCCAAATTTCATCTAATTGTGAAGAGTGTGCTGGCACTCCATCTTCCACCATAAAAACAATCAATTCTCCATTCAAGTCAGGGCTTTCTCCTAGTATATCATCAGGTTCAGTTGGTATTCCATCATCACCTCCAGTCTGCCCGAAATATGTTACATCAACACTTAATCTGAACTGGCCGGCTTCACCCTCAGATTCAGATCCAATAAATTCGCTGTAAATATCCAAGTCTACAATCTTAAATGGTTCATCATTTCCTTCACCTTCCCTCTGTCCCGACTCTGACAATGCAGTTGTATAGTCTTGATAATTAGATTCACCTCCACCACCAACATAGCGGTAGTTACCGTCAAACTGTGCGTTTGGCGTACCTGTTTGACCATAATGGTCTCTCATTCTAGATCTTGAATCTTGGGTGTGGAACGGATCGTCACCGGCACCTCCATTTGTCTGATGAAATACGACCACATTGTAAGGATTAGATTCATCCCCATCTACATCATGAATTACCTTTTCCATTGCAGGGTCTGCATAATTCATACAATACACACAACTTAAGCTAGTGAAAAGTTCTCCAAATGGCCTGTGTGTCCAATCATTAGGGTAAGTTCTGTCAGAATTTATCGTTTCAACTTCAATAATTTCCTCAACAATACCAGATGAACAAGGTGTGCAAAAGGATAGTGCAATAGCCATCGCTAAAGCTAGTTTAACCGATTCCAACATACTACATCACCGATTTGGCAATATATTATACTATTGTCAAGATTACGGCTCAATTATTTGTATTTTAATCATAATCTAAAAAATACTGCAAGGAAAGCATATAGAAAGTGCAACAGCTGCTGCAACGACTAGTTTAATTGCTGCTTCTAACATACTTGTACACCAAAAAAGGATATATTATACTATTGCTTACGACAAAAAAACTTATTTTCCAGTTTACATGGTACAAATTGTGTTTGAAAGATACAAACTAACCAATGCTTTTTTTCAGGATGCTTCAGACATTTCAAATGAAAAAGGAAAAAAGTTGTTGGTTATTGGTGATCCCTGTGGAGGAACATATTTTCAATTCGTAACAAAATATTTTCTTGATTATGGACATGGAGATGTCACAATTGATTTGTTTGGATGTGAAAAATGTACCAGAATGGATATAAATGACATGGAAGCTTGGTCAACTTTCGAAGACGATTCTTTCGTAGTCATGGAAACAGGAACATTATCTTTCTCAAAAGATATCAGAAAAGTTTTGACTCAAATCAAGAGAATATCTGGAGGAGAATTTCTTTCAGCTGGAAGTACTCATGGTTTTTTGTGGGAAAATTTCACTCATAAAACTTACGATAAAAATTTGAATTACACAATTTATCCTTTCGATTTCAGAAAAGATTTTTTGCACAAATCCAAATCTTTACACACCAAAGAATTTTTTGAAATAGAATTTATGAAATTATAATGGCGCGGGGAGGGGGATTTGAACCCCCGTGGGATAAATCCCATTGGATTAGCAATCCAACGCAATGGCCAGACTATGCGACCCCCGCTAGAATTTTCCGACTAACCGGGCATATAAGGCAATTACGTTGAATAATTAATTATAGCAAGTGGCTAATCAGTACCATCGATAAAATGCCTAAACTTCAGATTATTACTTCAAACAACGGAAAAATAAAAGAGTTTAAAGAAATCTTCGGAGATTCAAAATACCTTCCTGTTCAAAATAATATTGACTATCCTGAGATTCAAGCATCAAGTTTGGAAGAGGTGGTAGATTTCGGACTTTCTTGGCTCAGGGAAAAAATAGAACCCCCGTTCGTAATTGATGATTCAGGAGTTTTCATTGATAATTTTGATGGATTTCCAGGAGTTTATACTAGATATGTTTATGATACAATTGGCCTTGCAGGAGTTCTTAGACAAATGGAAGGCGTTGACAACAGAGCATGTACTTTCAGATGTGTATTAGGTTTACTTACAGAATCAGGTGAAAGGCAAAAGTTTGTAGGAGAGTGTAGTGGAACTCTGATTAATGAGCTGAGAGGCGACGGAGGTTTTGGATATGATCCTATCTTTATTCCAGAAGGATTTGACAAAACATTTGCAGAATTAGCATCTGAGGAAAAAAACAGTATCAGTCACCGAGGTAAAGCAATGAGAAAATTAATAGACTTTTTATTGCAATAAAATAGTATGGAGTATTGTAAACATTGCTCAAAGCCAATTTTGTCGGACTTAGAAGATCAAATATATTGCAGTAGCGAATGCTGGCGCGAATCTAAATTAGATTCTAAAGAAGAAATTAGCAACTTGGAAAGCGAAAGGAAATCAACTCTCTACGTTTGGTCTTCCATTATTTCTATGTTCATTGGCCTTTTTTTACTACTAATGCTTACGGCAACCGTTGTTAATAGTGAAGAAGTCTTTCTTCCTGCATTCACGATTTCAGCTGGCATATTAGTTTTAGTAGTTCTTCAAAACATACTTCCTAAGGAAGAAATTAAGAGATTATTATCCTTTGAAAATAATGTAGACACATGGAAATTAATCGGCTGGGTTCTTTTACTTGATATTTTCGTTATATTGCCACTTCATGCAGCATTTACACTTCTAGTATTCCCCGATGCAGAACAGCAGGAAGTAATTAACATGTTCAAAGAATCCTCTGGGTTTTCTCTCATAATTTTAGCACTGACGGTTTCTGTTTTTACTCCATTTGCTGAAGAATTTTTGTTTAGAGGATTTATCTTAACGATGCTGCTGAAGCGTTATAGTCCGATTGTATCAATAGTAATATCTTCATTTGTTTTCTCTATAGCCCATGAACCCATTGCTATGGCTTTAGCATTTGGTGGCGGATGTCTATATGGTTGGCTAAGAGTTAAAACTGGAAGTATTTATCCAAGTATGATTGCTCATGCGATCTGGAACGGATTTATCACGTTAGTAGTTATTTTTGCATAATCTATTATAACAGCACGAAATTAATACAATTGTGAAACACGTCTTAGTATGTGTGGCATGGCCGTATGCCAACGGGCCTTTGCATTTGGGACATATGGCAGGTTGTTATTTGCCACCAGACATATTTGCAAGATACCATCGTCTAAAAGGTAACAAAGTCTTGATGGTTAGTGGAAGCGATATGCATGGTACACCAATCACAGTTACGGCTCAACAAGAAGGCAAAACTCCGGAACAAGTGGCAATGGAATACCATAAGCTTAACAGCGATTCGATTGAGCGAATGGGAATTTCCTTTGATCTTTTCAGTCACACTCATACCGAAGAGCATGCTGAAGTTGCTTTATCTATTCTAAAAAAGTTAGATGATAACGGTTACATCGAGCCTAGAATCTCAGAGGAGCCTTACGATCCTATTGCAAATCAATTTTTACCAGACAGATATGTGGAAGGAACTTGCCCTCATTGTAAATATGAGTCAGCAAGAGGAGATCAGTGTGATGATTGCGGTAAAACTTTGGATTCTAAAGAACTAATTAATCCACGTTCTAAATTAAATCCTGATGCGAAGATTGAGTTCAGAGAGACCGAGCATTTATTTTTCAAATTATCTGAATTTAGAGATGTATTGTTAGAGTGGTTATCACAAGGAAAAGAGCA
>PCCQ01000073.1 GCA_002731795.1 Fidelibacterota bacterium
AATGTAAAATTATTCACTTATTATAAATATATATAATGCGTTTTAGTTTAAATGTTTCTTTCTATTTTAAATCAAAATGAGTATTTATAGACATATTGATTTAGATTTTAAAAAGATAAATTATAAAAAACCAGAAAAGCAAGGTTTAGTTTATTATTCAGGGATTGATTATAATAATGAACCTTTTTATTTACAAACTCCTAAGATGATATTATCAAAATCAGGTTTAGAATCCATTGAAAGTAAAAATAATAATTTGGAGTGTATGCCAGTTAATAATGATTTTTCATTTTATGATAGTTTATTAAATTTAGATGAATTAAATGTAAAACGCACATTTAATAATAATAAAGAATGGTTTGGAAAAGATATACCCTTAGATGTAATTGATAATATGTATAAGAGTTGTAATAAACCCGTTAAAAAGGATAGTAAGCCTCAATTCTCTTTTAAAATCCCAATGATTAAAGATAAAGTTCAATGTCAAATATATGATCAGAAGAAAAATACTTTGGATTTAAAGAGCGTTAAAGAGGGTACAGAATGTATTTGTATCTTACACGTAAAGGGTTTAAAATTTTTAAAACAATATTATTATTTAGATATTTATATATCACAGATTAAAATTTTTGTGGAGGGCAATACAAAATATAATATTTTACAAAGTTATTCATTTAATGATGTTGAAGAAGAAGAACGCGAATTAATGGACCTAGAAAAGGATTTAATGTTAGATGAAGATTTTTTAAATAGCTTGAAATATAAAGAAACTCTTAAAAATAAAATTAATTCAGAAATAGAAACTATAAAATCAGAAATTTTAGAGAAGAATGAAAAAATAAAAGAATTAGAAAATCAATTAAATGAATTATAATAAATTGAATTAGTAATTTATTGAGATTTTTTTTATATATCCTATATATAAAAATGGCATTTGATTTAATGAATTTTTGTGAAAAAAATCAAGGAGTTTGTATTTTTATTTTATTGTTAGTAGTACTTCAATGTACGGGTTATTTAACTAAAATTTTAAATATGTGTGGTTTAGAAGGTTTTGAATTAGGTGATTTATCCGGTGATAGTTCTACTATTGCTGCCTCCGAACCACTAGGTCAGAATGAATCTCAACAGGCTGTAACTGGTTTAGGTAGAACTCCTTCTACTTGCTATCCTCAGCAAAAGCTAAAACCTGAAGATCTTTTACCGACGGATGAAAACAAGGCTATTCAAGAATTTAATATTGCTAAACCAGTTGGAGAGGGTATTTTACAGGGTGTTAATATGCTTGATTCTACTTATCACGTTGGTGTTAATACAATTGGACAGAGTTTAAGAAATGCTAATAGACAATTAAGATCTGAACCACCTAATCCTCAGGTAAATGTTAGTCCGTGGATGAATACTACTATTGGACCTGATCTACCACGTAGACCTCTAGAAGTTGGTGAAAACTGCAGTACCGCTTAAATACTTAATAAATTTGATTGTTTATTACTTAAAAATAATTATAAATAAACTTTTATAAATGGAAGAAAAAGATAAATTTAAATCAAATCCTTATAATTCAAAAAATATTCTTATATCTCAAAATGATATTGTTAATATTATGAAATCTCTTAATATTAATAATTTTAAATGTAATAATTTAAGTCTTTATCAAACTGCATTTATTCATAAATCATATACTCAGTTAAAAGATTATGAAGAATATGATAAACCCGAAGGAGTCTTGGAGTTACAAAAAATATCTTATGAAACTTTAGAATTCATAGGTGATGCTTTCTTGGGTAATATTATAGCAAATTACTTATACAATAGATATTTTTACAAACATAATATGGATGAAGGATTTTTAACAAAACTAAAAATAAGATTTGTTTGTGGTGAACAACTAGCTTATTTATCAAAATGTATGGGTTTTGATAAATATATGATAATTTCAAAACATATTGATGATAATTGTTCAGGAAGAACTAATACTAATATTTTAGAAGATACTTTTGAAGCATTTATTGGTGCTCTTTATCATGATACCGGTGATTTTAAATTAGTTGAAAGATATATTATTAATATTATTGAGAAATATGTAGATTTCGGAGAAACGATTCTACATGATAATAATTATAAAGATCAAGTCCTAAGATATCTACAACATAATTATAAAGTTTATCCCACTTATCAAACGCATAAAGATGAAAGTGATAATATCTATATTTGTAAAATTTATAAAGAAGATATACTTATTGAAACCGGTAAAGGAAATAGTAAAAAGAAATCAGAACAAGATGCTGCTAAAAGGGCATTGATTAAATATTGTGTTATTTCTGAATAATTTTTAAATGAATAAGTATTATAATACTTATGTCGGATAAGAAACCTGAACAAGAATTTATAGATGAAAAAGAAGATGATAGGGAAGAAAGAGAAGAATTTGATAAGAAAAAGGGCGAAGGTCTTGCATTAGAATTAGATGATTCATTACAAGATGAAGAATCTAATTTTTCACCAGCAAGTCCTGTTTATGAATTGAATAGCTGGAGAGAAGAACCTGATACCCCAATATATACCCCTGATGAATCATTATCAGATGATTTTGAACCCGCAAGTGAAGCGGTAGAATCTGATGATGAACCAGAAGACCCAAGTGCTGAAATTATACAATTAGAAGATTTAGATAATACTACTATTTCTCAACATAGAAAAGCATATGTAAATTACATCAATGATAATTTTTATGAATCATTAAAAGATTTAAAAAAAACAAGCTCTCTTAATATTTATCAATTATTAGTAAAAAAATATTTATCACTGAATACACCTTATAGAGGTTTGTTAGTTTATCACGGGCTGGGTACCGGTAAGACAGCAACGGCTATTTCATTAGCGGAGGGGTTAAATGGTCAGATGAGAATAAATACTTTATTACCTGCTTCTTTAGAAGGTAACTTTATCGGGGAAATAATGGGTGATCCTATAAAAGGTAAGATGGGTTGGGGCGAAGAAATAAATATTAAAAACAATTGGAAATTTGTTGGATTATCTGATATAGATGATGAATTTAAAGAAAAATATAAATTAGATGGGAAAGTTTTAAGAAGTATACAAAATCTAAGTGTTAAAGAATGTGATAATAACTCTGATAAAAAGAAAGTAAAAAGTATTAGAGGATTATATATCCCTGATAAAGATGGTCAATTATATGAAGAGTTAGATGATATACATAAGATATTTTTAAAACAAGAGATTTTTTATTTAATTAAAACTAAATATAATTTTATTCACTATAATCCATTTCCAAAAGTAAAGACAACGAGTATCGAAGGATTTAAAGAAGACGATGAAGAAGACGAAGATTTATATTTATTGGATGAAAAAGATAAAAAGAGATTATTAACAAATAATGCGATGATAGTTAAGGATTTAGAGAAACGTCTAAAATTTAATAAGAAAAATTTTAATGTAGAATCTCCATTTTATGGCGAATGTGTAATCATTGATGAAGTTCATAATTTTGTGAGAGAAATATTAAATCCATCAAGTAAACCTAGTAAAGTATTTTATGAATGGATAGTAAATGCTGAAAATGTAAAATTAGTATTTTTATCTGGAACACCTATCATTAATAAACCAGCAGAAATAGCAGTTTTATATAATATGTTGAAAGGTTTAATAAAGATATATAGTTTTACTATTATATCTGATATAGACACAGAAATAGTTACTAAAAAATTAAATGATATTTTTTATGAAAATAAATTATCAAATATAGAATTATTTTATGTAGAAAGAAATAAAGGTAAATTAGTTATATCATTTATTCAAGAAAGAACAAATTATGAATCTTTTAAAAATCCAGATGATAAGGATGGAATCGTATATACTATTCAAAGTAAACGTGAAGGAATTAAAAGTTTTGATGAATTTATAAATGAAATATATAAAGGATTACACGAATTATTTAAAGATGAGAATATCACACCTAGTAAAGATTTTTATGATAATTTATCTCAAAGTGGTAAAAATAATTTATTAAAAGGTAAGCCAGTGATATATGATAAAAAATTAAATATTACATTTAATCGTAGGCAAAAGTTATTTGATATTTTAGAAGATGATATAATGATTGATATGACAGATAATGAAAACTTTATGAGATATTTTTTTGAAGGAAGAGTAGAAATACCTGAAAAGAAAAGAATACTAATGAAACGTATGTTAATGGGATTAACATCATACTATCCCATTGATAGATCATCTATTGTCGATATGCCAATAGTAAAAGATCCTGAATATATTTCAGATGATTTTAAAAATCATATGATTGTTAAAAATATGAATGTTGTACCTTGTATGATGAGTCAAACACAATTTGAAAAATATATGGAAATGTATAGTAAAGAAAAAGCAATAGATGCTTTCGCTAGAATGAATAATTATGATGAAAATTCACCCTTTCATTATCATATGAGAACAAGACAAACTTGTAATATTGTTTATATTGATGATGATTTTAGAACCACTAAAAAAACAGATGATAATTCTGAAGAAATAGAAAATCTTAAAGCACGTAGTTTTCAAAAAATATTAGATGATAATTCTCTTAGAATAGACAAAGATTTAAAAATTTTATCTCCTAAAATGTTTCAAATAATGAATAATATAAATCGTTTTACTAAAGAAAGTGAATCAGGTAAAATTCCTACTGGTAAAATATTATTTTATAGTGATTTTAGATCAGATGGAGGTTCAGAAGCATTTGAATTGGTTCTTAAAAGTAATGGATATGAAAAATTTAATCATAAAGATCCTCAAAAGGAAAAGGGTAAAAGATATACTTTTATTACTGGTTCAGAAGGACCCGAAGAAAGAAGTATTAATAAAGAATATTTTAATGATGAAAAAAATAAATATGGTGAATATATTCAAATTATGATTATTTCTTCAGCTGGAGCTGAAGGTATTTCTCTTACTTGTGTAAGACAGGTACATATATTAGAACCTTTTTGGAATTATGTACGTATAGATCAAGTATTAGGAAGGGCTATTCGTATGAAATCACACGAACAATTAACAAAACAAGAAAGAAATGTTGAACAATATTTATATATTTGTACTTTACCTAAAGGAACTAATTTAGAGAGTACATATAAATCTTTAAAAGCAGATCCTTATCAAACTTGGACTATACCCAATTTTGAAGATTCTGAAATAAAAACCCAATGTAGTAAAAGGGAAAATAAGGACTTTAAAGATATTTTAGATAATATTATCCGTGTTAATGTAGATACAAATGGAGAAAGTGCTGATAATCATTTATTTGAAATAATGGAAAGAAAATATAAAGTTTCTTTAGAAATAAATTCAATTATAAAAGAATCATCATTAGATTGTATTCAGCATACTAGAGATGATCCAGAATTAAATGATAAATGTATTAGGTTTAGTGATAAATTATCAGGTGAAATAGCTTATTTCCCTGGTATTTCAGCGAAGGTTTTAGAAAATATAGATATTGTTCAATTGAAAGCAAAATATCTATATCATATTAAACCAAATGTATATGTTATATCGGCCTCAAATGATCAAGGGAATAATCTCTTTATTTACTATGAATACGCCTCTAATGAAACAGAAAGTGGAGCAGAAGGGACAACCAAAGAAGAAGTTGACATCAGATATATTAGAGAAAAGGGTAGAAGATTATGTGATGTTTATATTGACAGCATGATGATCTTAAATTATGTACAAAAAGAACATCCTTATAATAAACGATTGGGAAAAGAATTTTCAGTATATCAAGAAATTTATACTATTAAAGATAATATCATAGATGAATATATTGGTTTAGATAAATTTCCATCTTTAGATAAATTATTGATTAAAGATTCATTACAAGGTTACAAGTTAAAATATAATGTAAACGATACATTTTATTATATGGGCATAGATAGTATCTTACCAGAAGTATGTATTCAGAGAATTTATCCTTATCAGATTTATATTGATGAAAATTATAAAACAGATAATATTAAACCAAGAGTCATATTTAATGGAAATTTATATATTAAAGATTAATTTCATCTTTATAGATGATAAATAAAAATCATAATCATTCACGTCTCCATAATAAGGTTTTAAAAATATTATAAAATCTTTATCTATTCTGTATACATTTAATCTTTCACCATAAATTTCCCAGAAAGGATTTATAAACCATATCATACTAATATTTGTATACTTATATTTTGATTCATCTTGAGTATATATTTAATATCTTTTAAATCTATCTTTTCAACGAGTATATAATCATCAATAATATGCTTACTAAATACACTTTTCATATATTCTTTATCCTTATTTAATAAACCTATTTCTTGATTCATAGAAAAATTATTATCTTTTATTTCTAAACAAGTATATTTATCCTTTTCATATTTAATATCTTTATATTTCTTTATCTTAAAAATGTCTCGTTTAGTACAAGGTGTCATTAAAAGATAATTTAAAATTTCAATATGTACTATATCTTTGTATTCAATCTTATCATCTGTAATACATTCATAAGTGTAATATTCATCATTACCTAGAGTATTTTTACTTTTGAATTTAAATGCTATATTATCGGTATCGTTAAATCTTAAGAAAATAGTATCATTACTAAATAATGAATTTTGTTCTTTTAATAGTGTAATAGATATCGGGCGAAAATTATTTATTTCTTTTAATTGAATATTAAAATTAAACCGATTCAATGAATTCTTTTCTCTGTGAATACTATAAATATTTACTATACTTTTCTTTTCAGGGATTTGTATTGATTCTTCGGTTTTCTTATCTTCAGACTCCTGATGAATATTAGAAGGTGTTTTTATCTTTTGTAAGATAATTCCACCAATATAATTAATTACTTCTTTGTTTAGTATAGATATTTCATCTGTATCTGTCATATCAAATATACTTGGATAATGTAAACGATATAGTTCTACATAAGTAGAATCATTACTGATATCATAACCTGTTTCTTGTAGTATTAATTGAGATAGAGTACTAAACATGTAATTTTTATTCTTTTTAGAGAAATACATGTCATAAGTAGACATAATTAAAGATTAAAATTATTAGAATAATATTCTTTAAACTTATTTATATAAATCTTGATCATGAATATGAGAAGTTTGATTACTTGCCGCTACTCTTAAATTATATTCTGCTTCCAATTCACCCGCCCTTTGTGAATTTTCAGGGCCACCAATCCTACCTTCTTGGGTTTTATTTTCTTCTATTTGTGTCGTTAATGTATCACAGAGTTGTGGCATATTTTCTTGCCATCCTATTGTTTTTTTACTACAACAATCATAAAATATACTTGTTGGTTGAAAATCATTACAAATACTATCATTATCCCCGCATTTATTTATATCATAAATACAACTACCCTCGTGTGGTTCTAATGGTGGAGAATCTGTAACTATATCACAACTACTTACTTTTTTATCAGTTGGTTTAGACCAAAAACATTTAGTATATTTTGATGTCCATTCTCCATCATTGCTAGTACAATCATCTTTATTATTATAATTTGTATCAGAACATATACCACATTCATCTTCAGATTTATTCATATCATCCATACAAATTTCATTTAAATTATTACAATAATCTTCCCTTTCGTTTTTTTTATCTTCACCTTTCTGATTTTCTGGCCATGATTCTACACTACACCTATGTTTTATTTTTTCACAAGAATCAAATATCCAAATTAGAAAAAATAAGATTATATGCATGATACAGGGAATATAAAATAAATACTCACTTCCTATTGGTTCTCTTTTTCCGAAAATTTTATATACAGAATAAAAACCAAAAAAAAAGTATATAATTATGACACCGATTAATGTGATCATCCACCACATATCCTCTTCACCCTTCGGCCATTTATTAAATTCAGAGGAAAGCTTAGATGTTAAAATTAGATTACTTGCTATAAAAAACCCAAAGAATAATAATAGAAGCGATGATTTTAATAATGGATAATTTTCAATAAAACTAAATAAACACATTACAAAAAATATAATAAACACAGACACAGTATATTCACCAATCATATCATAATATTCTTTTTCTTCTTCTGTGCATTTATCATCTCTATTAAATATCATTTATAGTTTAATAGATATTATTTATTTAAGGATCTGAAGGCATTTGTGTATTAGCAGAATTTGTAGAATTATCAGTAGAAGATGTATTAGTAGAATCCGGTACTCCAGTTTCCATACTCATTTGACTATTCGAACTAGCTCCCGTGCTTTCACCTGCCGATGCCATATTCATTCTTGATAAAGATACATCTTGGGATGTATTTATCATTGTATTATCTAAAGTAGAACCTGTATTATTTATTTCATCAGGGGAAATATTAATATTACCTTGAATCAAACTACCTGGTGCTGAAAGTATGTTGTCACTTGGAAAAGATTCAACAGAATTATACACACTATAATCTGGTAATAA
>PCCQ01000074.1 GCA_002731795.1 Fidelibacterota bacterium
GAATTTGTCCAAGACTTTTTATCGTAAACCAATCATCTTGATCATACATAAAATTCGAGTATGGTAAAATGAAGCTGGATACTATTAAAATAATAAAAACTATATTCATATTAGAAGTTAATTTAAAAAGGCCGCTAAATTAACGGCCTTTTCAAGTTTATAATGTATTTAAAACTCTATTACCTAATTAAAGTAAGTTGTTTGGAAAGCGTAATCTCTGGAGTAATCATTTTATACAAATAAACACCAGATGAAACCGTTTCATTATTTAAATTCATACCATCCCAAGTAACTGAGTGAGTCCCTTGAGCATAAACTGAATTTGTAACAACATCAATTAACTTACCATTTAAATCATAAATATTAATTGATACATTAGATAAATTTGGTACATGGAACTGTATCATTGTCTGAGGATTAAATGGATTAGGATAGTTCTGATCTAAATTAAATAAATGAGGAATCATTTCATCATTAGATAGCCCGCCATCGAGACTTAATCCACTAACTACAGAAAGCATATCTCCATATGCTCCACCCATATCAAATGTTAGTGTTGTAGAGTACTCTACTTGCTGGCTTACATCATAGACTCTAACAACAATATTATTACCATCTACCGCACCATTTAAAATTGGACCATTGAAATCACTTAAGTCTTGAGACATCACTGCTACTACTGATGTTACCGTACCCTCATCATTTGCGGTACCATCCCATACCCCAGCTCCAACAAGTACCTCACCGTATTGTACATTATCAGTATCGCAGCCATCCTCTGGAATACAGCTTTCCACTACTCCATTCATATCAAATAACCCTATCTCATCTCCAGCTTCAAGACCTTCAATGGCATCAAGGAATGCAACTAAATGAGATGCACCTGTTTGGTTAATCAGTACATTATAAAAATTATTATACAGACAATCACCATCTTCACCATAGTTTGCAGCTGTCTCATCTTGGCAGCCTGATGAGTATTCATAATGATCAGCAACAGTCACAGACATTGATTCACCATCTGAATTTGAAATAATAACATTTTCTAATCCAAATAAACCTTCAGCGCAATCAAAGTTTGTATC
Organism: Fidelibacterota bacterium; assembly: GCA_002731795.1. GTDB lineage: Bacteria > Fidelibacterota > Marinisomatia > SCGC-AAA003-L08 > D37C17 > TMED161. Next base: position 1,086 of record PCCQ01000074.1, read on the forward strand.
AAGATATAGCAAGGGTGTATCTCCAGCTGGAATAACTCCACCTGTTAATGAAAAACCAAGAACAGTCATACTTCCTGGACTAGTACTAATAGTAAATCCATTGTCCTCAGCGCTTCCACCATATCCTGAATTAATATCAACTTCACATGTCGAAGCAAATTGAAATTGGAATCCTGCTACGGCACTAATATTAGACATGTTGACCTCAACAATACCATCACTTGAAACATTTGAAACGCCAATATTTATTTGTGTAGGATACTCACAACAATCATCACATGCAATCGTTGCTTCTGAATCGTAGTTTAAAGCAGTATCATCCATGCATCCAGTACAAGTGGATTCATCACCTCCACACTCACCACATCCATCAATTACCGCATCACCACCACAAACACCTTCACAATCAACTTCTACAGCACAGTTACCATCACAATCAAAGTTTTCTTCAGGGTATACACATGATCCATCATCACTATTAGCATCCATATTATAGTTACATGCATCAGGATCCATACATCCCTCAGTAACTGTAAAATCTAGTGCTTGACATCCGCCAACAAAATTTGCTGAAATTGATCCTCCAGCAGCATCAGATATAACTATTTCTGAAATACATGACTCGTTCCATGTTGCTGTATAATCAAGCTCTACAAGAACTGCTTCACCAGGTGGGATTACATTTCCTTCTAAGGAAAATCCTAGTACAACCGGACTGGTATTTGAGGTACTGATAAGAAATCCATTATCGGCTGAAGTACCTCCAGAAGCGCTATTAATTATAATATTTGAAACTTCAAACTGAAACCCTGCTACTTCCATAGGGTTTGCCATATGTACAAGCATATGACCTGATTCTTCATCTAAAGTTAAACCAAGTCCTACTGTACATGAGACTCCTTCACCATCACATACGCCGCACTCATCGATAACACCATTTCCACCACATTCACCATTACAATCAACTTCTACGATACAATTACCATCACAATCAAAGTTTTCTTCAGGGTATACGCATGAACCATCATCATTATTTGCATCCATATCATAGTTACATGCCGCCATATCAGTACATCCATCAACAAATACTATTGGAAAGTTTACAACTAAGGCAGCTCCTGCTGAATCAGAGAACACAAATGCAGATAAACATGATTCTGAAGGAGTTCCTACCAATTCAACTAATGTTCCTGATCCAGTAGGGACCACAGCTCCTGTAAATGAAAATGCTAGAACAGTTGATAAGCTACCTGAAATCGTAAATCCCGCAGCGCCCGCATCTCCTCCTTGAGCATATGGGTCTGTTAAACATCCATTATGACCAAATTGAAATCCAGCTATATCTACAACACTTTCATAATTAAGATTATTACCATCTATTGATAAACATACATCTGTCCCCTCAACACACCCATATTCACATGTAGAGCCATCTCCATCGCAGACTCCACAAGCATCTTCAACAGCAGTACCACCACACTGTCCAGCGCAATCCACGATAGCATCTCCACCGCAAACACCGTTACAATCAGTCTCAACAGCACAGTTACCATCACAATCAAAATTTTCTTCAGGGTAAGTACATGAACCGTCATCTGTATTTGCAGAGGCATCAAAATTACATGCTTCAGAATCTGTACAACCCAAAACGGGTTCAACAGAAAAGTTTACTACTAAAGAGACTCCATCAGAGTCTGAAAATATGAAATTTGATAGGCATGTTTCAGTTGGAGTTCCAACTAGCTCCACAAGCGTTCCAGTGCCTGCTGGCACTACTGAGCCTGTAAAGGAGAATGCTAAAACAGTTGAGCCACTTCCTGAAACTGTAAATCCTGCAGAGGTAGCATCACCACCCTGAGCATATGGAGTAGCTAAGCAACCATCGTGACCAAATTGAAATCCAGCAATATCAGCTGTACTTTCATAATTCAAGTTATTACCTTCTATCGATAAACAAACATCTGTTCCATCTGGACAATTAGAAAATAAAAATGCTGATGAAAATAAAAATGTTAAAAAAACATATAACTTATTTAATGACATATCATACTCCTTAATATATTTAAAAAAATTTTGCCTTTTGAAGTCACTGAAAGTACCTATAATTTCTTCAAAATCAAATAAATTTCATTTTTATGAAAATAAAAAAATTCTCTTAGAAATTATAACATTTTGATTAGAATAATATTAGAATATAGTGTAACACAATGTAAAATTCTACGCAGGGATTTGTGGCCAATAAATTGGAATTAAACTAACTGCAACATACCAAAAAATAAGTGTTAAAGGAAGCCCTACATATATGAAATCCTTCATTTTATATTCTCCAGGTCCATACACCATCAAGTTTGTTTGATAACCAATAGGTGTCATAAAACTATTTGATGCTCCAAAACATATCGCTACCAAAAATGGTTTTGGATCGATAGGAGTCGGTAATTGAGATGCTAAAAACACCCCAATAGGTGCAAGTATAATTGCAACAGCTGCATTAGACATAAAAGCAGATAACACAAACGTTACAAAATATAAAAGAGATAAATAAACTGTAAATTCAGAACCACCAAAACTGACAAGATATTCAGCTAAACTTTGAATCATTTGTCCAATATATTGATCTGCTCCAGTTTTAATTATTGCTTTATTAATAGGAACAAGAGCGGCTAATAAAAAAATTACAGTCCAATTAATCGACTTGTATGCTTCCTGAATGGTTATTGCCCTAACCAAAAGGACAGTAATTACTCCGAAAACTGCACCTTCAGTTATAGAAATTATTTCTAATGCTGATAGAATCATAACCATTGGTATCACAAGAATTGACATCCACCAAAATCTCTCATACCTCAAGTGAAGATCAAGTTCTTCCATAACGATAAAATCTGAATTAGATTTCAGACGATCTATTTTATCTCTTGGTATTAGAATCAATAGCGTATCTGAGAATTTTAATTTAATATGTGCAACTTTTTCTCTTAATAATTCTGTTTGTCTCTTTATAGCTAAAACAAAAGAAGATAATTTTCTTCTAAAATTAAATTGATATAATGTTTTTCCAATAATTGATGATTGTTCGGTGATTATCGCTTCTACTAAAACATGATCTTTTCCTTCAAGCTCTTCTTGATTCATTTTTATATCAGACAATAATGAAATATTCATATCATTTTTAAACTTTATAAGATTTTCAACATTTATTTGAACAAGAAATACATCTCCAACCCTAATAGTAAAATCATTTAAGTTAATAGATAATATTTTTTCACCTCTAATAATCTTAATGATATCAATTTCATACTTTTCAGATAAATCTAAATCTCCGATTCTTTGACCTACGAGTAAAGAATCATCTTTAATCTTAAATTCAGTTAAATATTTATTCATATGATATTTTTGAGTTAGAGATGATACTATTGCTCGAGAAGGTAGGAAGAATCTTGCTATTACTAAGTTATATACTATACCTATAACAACAAAAATAAGGCCCACTCTAGTAAATTCAAAAATACTAAATGATCCATGACCTTGCTGCTCCATAAAATCACTAATAATTAAATTAGTCGACGTTCCAATCAAAGTAAGTGTTCCACCAAAGATAGCGGCATAAGACAAAGGCAATAAAACCTTAGTTGGACTAATATGAAATCTTTGACATAGATTTATTGCTAAAGGAATAAAAATAGCTACAGCTGCAGTATTATTGATTAGACCTGACAAGATTGATACAATAAGAAGGAATGTAGCTATTGTAATCCATTTGCTCTTTCCCACATGGCTATAAATAAAATCTGCAAATACTTCTAAAAATCCTGTTTTTACTAGAGATCTACTTAAGATGAACATCGCTCCAATTGTAACTACAGCTTTGTTGCTAAATCCTGACAGAGCATCATCTATATTAATAACTCCAAAAAGAAGCAAGATTGCTGTTCCTGCCAATGCAGTTACCTCCAATGCAAAAACCTCAAATACAAAAAAAGTGATTAGCATTGCAAATACAATTAGAAGTACAATTAAATTTATTTCATTACCAAACATAACCTGTGAAGTTATTAAAAATGTTACTAAAGATAAAATAAAAATGGGGATATATTGAATATATCCCCATTTTATTGTGCATATAAAAATTTAAAAGATACTATGCATCCACTAATTCTTGAGCACAAACAGTTTCTATTAGCATTGTACATACTATGTATGGATCCATATTTGCTGAAGGTCTTCTATCTTCTAAATACCCATAACCATCATTTGAAGTTTGCATTGGAATTCTTATAGAAGCTCCTCGATCACTAACTCCATATCTAAATTCTTCAATACTACAAGTTTCGTGAAGTCCGGTTAATCTTTGCTCGTTATCAGCACCGTAAGCATCAATATGGTCTTTATGTTTATTTTTTAATTTTTCACACGCTGCTTCAATAACTTTAATCCCACCTTCTTCCCTCATGGACTTTGTACTAAAATTGGTATGAGCGCCTGCGCCATTCCAATCACCTTTTACAGGTTTAGGATCTAATGTAGCACTTACTTCATAGTCTTCACCTATCCGATACAATAGCCATCTTGCAATCCATAGCTGATCAGAAACTTCTAGAGGGCCTAAAGGTCCAACCTGAAACTCCCATTGACCTGGCATAACCTCAGCATTAATACCTGAAAGTCTAATCCCTGCCATAAGGCATGCTTCCATATGATCTTCAACTATATCTCTTCCAAAAACTTCATCAGATCCAACTCCACAATAATATCCTCCTTGAGGAGCTGGGAAGCCATTATCAGGCCAACCTAGAGGCTTTATTCCATCAAAAAAAGTATACTCTTGCTCAATACCAAACCAGCAATCTTCATCTTTATACATCTCAGCCAGCTCTCTTAATTTTGCCCTATTGTTGCTTTTATGAACTGTACCATCAGCATTAAACACCTCACACATAACCAATATATCATTTCCTCCTCTTAAGGGGTCAGGCAAAAATGAAACTGGCCTCAATAGGCAATCACTAAAATGTCCCTCAGCTTGTTGCGTACTTGAACCATCAAATCCCCACTCAGGTAAATCCGATACAGAATTCACTTCTCCTTCAATAATTTTTGTTTTACTTCTTAATTTTGCAGTTGGCATATTTCCATCGATCCAAATATATTCTGCTTTACAATGATTCATCAGCTATTTCCTCCTGTAATATGGTTAGTGGGGTTGTACTTTTATAAGAATTTAAAATTAATTGAGTTTCAGTTCTTTTGACTCCTGGCCATGACTGAATAACTCTAAGCAGCTTCTCAAGAGATGTAGAGTTTTCTGTCTTTACATGTAGTATATGAGAACCGGTTCCAGTTGTGGTATAGCATTTAGTTACATATGGGTTTTTGTTTGCTTCATTAACTACATCTTCAAAAAATTTTGATGATTCAGAAATTATTGTAATGAATGCTGAAACATCAACCCCTATCATATGATTATCAATAGAAACGCTGTAGCCCTTAATAACCCCTGAATCCTGTAATTTTTTAATTCTTTCAGTTACTGCGGGGACAGACATCCCTACAGAGTCAGCAATATTGCTCGCAGATTCACGTGCGTTATTAATTAACTGGTTTAAAATGAGTTTATCTATTTTGTCTACTGCCATAAATTTTTATAATTATCTTTATTTTTTACAATTATCCTATTTTTAAATATAGTAAAAATAATTAATTTATAACAAATATTTTTAACTATTTTTGATAAAAAATTAAATTATTTAATTTGAACGAGGAAAAACTTTAATTATGAAAACCACTATATATCACAATCCTAGATGAGGAAAAAGCAGAGATTCAGTTAGAATCTTATCCGATAAAAATATACCATTTACTATTATAGAGTATTTAAAAAATCCTCTAAAGGTTAAGCAATTAAAACATATTATAAAACTACTCGATCTAAATGCTTTTGACATTGTAAGAACTACTGAGAAAGATTATAAAGATAATAATCTTGAGGCATTATCAAATGATGAACAGAAATTATTAGAAGCAATTGAACAATTTCCAAAAATCATGCAAAGACCTATAATCATACATGGTAAAAAAGCTGTTATTGGAAGGCCGCCAGAAAATATTAACAAAATACTTTAGCCTGTTTTTAAACTTTGGTGTTTATATCTATATTAAATACGCTAAATAGTGATGGTAAACCAAAACGAATAGAAATAGCTATTAACACATAAGGCGCTGCCCAGCTTACATTTATTTGATCTGTAAAGAGTGAAATAGAAAAACTTATTATGTACCAAAACACAAATGCTCTTGAAAATGTCTTGTAAGACTTAAAGAATTTTTCTGCCATACATTATTATTAAGGAACGTAGAATCGGACAGCCTTATTATTCTCCATAAACATACTACCAGGATCACCAAGCTCACCATTGAATTGAATTTCAATCCCCTCATTTTTTGTTGGGTCTTCAATTCCAATAGTTACTCCATGATCGTCAATATCTTGTATGTCTTTGTACTGGAAAATAATTTCACCATCTCCGTTTGGATTATCGATTAGAATGATTTGAAATGTCTCTTTAACACATTCAACTGGATCAACAGCTGCCTCTAAAATAACATTAACAGCATAAATAATATCAAAAACATCTATATTACCATCGCTGTTGCAGTCAGCCACTGATTCCTGTTCAGGTAAGATTTGCTCTATTCCAAGCATAATATTTACTAAAATCAAGATATCTGATATGTCAACATTAAAATCTTCATTGATATCTCCACTAGAATTATCTACACAAAACTCATCATTTTGTCCATTAGCAACCTCATTCCACTGTACCACATACTTCATTTCATTTTCAAATCCTTGATGATAAACATGTAGTGGCTCGGTACCATTATTATCATCTAAATCATCATAAAAAGGCGCCAGCAACCCATATGGTCCTATCGGAAATGTTATAGAGTTATTAAAGAAATGACTTATTGATTCACAAGGCACATTCTCAGGTGATTCATTTTTCCCATCTAAACACCTTAAAAACGAAGCCCATCCATTCGACGACACAGTAAGGCTATCAAAATCTTGACCATAGTACTGAAAATTGAATACATCTCCATTATCATAAATCATTTGAACTGTTGTATCAGAATCATCAGTTAAAAATAAATTCTTTCCAGTTTGAGATATTTCAATCCAATCATTCTCAATATCAATATCATATATCTCGAATTCGTATCCATAATCAAGAATCTCTTCATTCAAATTATAATCATTCTGAACAAAATCATCACCACTATCTGAATCAAAATTGATAGTATAAGACTCTTGGTAATATTGTCCTTTGTTAATATATAAAGTTAGCTCGCTACCCACAGAGGCATCAAAATCGATATCAAGCTGACCATATTCATTTGATAAGCCTTTGCCTACTATTTCTCCGTCGAGCATAAATACACCGACCACATCTTGCAAAGGATCACCTGTACCTACATCGGTAACTATAACATTTATAAAAGAATTATTTATAGGAGAATTATTATCTATACTTAACTCCATTCTACTTGGCTCTTGAAGCCAAACACTCAAACTTGGATCGCCCAAAACTCCATACACATGATGATAAAACTCACCAATATTTGTACCATTTACTTGAAGGCCTAAAAATTCTTGCTCAACAGCTTGTTTACCTACATGTAAAGCAGGAGCCAACTCATCGACTCTTCCTTCAAGTAAATCATCCCACAATGCACCACAAAGAACATTATTGAATCTAGTATCAGTATCTAAATCAGAAGGTCCAACCATCGCAACCGCACCTTTAGGTGCATTTATTGTACCAGCAGTCAACAATGTCTCACCAAAACAAAATACCTGCTGCTCATTTCCAAAATCACCTGTATTGCAAACAAAACTAAATACTACAGGTAAGGAAAATGAAGGATTTAATAAATCATTAATTTCATCTAACCTAAATTGAGGTTTATGCCATCCTCTAGCATCACCCCATCCTCTGTAGTTAATAACTCCGACCCCCTCATTCCATGAAGCTTGAATAGCATCTGGGTTAGTTCCATAATTATAATTGTGTTTATGAAAAAAAGAGCTATCTACCGTCTCATATCCAAAATGATTTAGTTCCTCAAGTAACCACTTTGATGTCCAAACTGGAGTTACAGGCCATATAGATGGTGGGTTACCTTCACCGCTATAGTTACCAGCAACAACAAGTGCATTATTTAAATAACTTGGATCGGGAATAAACTGCTCATTTAGCTGAGCATAATGAAGATTTCTATTAATTATATTCGACAGATCTGTAGAACTTCCAATTGACCATCTACCTATAAAAAAATGAGGAGAAAGAGGATCCTCATTCCCATCACCAGCATCAAAGAAAGTATATGGATAGTCAGTCTGATCATTCTCTGCTTCATTATAGGATGGAATCTCATATGTTGGTATATTATAATTTTCATTATTTTGATTAACATCACCAACCAAAAGAACATACTCAAGCATTTGATTCTGGCTATAATAATTAATTAAATAGTTTCTCAAATCATCATTAATAACCCCATTAATTCCTTCAATATCATCATCACCTTCCCTGAAAGAAACAACATCTACATCAAATCCTTGCGTTTTCTTTAGATTAGTAAAGAAAGAAAGAGCTGCATTGTTTAAACTTGAATTTGAAAGCACTATTAAATAAGAACCCCTACCAAAACTTTCCTCTCTATCTTTAACAAAATTTTTCTTTGAAATGGGAATCATATCAGATAGAAGCGTAGATATTAATAATGACAAAAATAAAATTCTTTTCACGTTTTATTCTCCTAAAATTTGATTTAAAATACTTATAACATCAAGAATATCAATATTTTGATCTTCTCTTTTATCGCTGCTACATAGCTGAAAACCCGATGGACTAATTTCATTTAAAATTATATCTAACAGTATGACGATATCAGTAACTTGTGAGTACCCATCATGATTTAAATCGCCTTTCAAACAATCATATGGTGGATCATAAACTAGACTTAAAGCATCTAAAGATAATCCCCTGTATCCAATGGTAATGTCAGATACTATTCCAAGACTAAGCTGATTATCAGTAGATTGTGGGACTTCGATACCATAATAGTAAGACTTATTATCACCCCAATCTTGATCATAAAAGCTAGCGATTCTTAAGCTATCAGATGAATTAAATAAATCAAAAAATAAAGTATCCTTATCCCACTCAAGCTCATACATCATATCTAATTTTAAAACCGCATTCACAGGCTCATCTAATGCAATATCAGAAGAATTTATTCGAATCGGACAAACTGGAGTATAATTTGGATATAATAAATCATATTGAGATAAAAGCTTTCCATTTTGAACATTCCACTCTCCGCACATATTCTCCCAGCTATATATATCATTAAAATCATCATCCAATAATATATCATACCAATCTAAATAAAATTCTAATTCTAAATCACTTGAAAGGTTCACTTCTTGGACTATCGGAAATATATCATCAGAAATGATTGTAAAAGTATATAAGCCTTCAGGAAGATTTAAATTATTTTGTCCTGAAAAAACAGAAAAATCTTCACTGTAATTATCTGTCTTTACATTAAGTACAATTGCATCTGAATGATAATCAGGCACATCAATCATCATATCAATATTAAATTCTGGTTTTGGATCCAGTTGAACATCATACTGACCAACCACCTCTGCACTTGGGACAAAATTATCATAATATGAATCATAATATCCATGCTTTGAGAATTTAAGATCAAATGAATCATAATATAATAATCGATGATATCTTCCAAATTTATTTGTTAATCTTGGCGCTAATACTCCACCAGACATCTGGGCTATTTCAACTTCAACGCCCTCAATTGGCATTCCATTTGAAGCATCAGATACAATTCCTTTTATTTGATACTTATCAGGACCAGTAGGATAATTTATTCCTGCTGCTCTTTTCATTAAATGAAAAGCTCCAGGAAGATTTCTTTCAATTGTGTTTTCAATAAGATCCACATCATCTGGCTGCATATTTGAAGTTCCAACTTCAATCAAATACTGTATACTTCCAGCTTGAGAATAAGACCAGTCATGGGCATTTCCTCTCATTGAGCCACTAGCTGCAAAATGATATGTCCCATTCCCTACTTCTTTAGGAGTTAATTCAGCGATTTCTTGACCTAAAGGCTGTATAACTTGATAATCAGGCGCTAATTTTGCTCCGGGCCAATTCCATGGATATATAACTCTCTCAGCAACGCATCCTGATCGAGAGCTATGATAAGCAATTGATAAAATAAAATCATAATCAAGCATAAGCTTAGAAATTATAGAAATCTCATTTTCAGAAAACGGAGCTTCTCCTCTATAATAATCATAGTTTGAGACATAAGATGGATTGGATGAGCATCCCTCATCAGTCTCAAGATACTGATCTCCAAACATCCAATTAAGTGGATAATTCCTATTTAAATCAACTCCGTCTAAATCATTTCCATAGCCTATGGGGTCATAATCAAAAATTCCATTTTGATTTGCATCAGTTTTATTTTTTCTATAACTAACATCTTGAACCCAGTTCTCTTGTTCATCAATCCAGCCATGAACAACACTTAACCCTTCAGGGTTATGCGTTGGAACAATCCAAATTTCTGATGAATATAGTATACCAGCTAGTGATTGAAAGTCAGCAGGATGCTCTTCAGGGCGTAGAAATCGTTCGATCAGTTCCATAGACACTTCAACACCCAGAATTTCTTCAGCATGGCACTGACCCAGAATTAAAACTCTCGGTTCATCTTCATCAATATGAGCATTAAAAGATAGTTTGACAGCCCAAAATGGTAAGCTGTCTTGATTTGAAACACCAAGCTCAATAAGCTTAAATATTGGTCCGCTATTTGGGTATGGAGAGTTAACATTAAGTGTATCACCAAACTCTTCATTTAGTTCATGCAAAATCGAATCAATTTCAGAGTATGTGTGATATCTATCCGATAATGGACTATCAGACTTTAAAATCTGGAATGATAAAAATAAGCAAAGTATATAATAAATCATTAGAATGTAAGTCTATGAATTTAAAATATACTGAACTGCTTGAATCACATCTAGGACATCGATGCTTCCATCTCCATTAGCATCTGATGCACACTCCTGCAATTCACTGGGGACAACATTTCCTAAAACAATTCCAACCATCTGAATAACATCTAAAATATCAATATTACCATCAGTGTTGACATCATATTGAAGACAATTAGAATCACTTGATGGAGAAATCATCTGAGCATAGATATTTGTAAGAAGCTCTTTACCAGTACTTCTATCATCTTCCCAATATGCGAGATATAAGTTGCTCTGCTCAGATAAAACACCAAATTCAATATTTACTTGACCAAACGGATCAATTGACAATGGAATTCCCCCATCTTGATATATAGCTCCAAAAGAGTCTAGCTCTTGAAAATAAGCGTCCCATTCAAAAGACAAATTAAGACTCTGATCTATATCAGCTGCGCTTCTCATATCTTCCCACCCAACAAGATAGGTACCTGTGTGTGTTGCATAGACAGAAGGATTCTGCTGTTGACTTCCTTGAACTGAGGCAACATCAATTTCTTCAGATAAAGATGCTTCAGTATCAAAATAAATTTTTGTGCAAATAATATTTTTATCAGGATTTTCTTGGCCAGTATCATCAACAAATGAATCTCTTCCATCAGTCCAACAAGTAAGATATTCATCATTTACCACGCTGTAGGTAATATCAGAATTGATTTGATCTCTAATTTCATCAGAAACTACAAATCCATTATCTGATCCTAAAATTTCTCCATCAAATGAAAATATTTGGGCAAATAAATCAGCATCTTGATTGTTATCAGCTGTAAAAAGTACTATAAACTCATTATCTCCAATTGCATGTGATTCATATTTAGGATTATCACAGCTTGTACAAACTGGGAATTGTGAAATAGTTTGTCCATTACTATCAACAAATATCATATTTAAACCTGTTCCCATAAAACTAGCTTCTTCATAAACTACAGCAAGTCCATCATTTGCTTCATTTGGTAATACTGCTTGAACCAAATTATCAGAAAAACTAGCCTCTACGATATTTACTGGTTCACCCCAAACTGAAGCGCCACTAGCATCATATTTATTTAAATAGATTCCATATGAAAATGCTAGGCTTGAATATGCTAAGTAAAAATTATCATTTACCGAACAAAGTCCAGAATATTTTTGATCATCTCCATTAGCATCTACCTGATTACCATTGTCATTTCCTAAAATATTTAAATCAGAATCAATCATTTGAATATATTGCAAATAAGGACCATCGTATTGATGAAAATTCATCATAATAGATTCACCAACATTTGCTAATTTTGCTCGGTAATAATAGTTACCTCCATGAGGTCCCTGATAAGGGTTTAAAGATAAGGGGGAAGCTGTTTGGTGAGTATTCATATCCATATCTTCTTCAACTACTAGTCCATATGTATACGAACCTGGGCGACCAGTACTAAAAAATCTATTGTCTTCCCAAGCAACTAAATGCTTTCCATCTGAAAGATTTATTGAATTACTCAAAAGAGCATTTCCGTCTACACCATACCATATTTCTCTGCCATTGTCTTCGAGTGAAGGCCCTGCAGTCGTCGCGATTTGAAGATCAACGCTTATATTGGCCCCATCTTTTAAATCAGCCCATATAACATAAGATTCACCATTAGAATTGCATTTAATCAGCGGATCTTTCTGAGGTCCAGTGTCTTGATCGATTGGTATCCCGGAGCCACCAAATGTAACATTTCCATCTGGACCTACGTGCTCTAAATATATATCTGCACCACTCCAAACTGGATTATCTTCACCTCTACCATCCATCCATGTAAAAAATGCACCGCCATTATTATCAACCGCCATTCTCAACTGGTCTTGATTATTTATATCATTCGCAAGCTGAACACCATTTTCGGTCCAAAGCATATTACCGGAAGCATCCATTTTTTGAACATAAGGATCTACATTATTAAATCTCTTATCTTCCCAATATATGAATGCATGAGTCCCATCTGTTTTAACTCTGGGTGAAACTTGCTGTCCCTCATCATCACATACTACAACACCGTTATCTGCAAGAAGATTGTCACCAGTAGAATTTATAATTTGAGCATAGACATCTCCATCATCATCATTTCTCAAATCTCTCCATACTACAACTACATTATCACCAAAAGTAGTAACCTTAGCCTTAGTTTGGAGGTATTCATCGTCACATATAACTTTTCCACTATTAGTATCATCTTCATCCCACAGAGTTTCCATATTGGAATTAAATCGTTGCGCTCTAATATCACCTGATTCTAAAGTACCCGATTCACAGTCTGATGAACATCCATTTAGACAACTACTTTCATCAAAATAAATATCTTCATTATC
>PCCQ01000075.1 GCA_002731795.1 Fidelibacterota bacterium
AAACTCCTATTTAATTATTTAAAGCTCTTTAAGTTAACCTTTATTGATAAATAGTTCAAAATTATATATGATAATAAGAAAAATTGTCATTAAATTAAATTGTCTTTAAATAGACAGAAAATAAGTCAATATGGCAGAATTTAAAATAAAATCAGATTTTTCACCTTCTGGCGATCAGCCTCAAGCGATTAGCTCATTGGTTGATGGTCTAAATTCTAATACAAAAAGTCAAGTTCTTCTAGGAATTACCGGTTCAGGTAAGACCTTTACGATGGCAAACGTAATTGAAAAGATTCAAAAGCCAACTCTTATTTTGTCTCATAATAAAACACTTGCCGCTCAGCTTTATGGGGAGTTCAAGGCTTTATTTCCAGACAATGCAGTTGAATTTTTCATTTCATACTATGATTACTATCAGCCAGAGGCATATTTACCTGTTACGGACACATTTATTGAAAAAGATTCTTCTGTAAACGAAGAGATTGATCGATTAAGATTAAAAGCTACAACCTCCTTGATGTCAAGAGATGATGTAATTATTATCGCAAGCGTTAGTAGTATCTATGGAATTGGTTCTCCAGATAGTTATAAGGATATGCTTGTAGAAGTCAATTTGAATGATAAGATAGAGCTTAATTCTTTTTTTAAAAAACTTGTAAATATACACTATAATCGCAATGATATGGTATTAGAGCCAGGATTATTTAGGAGTAGAGGTGATACGATAGAGATATTTCCTATGTATGAAACCGATGCTGTTAGGGTAGAGTTTTTTGATGATGAAGTTGATAGAATAAGTATTTTTGACCCGATGACAATGAAGGTGAAACAAGATCTTGATAGATACTATATCTACCCAGCCAAACATTTTGTAACCACTAGAGAAAATATCAATAGGGCAATTGAAGACATAAGAACAGAACTTCACCCAAGACTTGCAGATTTACGAAAGGCAGATAAATTGCTAGAAGCTCAGCGACTTGAGCAACGCACATTATTCGATATTGAAATGATGATGGAACTTGGATATTGTTCTGGTATAGAGAATTATTCAAGACATATAGATGGTCGAAAGCCAGGAGAAAGACCATTTACTTTAATGGATTATTTTCCAGAGGATTTTTTATTTTTTGTTGATGAATCTCATGTTTCTATCCCACAAGTTAAAGCAATGTATAATGGGGATAGATCTCGAAAAGAATCACTTATAGAATATGGATTTAGATTACCATCTGCCCTTGATAATAGACCTCTAAAATTTCAAGAATTTAACAAACTAATTGATAAGGTGATTTATGTTTCTGCAACTCCAGCTGAATATGAACTTGAGCAAGCAGAAGGTGAGTTTGTTGAGCAAATCATAAGACCTACTGGACTTTTAGATCCAAAGATAATGGTTGTGCCCACTGAAGGACAAATTGATTACCTTATTGAACAGATTAAAAATGTTATAAAAAATAATGAAAGAATACTTGTTACTACTCTTACAAAAAAAATGGCAGAAGATTTGACTGACTACCTTAAAGGGGTTGGTATAAGAGCAGAATATATGCACAGTGAGATCGATACGATAGAAAGAGTAAAAATCATTAGGTCTCTTCGTTTAAATGAATTTGATGTGCTTATAGGTATTAATCTTTTAAGAGAAGGATTAGATCTCCCAGAGGTATCTTTAATTGCTGTACTGGATGCAGATAAGCAAGGTTTTTTAAGATCGAAATCATCATTGATGCAAGTAGCAGGAAGAGCAGCTCGAAATGTGAATGGTAAAGTAATATTATTTGGAGATTATATTACAGAGGCAATGCAACATTTAATAGACGAGACAGCTAAGAGAAGAGAAGTCCAGAAAAAATATAATAAGGAAAATGGTATTTCGCCTAAAACTATACTTAAATCTATTGATCAAATATCGTTGTCTACTTCTGTTGCTGATGAAAGAGAAGATGAGATGATTAAAGCAATAGATTCAAATGATTTGAATATAAATTTTGAGAATATGGATAAAGTTGAGATGCAGGATTTGATAATTAGTTTTGAAAGAAAAATGAAAAAAGCAGCTGAAAACATGAAATTTGAAGTCGCTGCTATTTATAGAGATAAAATTAAAGAGTTAAAGCAAGGAGCTGTAAAATAATGTCAGATAAGAGAGTAATGGTTATTGGTTCAGGAGGTAGAGAGTGTGCTTTTGCATGGAAACTAAATAAAGATAATGAGGTGGGGCAGGTTTATTGTGCTCCTGGTAATGGTGGAACTAGTGCTTTTGCTATTAATATTGACTGTGACATCAATAATAATAATGAAATTTTAGAGCAAGTCATTAAGTATAAAATTGATTTAGTCCTAGTAGGACCAGAGGCTCCTCTCGCAAATGGAATAGTTGATTTTTTAAAAACAAATGACATTAATGTTTTTGGGCCAGACAAATATGCATCTCAACTTGAGAGCAGTAAACTTTTTGCAAGAGAAGTTATGGCTGAATATAATATTCCTCAGCCTAAATATAAAAAGTGCTCATCAGCAGAAGAAGTTTTAGAAGTTAAAAATGATTGGGGGCTTCCAATTGTAATTAAAGCTGATGGACTTGCTGCAGGTAAGGGAGTCATTATTTGTGAAGATGAAAATTCTTTTAATGAAGCCCTTGATTTAATGTTTAAAAAATCTGGATTTGGAGATGCAAGTAAGAGTGTATCTGTAGAAGAATGCCTGTATGGCGAAGAATTATCAATATTTGCAGTTTGTGATGGTCAAGACTATAAAATTTTAAATACAGCGCAAGATCATAAAAGGGCTTATGATAATGATCTGGGACCCAATACCGGAGGTATGGGGGCTTATTCACCTACACCATTATCAACAGAAAACATTTTATCTCAAACAGAAAACAAAATTATTAAGCCAATTTTAACTGCAATGAAAGATAAGGGCCATCCATATACAGGTTTTCTATATGTAGGTATTATGATTGTCAATAATGAGCCGTATGTTATCGAATTTAATGTAAGAATGGGTGATCCTGAGACTCAGGTCGTAATTCCGCTTTTAAAAGATTCTTTTTATAGTTTGTTAAATAGTTGCCTTAGTGGAAATTTAAAAAATGTTAACCTAGAGATTTCCAGTAAAACTGCAGTAACCATTGTACTAGCAGCTGATGGATATCCAAATAGTTACAATAAAGGAATGGAAATTTTTGAATTAGATCAAATTGAGGATGGAAGTGTATTTCATGCTGGAACCACTCTAGTTGACAAAAAAATTATTACTAGTGGAGGTCGAGTATTAAATGTAGTTGGGATAGGCGATAATCTT
Organism: Fidelibacterota bacterium; assembly: GCA_002731795.1. Taxonomy (GTDB): domain Bacteria; phylum Fidelibacterota; class Marinisomatia; order SCGC-AAA003-L08; family D37C17; genus TMED161. The sequence continues at coordinate 3,310 of PCCQ01000075.1, forward strand.
AAAGATGCAATTTTAAAGGCGTATAAGTTGGCAGAAAAAATTAGCTTTGAAGGCAAATTCTTTCGCAAAGATATTGGCAAAAAAGGCTTAAGTTACAAGTGAGGATAATCTATGATCATTGATATAGAAAAAATAAAAAAATCAGCAAATATTATAGGTTCATCAGATAAGATGGATGAAATGATTTTTATGGTAGGGCAAGTAGCAAATACGGATATTTCTGTATTAGTTACAGGTGCTTCAGGGGCTGGTAAAGAAATGGTTGCTAAGGCTATCCATAAAAATAGTAAAAGAAAACATGAAAAATTAATAACAGTTAATTGCGCTGCTATTCCTAGTGGAATTATTGAAAGCGAACTATTTGGCCATAAAAAAGGAGCATTTACGGGAGCGAATGAATCTAGAAAAGGGTATTTTGAAGCGGCCGATAAAGGTACAATATTTTTAGATGAAATTGGAGAGCTCCCCCTTGAAATTCAAGCTAAGCTTCTTCGTGTAATTGAGCAGGGAGAGTTTATACGTGTTGGAGACACTAAGTCTGAAAAAGTTGATACGAGGATTATAGCAGCAACTAATCGAGATTTATCAAAAGAGGTTATGAGCAATAACTTTAGAAAGGATTTATATTTTAGACTGAAAACAGTATGTATAGATGTTCCTTCTTTAAATGAGCATACTGATGACATTCCTGAGCTTGTAGATAGATTTGGCCTTGAGTTTACAGCGAAAAATGATATTGCCTACAAAGGTTTTGAAAGAGACTCTATTGAAATTATGAAAAATTATGCTTGGCCAGGAAATGTTAGGGAATTGAAAAATGTTGTTGAGAGTTTACTGGTTATGAACAGAGGAGAACGAATTACTGTTGATATTGTTCAGAAGAAACTAAGTATGGAAACATTTAATGCAAATACAAATTTACCTGTACATGTAGATGTCGAGTCTGATAAAGTTGAAAGAGAATTGATTCTCAAACAGTTATTGTTTTTAAGACAAGATATTAATGAAATTAAGCAAATGATCTCTACAAAAAGCATGACTGCTGAAGAGGCTTCTGCTCCTTCAAATCCTGCCCTCTTTCTACCTTCTCCTCAATCAGAAATATCTTCTAATCCCCATGAAGGAAGAGAAAGTGTTGAAGATGCAGCTATTTATGCTTTAAATGAGGACACAATTGGCGAAATAAGCTTAGAAGAAATAGAGCATGAGATGATTAAAAGATGCTTAGAAAAATTTAAAGGTAATAGAAGAAAGACTGCAGAAGTTTTAAATATCTCAGAGCGAACACTTTATCGAAAGATAAAAGAATATGAAATTTAGATTTATTGTATTTTTATTTATTTTAATCCCTGGATGTTCTTTTTATTCCTTTAAAGGTTCTATTCCAGCTCATATTAAATCTGTCTATATTTCACCCATCAAGAATAATACTATAGAATCTTCTGCTACAGACTTTTTAAAAAATGAATTACAAAAGTCATTTATAAATGAAAATATTTTAAAGCTTTTGCCATCTGAAAATTCTGATAGTCGTATAGATTTAACTGTCACTCTTTTTAGTGATAAGCCATATTCTTATGATATTGATGAGATAAATGTTACTGGATATGAAGTAGTTGATAGGTATAGAGTAGATATAAAAGTTAGAGTAAAATGGTATGACCTTAAAAATGATGAAGTCCTTATAGATCAAGAATTTTCAGGTTGGGCTGCTTATGATCCACAGAATGATATAGGGTCTGATGGAATTGATAACGATAATGATAGTTTTGTTGATGAAAAAGATGATGATGAATTTGGATTACCTAGAGAAAGTGCAATAAAAATTGCAGCGAGGCAAGTAACTGAAACAATTACTAATAATATTATTTCAACTTGGTAGATAGGAGATAAGAAATGGATAGAGTATTTATTAAAAATATTAAAGAGCATGTTGACAAAGAAGTTACACTTAAAGGTTGGGTTTATAGTTTTAGACGTAGTGGGAAAATAGGTTTTTTAACGTTTCGCGATGGATTCGGTTTGCTTCAATGTATTGTAGCAAAAAATGATATAGGTGAAGAAAATTTTGAATCGGTAAAAAAACTAACTCAGGAGTCATCTGTTGTAATTGAAGGTAAAGTTGTAGAGAATGAAAGAGCCCTTGGTGGGTATGAAGTTATAGCAAGTAAAGTTGAAATTATCCATATAAGTAAAGATTATCCAATAACTCCTAAGGAACATGGTACAGATTTTCTTATGAATCATAGGCATCTATGGTTAAGGTCAAAAAAACAACATGCAATTTTAAAAGTTCGTCATCAAATAATTAAAGCGATAAGAGACTTTTTTGATTCCAATGATTTTACTTTAGTTGATAGCCCTATTTTTACTCCAAATGCTGCAGAGGGCACATCTACCCTGTTTGGAACAGATTATTTTGGTAAAACAGCATATTTAGCTCAAACAGGCCAACTATATGGTGAAGCATCAGCGATGGCTTTCGGTAGACATTATAATTTTGGACCATGTTTTCGTGCGGAAAAAAGTAAAACTAGAAGACATCTTACTGAATTCTGGATGGTTGAGCCAGAAATAGCATATTGTGATATTGAGGAGGATATACAATGGGCTGAAGACTTACTTGCATACATTGTTAGTCATGTTCTATCAACATGCAAAGAGCATTTAGTGACTTTAGAACGAGATATTGAAATATTGAAAAAAATTAAAGCTCCATTTCCCCGATTAAGTTATTCTGATTGTATAGATATTCTAAAAAAAGATGGATTTGATATCGAATGGGGAGATGACTTTGGATCTCCTGAAGAAACACATATTGCAGAAAAGTTTGATAGTCCAGTTATAGTCCATCGTTTTCCTTCTAAGATAAAAGCTTTTTATATGAAAAGAGATCCTGAGAATGATAAAGTGGTTTTAGGTATGGATATACTTGCCCCTGAGGGCTATGGCGAAATTGTTGGCGGTTCTGAAAGAGAAACTGACATAGATATTCTATTAGATAGAATAAAAGAAGAAGGGCTTAATAAAGAGGATTATGATTGGTTTTTAGATTTAAGGAGGTTTGGCTCTGTCCCTCATTCAGGATTTGGAATGGGGCTTGAAAGAGTGGTAGCTTGGCTATGTGGGTTAACACACATTAGAGAAACTACTCCATTTGCCAGAACCATGGGGAGATTAAATCCTTAATTATGAATATACGTATTGCTCAGATTAATCCAATTGTTGGAGATATTAGTGGTAATTTTGAATTAATTAGCAAGACAATTATTTCATCTCCTGAGCATTCCATTGTAATATTTCCTGAGCTTGCAATTACTGGTTATCCACCTCAAGATTTATTGCTAGATTCTAAGTTTATAAATCAAGCTCAAGATGCTATTAAATCTTTAAAAAGCAATGTCCAAAAAAAAGTTGCAATTATAGGTTTACCAAGATACTATGAAAAGAATCTGTATAATTCTGCAGTAATTATTAATAATCAAAAAATATTAGGATATCATGATAAGGTATTACTCCCTACTTATGATGTATTTGATGAAAAAAGATATTTTAAATCATCAAACATGATCGAGCCTTATGAAATTAGCTTAGATGGAAAAGTTATAAAAATTGGTGTTCAAATATGCGAAGATCTTTGGGATCAAAATTATGATCTAAGTGTTTCAGATGAATTGATTCGGAAGGGCGCTGAAATGATGATTAATATTTCTGCATCTCCATACAGAAAAAATGTAATAGATAAGCGACTTAAATTATGTTTAGATAAGGCTAAACACTTAAAGTATTACTTTATATACTGTAATATGGTAGGGGCTCAAGATGAATTGGTGTTTGATGGGAGGTCTTTTATAATTAATTCAAATGGAAAAAATAAATTGTTAGCGAAAATGTTTAAGCAAGAAATTCTTGATTTTAACTTTAATCAAGCTAGTAATAATAAAGATGTTCAAGTCTCAAGTGACGTTTTGGAGGAAATATTTAAAGCATTGAGAACTGGAGTTAGAGATTATTTTAGTAAAACCAATTTTCAAAAAGCTGTTATAGGTCTTAGTGGTGGAATTGATTCTGCTTTAACAGCTGCTTTAGTTTCAGAGGCAATTGGGCCAGATAATGTTTATGGAATTTCAATGCCATCTAAATTTTCATCCAATCATAGTAAAGATGATGCTCATATATTAGCTGATAATCTCGGCATTAATTTTGAAACAATTCCTATCAATAATGTATTTAATGAGTTTTTGAATCATATGGATGTTTTTTTCAAAGATACTCAAATTGGACTAGCAGAAGAGAATTTACAAGCTCGAATTCGTGGTAATATTCTGATGTCTATTGCAAATAAAATTAACGGCCTGGTTTTAAATACAGGAAATAAAACAGAATTGGCCTTAGGATACTGTACAATGTATGGAGATATGTGTGGAGCATTGGGTGTAATTAGTGATTTAAATAAAATTGAAGTATATGATCTTGCTAAATGGATTAATTCATCAAAGGGCAAAACTATAATTCCTCAGAATTCAATTGATAAAGCCCCATCAGCTGAATTAAGAGAGAATCAATATGATCCTTTTGATTATGAAATTATAGCCCCTTTGGTTGATCTAATTATTAATGATAATATGGAAAAGCAAAATTTGATAGACATTGGTTATAACGAAGAAACAATTGATGATATTTTAAACAAAATTTATCTTTCAGAATATAAAAGAAGACAAGCTCCTCCAGGAATAAAAATATCAAATAAAGCTTTTGGAATTGGTCGTAGATACCCAATTGTCAACAAATATAAGGGGTCTTAGTGAAAAAAGTAGTTATGCATATTAAGGCACCTGATCAAAGGGGTATAATATCGAATTATACAGAGCTGTTTTCATCATTAAACATGAATATACTAAAGCTCGAACAACATGTAGAGTCAGATGACGAAATGTTTTTCATGAGAATCGAAGCCGAAATGTTAGATAAAAAACTAAAAATTAATCAGCTCAAAAAGCATTTATCTAAAACTGATAAAACAATGAATGCCACCTCAAAAATCAATTGTAAGCAATCAAGGCAAAACGTCGCAGTGTTTGTGAGTAAAGAATCGCTTCCATTATATGATATTTTAATTAAAAATAAGATAAAAGAAATTGATTCAGATATTAAATGTATTATAAGTAATCATAAGACTTTAGAAGATATTGCAAACCAATTTAATATTGAATATATGTATTTAGACCTAGAAAATAAATATGATGCTGAAAAGCAACTTCATAAGATTCTTGAAAAGTATAATATTGATTTAATAGTTCTCGCAAGATATATGCAAATTATTCCAGATTCCATTGTTGATTTGTATAATGAGAGAATGATCAATATTCATCATAGCTTTCTTCCTGCATTTAAAGGTGGAAAACCATATCACAAAGCATGGAATCGCGGAGTAAAAATAATTGGTGCAACTTCACATTATGTAACAAAGGA
>PCCQ01000076.1 GCA_002731795.1 Fidelibacterota bacterium
AGAAGCACCTGCTGAAGAAGCACCAGCTGAAGAGGCTGCTGCAGAAGAAGCACCAGTAGAAGAAGTTGCTGCAGAAGAAGCACCAGCTGAAGAAGCTGCTGTAGAAGAAGCACCTGCTGAAGAAGCACCAGCTGAAGAGGCTGCTGCAGAAGAAGCACCAGTAGAAGAAGCTGCTACAGAAGAAGCGCCAGCAGAAGAAGCCGCTGCAGAGGAAGCGCCAGCAGAAGAGGCTGCTGCAGACGAAAATGAAGAAAAAGATGGAACAGATAAGTAGATTGATAGTTAAATATTTATTATAAATAAATTGATTAATCTATAGAAATGGAGGTGTTTATGAAAGATTTGCTAGTTGATATTGTTAAAGCAATTGTTGATAAGCCAGATGAAGTTATTATTGATGTTACTGAGAGTGAAAATACTATGATCTATGAACTTCGTGTGGGAGATGGAGATGTTGGAAAAGTAATTGGAAAGCATGGCAAAAATGTCGGCGCTATTCGTACTTTGTTATCCGCAGCAACTGCAAAAGAAGGTGGCAAAAGAGCAATTTTAGAAATAATTGAATAGTTTGACTAAAAAAATTCCACTAGGTGAGATACTTAAGCCTCATGGAATTAAAGGAGAACTAAAAATTTTGTTTTATAATGAGGAGTCTAAATCCTTGCAAAAAGACCAAAAAGTTTTTTTGGAGAGCCCTCAGAAAAATATTATTGAATTTAAAATTGAAAGAATTTTTTATTCATTTAGAAAAAATAGGATTAAGTTTTTTGACATAAATACGATTAATGACGCAGATGATCTTAGAGGATATATTGTTAATGTTGATAGAAATGATTTACCTAAAATTAATGATAGTGAATATTATTTGAGTGATTTGGTTGGATATAGTTTGATAGATAAATCTAATAATAATTATGGTAAGGTAACTGAAGTACTAGCTTTACCTGCAAATAGTGTTTTAAATATTTCTAAAGATGATAAAGAATATTTAATTCCATTGATTGATGATGTTGTTTTAGAGGTTGACCAAGATCAAGAAGTAATAATTATTGACCCAATTGAGGGCTTGTTTATTTAAATATGAAAAATATTTCATTTATATCACCGTTCTGTGATTTACTTAAAGCCCTTACATCAACGAGTATATTAGATAGAGCAAAGAAAAAAGAAATTGTTAACTATAATTTCTTAGATTTATTTTCATTCTCTGAAGATATACATAGAAGAATTGATGACTATCCTTTTGGTGGTGGTGATGGAATGATATTGCAGGCTCAGCCTATTTTTAGTGCCTTTGAAAGTATTACTAAAATTAGTGATAAGCGGAGAGTTGTATTTCCAACTCCAGATGGTAAGAAACTTGATATGAAACTATCTCTAGATTTATCTGAGGCAGAAGATATAATTTTTATATGTGGTCATTATAAAGGAGTTGATCAGAGAGTTAGAGATGAATTAGTAACTGATGAAGTCTCAATTGGAGATTATATACTTACAGGTGGTGAATTACCTGCATGTGTAATTACAGATACCATTGTGAGATTAATCCCAGGAGTAATTAATAATATTAATTCAGCAAAGACAGATTCTTTTTATGGTGATTTATTAGATCATGCGCATTATACTAGGCCAGACGTATTTAGAGATTTAAAAGTTCCTGATGTATTACTATCTGGTAATCATAAAGAAATTGATAAATGGAAATTGAAAAATAGAATTGAAAAAACAAAGATTAGAAGATTAGATTTATATAAGAAATATTTAAAAAATAACAATAAGGTAGAATAAGAAATGAATAAAGTCATGAATGCTGTTTCAGATTATATTAGAGAAGATCTCCCAAGCTTTAGATCTGGAGACACTGTGAATGTTGGTGTAAAGGTTGTAGAGGGGAGTAAATCTAGAATTCAGAATTTTGAAGGAGTAGTAATTGCAATTTCTTCTGGCGGAGGTTTAGATAAAACATTTACAGTACGAAAAATATCTAATGGCGTAGGAGTTGAGAGAATATTTCCACTTCATTCACCAAATATTGATTCAATTAAAGTGTTGAAAAAAGGAAAAGTTAGAAGAGCTAAGCTTTACTATTTGAGAGAATTAAAAGGTAAGGCCGCTAGAATTAAAGAAAGAAAATAGAGTTTTTATATTCTTGGAAATGCTCTCAAAAATAATTATTATAAATTGTTAGAGAGCATTTTTTGTTATAATTAAAGTATGAAGAAAAATCAAAAACAATCAGATTCAAAACAGGCACAGCTGGCAAAAAAATTAAGTCAGATTGGTATTGCCCTTTCCTCTGAAAAAAATATATTAAAGTTACTTGAAATGATTCTATCAGAATCAAGATCATTCACTAATTGTGATGCAGGAACATTTTATAGGATTTCAAAGAGTAAAAAGAAATTACAGTTTACAGTAATGCATAATGATACGATGAATGAGTATTCTGGAGGTAATTCTGGGATAAAACCATCGTTGAAGCCTTTAGATTTATATGATAAAAATAAAGAGCCTAATATGAATGCTGTTGCTTCTTATGTATATCACAAGAAAGAATCATTAAATATTCCAGATATTTATAAAGACAATACGCCTCTGTCGGAGGGGTCAAAAGCATATGAGAAATTTTCAGGATATAGAACTAATTCTATGCTTGTTGTTCCTATGATTAATCATGAAAATGAAGTCATTGGAATTTTGCAATTACTTAACGCTAAAGATGAAGATGATAATATTATCCCATTTGATTTAGAATTTAATGATCTTATTCAGTCATTGGGCAGCCAAGCTGCTGTGGCATTAGATACCGTTGAGCTAATTGACGAGGTAGAAAATCTTCTTGAATCAATAATTAGATATACTGTAAAAGCGATTGATAGAAGAAGTCCTCATACAGCAGGTCATTCAAGCAGGGTCGCATGGTTTACAAGAAGGCTAGCTCAGATTATATCAGATAAGAAAGACGGTCCATTTAAAGATATTAATTATACAGAAGAGCAGCTAAAAGAGATTTGGATTTCTGGTATTATGCATGATGTTGGTAAAATAGGTGTCCCTGAAGCGGTTCTTGAAAAAAGAAATAGATTAGATGGTGCTAATTTTCAATTAGTTTTAGAAAGATTTTACACAATTAAAGAAAACTTCATTTTTAATTCAAAAATTAGAAACCTTAAAAATAATAAATCTGAAGATTTTGTTGATGATGAGTTGAAAACTAATTTAGATGAGTGGAATAAAGAGTTTGAATTTATTAATTGGCTTAATAAGCCTGGGTTTTTACCAGATGATAAAGAAGAATATTTGAGAGATATAGCTAAAAAAACATATTTAGATTCTTCTGGTAATGAGCACCCATATATAACTGATGAAGAGTTAGTATCATTAAGTATTAAAAAAGGAAGCTTAAATGATGATGAACGAAGTAAAATTCAAAAACATATTATTCACACAAAAACTTTGTTAAATAAATTACCCTTTCCCAATAAGTTGAAGAATGTACCCTTCTATGCTTCTTGTCATCATGAACATGTTAATGGCAAAGGTTACCCTAATGGTTTAAAAGGAGATGAGATTCCTTTGCCTGCTCGTATCATGTGTGTTGCAGATGTTTGGGATGCAGTTACTGCTCAAGATAGACCATATAAACCACCTACTCCAATAGATAAGGCCTGTGAGATTTTAAAGAATGGTGCAAAATTTGGTGAGTTTGATAAAGATGTTGTTGATTTATTCATTAATGAAAAAGTATGGGAGAAAAAGTAATACATGCTTTCTCAATGGAATCAAAAATTATGAGTAAAAGTGATATTGCCCGTGAGGCACTTAAGAACATCCCCTCTTTAGATAAAATTTTATCTACATCTAATAATTCTAACAAGGTCCCATCTCATCTTCTAAAATCTAAAATTAACCATTTCTTATCTAATTTAAGATTAGAGATTAATCAAGGAAAGATTCCAGATGATATTCCTAAGTATATTCATCAAAATGTTGAAAAAATAATTCTTTTAAATAGTATTCATAGTTTAAGAAGTGTTATTAATGGAACTGGAATTATATTAAATACAGGTTTAGGCAGAGCCCCACTATCTAAAGATATGATTTTATCGGTTGCGGAATCAATTTATCCATACAGTAATTTAGAAGTGAATATTGGTTCTAACTCTAGAGGGAATAGACTTGATCATATCTCTCCAATTATAAATAGTTTGGTTGGTAGCGAACAATCATTAATGGTTAATAATAATGCAGCAGCAGTTATGATAATGCTTAACTCTATATGTAAAAATAAAAAAGTTATCATCAGCAGAGGTGAGCAGGTAGAAATAGGGGGCTCATTTAGAATCCCAGATATAATTGAAAGTTCTAGATGTAAAATGGTAGAGGTAGGTACAACAAATAAAACCAAACTATCAGATTATGAAAATGCAATAGATAAAGATACTGCAGCAGTTTTGGTTGTTCATACATCTAATTATAAAGTTGTTGGATTTACAGAATCTGTAGATTTTGATAAATTATCTCAGTTGTGCAAATCCAAGGGAGTAGAATTATTATTTGATCTTGGAAGTGGAGCAATTTTAAATGATAACTCATCAAACATTCCATTTGAAAGAAAAATTAATGAGTATTTAACATCTGGAGCAAGTGTAGTAACCTATAGTGGAGATAAGCTTCTAGGTGGTATTCAATCGGGTATATTGAGTGGTAAAAAAGAATTGATAGATAGAATATATAAAAATCCAATGTATCGCACGCTTAGATGTGATAAGTATAGGATTGCTTTAATGGAAAAAATTCTTAGAACATATGACTCTAGAGATAGTGTAACTAAATCGAATTTAGCCTTACAGCTTTTTTTACGTAGTAGAGACCATTTAAATAAAAATGCTCAAGAAGTAATCAAAAATTTAAATGATAGTATCAAGAAAAGTTTCACCTTTAAAATCACAGATACATTAGTAGAAGCTGGGAGTGGGTCTTTACCTACCGAAACAATTGAAAGTGTTGCCATAACCATAAAATCAGATGTATTAAGTTCAAATAAAATTTCAAAAAAATTACGTCTATGCAATTCACCTATATTTAATTATATAAAAAATGATTTAGTACATATAGACTTCAAAGCAATTACAGATGATCAGCTTGATTTACTCTCAGACCAAATAAATTTATGTCTATAGATAATCAAGTAGTTGTAGGAATGTCAGGGCATATAGATCATGGCAAAACATCACTAGTCCAAGCATTAACAGGTAAAAATACCGATAGTCTTGATCAAGAAAAATTAAGAGGAATGACTATTGATATTGGCTTTGCATATCTTGAAGATAAAGTGACAATAATAGATGTTCCAGGTCACGAAAAATTTGTAAAAAATATGCTTTCAGGAAGTACTGGTATCGATATAGCTGTTTTAGTAATTGCTGCTGATGATGGGGTAATGCCTCAGACTAAAGAGCATTTTGAAATTTTAAAATTATTAAATATTAAAAATGGATTTGTAGTTTTAAATAAAGTTGATCTAGTTGAAAATGATTGGATAGAGCTAGTTAAAAAAGATATATTAGATTTAACTGATTCAAGTTTTATGCATAATACTAAAATTATTGAAACATCAGTTATTGAAAAAATAGGTATAGATGATGTAAAACATCAAATTATAGAAATGGGATCTACTATTCCTTCTAAAGAAAATACTGGATTATTTAGAATGCATATCGATAGAACATTTAGTAAAACAGGATTTGGAACAGTTGTCACAGGTACAGTATCCAGTGGGTCAGTAAGTGTTGGCGAAACTGTTGAGATATTGCCTGGGAATCAACAATCTAAAATTAGAAACATACAAACACATGGTAGAGATGTAGATAAAACTAATATTGGAGAAAGAGCAGCAATTAATTTAAATAATATAAGTTCAGCTGATTTATCTAGGGGATATCACCTTTCAAAGCCTAAAACTTATCAACAGAATAATTCATTTATAGCTGAAATATCTATTATTGATAAAAATAAATACTCAATAAAAAGCAATCAGAGAGTTCGAGTTCATTTGGGGACTAAAGAGGTGATGGCAAGAATTTCAATTATAAAAAATAATATTGAGAGTGATCAAAATAAAGTCATGGCATTATTTAAATTAGAAAATAGTTTAGTGTGTGGAATTGGTGATCGATTTATTATTAGGCAATACTCTCCAGTAGTAACAATTGCAGGTGGAATTATTCATGATATAACTAGAGATAAAGTCTGGAAAGAAATAAAGAAACTAGCATTAGATTTTATAGGTAAAAATAGATATGAAAGATTATATAGTATAGTTTCAGCTATCCCCTCAAAAAAACCATTAGAGTACAGAAATATTGAAAATTATTTAAATATGTCAAAAATTGAATTTGATAGTATCTTAAGTAATGATGATCGATATGAGATCATTGAACATAATAAAATATCATGGGTAGTAACAAAAGCAAATACAAAACTTTTAATAGAAAGTATAAAAAAGTTTATTTCAGACTATCATACTCAAAACCCAATGATTGAGGGGTGTAATAAAAAAGTTATTGGTCAAAAAATAAAAATTGAAGAAAATTTTTTAACATTTCTTCTAGAAAAAATGAAAAACAATAAAATAATAAAATCAAATTTAAATTTTTGGTCTATGTATAACTTTAGTTTAGGTCTGAAGGATAAAGATTTAAAGTATAAAGATCAGATTTTAAGCCACCTTAAGGAAAATGATTTTATTGATATTTCTAATAATGATTTTTTTATCAAGAATAATATAAATAAAGATGTTTTTTATGGAATAGTAAATTATTTAGAGAGTAAAAATGAAATCGTCAAAATAGATTCAAATATTTTTGTGTCTCTTAACAAAATTAAATTAATGAAAAAATTGATATCTGATTTTTTTAAAGTAAATGAATCTTTAAGCGTTCCAGAATTTAAAGAAATGACAAACCTTACTAGAAAATATGCAATTCCCGTATTAGAATATTTTGATAAAATTAACTATACTTATAGAATTGATAATCGAAGAAAATTATCAGAGGTACTAAATGTCTAAAAAACAATTAGGAACTCCAGTTATGCGACAATTTTGGGAGATGAAAAAGAATAATCCTGATTCTATACTCCTATTTAGAATGGGTGATTTTTATGAAACTTTTGAAGAGGATGCTAAAACTACATCAAATATTCTAGGAATTGCGCTGACCAAAAGATCTAATGGTGCAGCGGCTGATGTTCCTTTAGCAGGATTCCCTTATCACGCATTAGATCAGTATCTGCATAAACTGCTATCAAATGGACATAGAGTTGCTATCTGTGAGCAGGTAGAAGACCCAAAAGAATCAAAAGGTATCGTTAAAAGAGAGGTCGTTGAAATTGCATCTCCAGGAACATCAATATCTGAGGGGTATTTAAAGGACGGAGAAAATAATTATTTGGCTTCAATAGTTTTTAGTAAAAATCGTTTTGGATTTTCTATTTTAGACTATTCTACTGGTGAGTTTAAAGGGCTAGAGCTTTCCATTGATGATCTAGATCAAATTATTTCTCAATATAATTTAAAAGAATTGGTTATATCTGAATCTCAATTTGATACTTATCACCATATTATCTCTAAATATGATTTAATGATTTCCAAAGTTTCAAATTGGTATTTAGATGTTAAAATTTCAAATGATTACTTAAAAGAGCATTTTAATCTTATTACCTTAAAAGGCTTTGGGATTGAAAATAAAAATTTACTTATAAAGTCAGCCGCACTTGCATTAGACTATGTAAATAAAAACTATTGCGGCAAAGTAAACCACATAATTAGTTATAAAAAAATAAATGACAGTGATGTGATGATTTTAGATGGCTATACAGTTAAAAATTTAGAGATTTTTAAATCAATATCATCTGGTAATAATAGTGGAACATTAATTAGCTCTATAGACAAAACTAAAACATCAGCTGGTAGTAGATTATTAAAAAAAATTATATCAAGACCACTTACAAATATTAATAAAATAAATAAAAGACTAGACAGAATTGAAGAATTAAATGAAAATTTAGAAACTAGAGATTTTATTATTGATAAGTTAGAAGAGTGTTCTGATTTAGAGAGATTAATATCAAAAATTTCTGCCAATAAGGCAAATCCACGGGATCTCATATCCCTTTCAAGCTCTCTTGAAATATTAGATTTGATTTCTGACTATATCCTTAAAGACAATCTTAGAAAAAATTCTGATTTAGTTAAATCAAGATTTGATTTAAAAGATATTATAAAAAATATTAGTAATAGTGTTATTAGCGATCCCCCAGCAAACGTACAAAAAGGATCTTTTATCAAAGATGGAGTTGATATAAAGCTTGATGAATATAGAAAATTATCCAAAAATGCTAAAGATTGGTTGGTTACTTATCAACAAAAGATAAAAGATGAAACTGGAATTAATAAGCTTAAAGTTGGTTATAATAGAGTTTTTGGATACTACATTGAAGTAACTAATACTCATTTAGATAAGATACCTGATTATTTTATAAGAAAGCAAACTCTAACAAGTGCTGAGCGTTTCTTCACTGAAGAATTAAAGGAATATGAAGATAAAATTTTATCTGCTGAAGAAAATATAGTTAAAATCGAATTGGATATTTTTAATTCTTTAAGAGATTCTATTTTATTGAATATTGAAAACATTCTAGCAAATAGTAAGATTTTAGCTAAGCTAGATATCTCAACCTCATTTTCAAAGCTATCAGAGGATAAAAAATATATAAGACCTATATTATTAAATGATAAAAAGATAGAGATTATAGGATCAAGACATCCTGTGATTGAAGATCTTTTAGATTTTAATGATGAGTTCATTCCAAATGATATACAGATCAATATAAAAAAGAATCAAGTCTCATTGATAACTGGTCCTAATATGTCAGGTAAAAGTACTTATTTAAGACAGATAGGAATTATTGTTATACTTGCTCAATCTGGATGCTACGTACCATGTGAATCAGCAAAAATTTCAATTATAGACAGGCTTTTTACTAGAGTTGGAGCTTCTGATAATTTAGCTGGTGGAGAGTCAACATTTCTAGTTGAAATGAATGAAACAGCAAATATTTTAAATAATTTAACAAACAATAGTCTCATTCTTTTAGATGAGATTGGAAGAGGAACATCGACATATGATGGGTTATCAATTGCTTGGGCAATAACTGAATATCTTCATAATTCCAAAAAGTCTCCAATTACATTATTTGCAACTCACTATCATGAGTTAATTAACTTGGTAGAAAATTTAAATAATGCAGAAAATTATAGCGTTATGGTAAAGGAAGATGACGATAATGTGGTATTCTTACGAAAAATCATTAAAGGAGGTACAGATAAGAGTTATGGTATACATGTTGCAAAAATGTCTGGGATCCCCAAAAGAGTAATTAATCGAGCAAACCATATTTTAAGCTCACTATCATCTGAAGAAAAATCTATAGATTTTGATAATAAAGAATATGATGAAGTAGATAAAAATGAAAATCAAATTAAGGATTTTCTTGAAAGCATGAAATCAATTGATGTGAATAATATAAGTCCTATTGAGAGCTTAATTTTACTAAAACAATTAAAAGATGATGCTGGTGAGATTAATTAGTAATTTTATTATTTTACTAGGTCTGCTTTTTCCTTTAGAATATAGTGATTATGGTTTCGAGATTTTTTCATTATCAGGAGATGCAAAAATCCATTCCTCAGCAGGTTGCCCCCATGACTATTCAATGTCAATAAATGATCTTTATACATTGAATGACTTTCATAAAAAGGGAAAACTTTCTTTAACATACACTAATTACTATTCTGGATTAGTTAGTTATTTTCAAAGTTCATATATATATAAAAGTACAGATAAAGCTAAAATTGGTATTTCTTTTTTACATAAAGAAATTAAAGATATACCAAATACACAAAATGCATGGGCTGATGTAGGCTCAATTATTTCTCAAGATCAAATTGATTATAGTAACATTGAATACTATGATGATAGACAGGTAGCATTAATATTATTATATAGTTCCTCATCTCGTTTAGGAAGTTATGGTCTTAAAATTAAGCCAATATATACTTCATTA
>PCCQ01000077.1 GCA_002731795.1 Fidelibacterota bacterium
AATATTATATTAAATAATAAGTAATTATATTGCTAAATAGCAATACATTGCTAAATGTCAATTAAAAAATTTGGTATAATTTTTATATTTTTGCCCTATGATATAGTTTTTACAGGAGCTTAAAAAATTTGTATATTTAGTTTCTGTCTCAACAAGGAGAAAAGATGAGAATAGCTACAAACATTTATTTACTTTATATTTTTTTAAACTCAATTTTATTTTCTACTGATGTGACGTTTTCAGTGGATATGTCAAATACCCCTGCGCATCCAGATGGAGTATATATTGTTGGTGGAAATCAGTATCTAGTCAACGAAGAGCAGAACGAAGACAACCCTCCTACGGGCTGGTTATTGCAGGATGATGATGGTGATGATATTTGGCAGGTTGTAGTGCCAATCCCGTTTGGAGAAACAGTTCAATATAAATTTAGAAATGGACCATGTGATAACTGGGATAACTGTGGAGCAATTTTTGAAGATGCGCTTCAAGATTGTGGGGTTGGAGAATGGTATGATAGGCAGATAACTATTGATCAAGAGGGTCAGATGTCTGCAGACTTATTTTGTTTCAATATTTGTGAGGTTGGTGAATGTGGCGCTCCCCCAGAAACTGTACCAATAACATTTTATGTTGATATGGAAATTACCGGCGCTAATAGCTCAGGTGTTTATCTTGTTGGTGGCAGTAGCTACCTTCAAGGTCCGACAGGTATTGCGATGTCTGATGATGATGGAGATCAAATTTGGGAAGTAACCGTTGAGTTGCCTCCTGGCTCTTATACATTTAAATTCAGAAATGGTTATTGCGATTCTTGGAACAGCTGCCCTCAAAACTTTTGGGAAGATTTTGAAGGAGAATGCGGAGTTGGTGAATGGGGGGATAGAACAGTCACAGTCGAGGATCAGAGTTTTTCATATGGTCCGTATTGTTTTGATTTTTGCCAACAAGGAGAATGCCAGCCAGATGTGCCAATTGATGTTCAATGGCAGGTGCAGCTAGAAGGTGATCAGCTTGAAGAAGCATTAAGTTGCGGCATGAACATATATGGAAATTTTAATGGTTTTGATTATTTTGTAAATCCTTATGAAATGGATTATCAAGGTAATGGCATATTTACTTTAGATGAAACATTTACATCCGGTGAAGAACTTCTATATAAATACGCAATATGCAGCGGGGTTAATGCTACCACTGAAAGCAATGAAGGAGTAGGTGGTTGTGGTACAGCCTTTGGAGGTGAGTGTGGTACAACAAATGCAAATTGGAGACATCAATCTGTACCTTATACTCCTACCACATTTGATCTTGATTATTTTAATCAATGCCCTGGATATGCTCGAGTAAGTTTTAATGTTGATATGAATAATCAAGCGGTAAGTGGAGCCGGTGTTTGTATAGCTGGTGGAACAATGCCAGGTGGACCAGAGGGAACTCAAATGTGTGATTTAGATGGTGATGGTATCTATACAACTATACTTCCTTTCCCTTATGATACTCATCAGACATATAAATTTGTCAATGGATGTGGAGATACATGGGAAAATGAGGGATTTGAATTAGTTCCAGATGCATGCTCTGAAGGAGAGTGGAACGACAGGTATGTTGATGTATATGAAGATAATCAATATGTAGGACACGTCTTTGGAGTATGCGATGATATTTTAGATAATGATTATATAAGTCCAAGTAATTACAGCCTTAACGAAATCTATCCAAATCCATTTAATCCAATTACTGAAATTAATTTTTCAAATGAATTCTTTGGTAATATTTCAATAAAAGTATATGATCTGCAAGGCAAGCTAGTAAGTATTTTATCAGATAAATATTTTCAGCCAGGAGAGCACTCAATTGTTTGGGATGCACATAATCTTTCAAGTGGTTCGTATATTATAAGAATGCAAAGTAGTAATTTTGAAAGCTCACAATTGGTCACGCTTATAAAATAAGTATGTTTAGATTATCATTTTTATTGTTAATTCTTGCCCTTTCGTTTGGGCAGACAACTGGTAAAATATCTGGAGTTGTTTCAGATGCTCAGACTGGAGAGGCAATCATAGGTGCTAATGTTCGAATATCTGGAACTAATTTAGGTGCGGCCACAGATGTAGATGGTTTTTATTATATAATTAATCTTGATCCTGGAATTTATAGTATTGAGGTTAGGTATATTGGATATAAAACTGCAATCAGGGAGCTTAGAGTTTCAGTTAATAGAACTACTGAGGCTAATATACAATTAAATGAATCTGCAATTGATGGTGAAGAGGTGACAGTAAGCGTCAATTCTATGAACATTAAGAAAGATCAAACCAGTGCAATAAAAAATGTCTCTTCAGATCAGATAGAAATACTTCCTGTGGAGAATGTTTCTGATGTAATCAATATGCAAGCAGGAGTAGTTCAAGGTCATTTTAGGGGTGGAAGAAATACTGAAGTTACGTATCTGATAGATGGAATAAAAGTAGATGAGGGATTCTCATCAGAGGGGCAAGCTGTTGCCTTAGAGCCGGATGCTGTAAGTGAAATAGAAGTAATTATTGGTACATTTAATGCTGAGTATGGAAAAGCAATGAGTGGAGTTGTCAATCAAATTACTAAATCAGGAACAAATAACTTCGAAGGTTCTACGAGTTTTTCCTATGCTAATTATTTAACTCCAAATTCAGATATATTCCCTGGAATTAATCAGTTTTCTTTAAATAGAAATCAAGATTACAGACTTCAAATAGGTGGTCCGATTTTAAGAGATAAATTATTTTTCTTTGTTAATTATAAAATGGGATCTTACAACAATCATTTAAATGGATTTAATTATTTTTCCCCATCTGATCAAAGTGATTATTCCTCTGATAATCCCAATGAATGGGTTTCAGAAAACAGTGGAGATTCTTCGCTCGTTGCGATGAATACATCAAAAAATTCTTCATTGATGGGTAAGCTAAAGTTTGTAATTAATAATAAATGGAAAACATCATTCTTATTTACAAATAATATTGGTGAATGGCATCCTTATTCCCATGCATTTAGATATAATCCAAATGGAGTTGCATTTTCTTCTAGCGAGACTTCATTTTATGCATTTCAATCAAACTATATGCTTTCTAATTCAATATTTTTTGATATAAAATATTCAAACCTCAGGTATTCAAATGGTTATTTTGTTTATGAAGATCCCACAGATTCTAGATATGTAAATGATATCTTCCTGCAAAGTAGACCAGGGTTTTTTACAGGTGGTCAAGAAAAGGCACATAGTAATAGAGAAACTATTGATCATAATTTCAAGTTTGATATCAATTATCAACTCAATAAATATCATAACTTAAAATCAGGTATTGATTTACTTTATCACAATATAAAAAATAATTATTATACAATTCAGCCTCACCCAGATAGTACAGATTATCATGCATTTATTTTTAGTGATACGACTTTAACAACTTTTAATGATATTTTTGATGTATCGCCAAGTGAGATTTCATTTTATATACAGGATAAAATGGAATTCGATGCCATGGTAATTAACTTAGGGTTGCGATTTGATCGGTTTGATCCTAATACACTTTATCCTTCTGAATATAGAAATCCACTTAATATGATTAATCAAGTAGATTCATCTGATTATAATCAAGCAAGAATACAAACTCAATTTAGTCCCAGACTTGGAATCGCTTATCAAGTTGCAAATGAAGCCGTAGTGCATTTTAGTTATGGTCATTTCTTTCAAATGCCCCCTTTTTATGCAATGTACAATAGAAGTGACTGGCTTGTTCCAACAGGAAATTACGAGACAGTAATGGGTAATCCTAATTTGTCAGCTGAGAGAACTGTCAAATATGAAATAGGCTTATGGCAACGAATTAATAATAACTTGTCAGCAGATATTAATTTATACTACAAAGACATATACGACCTATTAAGTACAAAAACGATAACCACTTTTAATGATGTTAAATATGGACTTTATACAAATAAAGATTATGGAAATGTTAGAGGGCTTGAGCTTAAACTAGATTATATACATCAAAATGTTAGTATTTTATCAAATTATACACTTCAGTTTACAAGAGGGATTGCTGATCATCCCACACAAACTTTTAGTAGGGAGGGTAGCAGTCAAGATCCTGTAAATACATTGATTCCAATGAGCTGGGATCAAAGACATACATTTAACTTATCTGTTGGTTATAATACTAATTCTTACGGCTGTACTGTAAGTTCTTATTTTAATTCAGGAACCACATATACTTTTGAACCCGTTGGTGAAAGTAACCTTGCCAGTTTAAACCTTTTACCTAATAATAGTTATAAACCATCAACAATATCAGTTGACCTCAGAGCATTTTATGCTTTAACTATTCGTAACAGTATTAAAGCAAAAATCAGTTTATCAATTTATAATTTATTAGACAGACTAAATGAAGTAGCAGTTCATGCCGATACAGGTCGAGCCTATTATAGTATTATTACAGATATTGAAAGAGCAACCTATCAAAGTACATTTTCTACGCTTGAAGATTTATACGGTAACCCAAGCATGTTCTCAGCTCCACGACAAATTAAATTAAATGTAGGAATTACTTTTTAATGAAATTTGTTATATATACTATTCTTTTCATTACTATCTCATTTAATCAAGAATATATTGGCCCCGATGATTTAGCTGGAGATGTTGGAGCAATAAGAAGTTCTTATATGGATGGCAATAGAGTATTTTTAAAATTTAAAAATACAAGTGAATTATCTGATTGGGAGCCAGGGGGACTTGATAATGTATCAATATGGCCTAATGATGGAACAGGAACTAGAATGGTCGACGGTATTGCACTTTTAGTTGGGGCTAAAACCTACATATTGGATGATCAGATTGAAGCCACTATTGATACTGTGATTGTTGATGATTTATCACAGATAAATAGTAGTAATTCATTCCACGAAGTATATTTTCTTCAAACAAGCTACAGAGAAGAGATGGACCACAATTTTACAAATACACTTGATTGGGGTTTTTATCCTGCTTTTGGATATTTTAATTCATATCAAGATTATCCTGCAATGAGTGATGATGAGAATACATGGCCTTCATCTGGTTGGCCTTCTGTTGGTCAGCAAACACAGTGGCAAGGCTATTGGGATGGAAGATTTGGAAAGGGTGTGACTTATGCTGATCTTGAAACCTATTTTGTTATTAATGATGCAATGGATCAAGAATATATTGATAGAAATGATTTTAGATACTACCCTAGACCAGGTAAAAAAATTCAACAAGATGCATCATTTTTACCAGGTAAGGATTGGGGTGGCTTAGGATTGAGAGTGGAGATCCGGGGATTTCAGTGGAATAATCCATTAGTTAGAGATGCTTTATTTTGGGAATATAATATAACTAATATTTCTGATTTTAATATTTTAGAAACAAGCTTTGGTTACTGGGTAGATAATGCTATTGGATCAGAAGGAACAACTGATGATGAAGTGGGATACTTTGATACATATTTAGATTTATCTTATTCATGGGATTATGATGGTGTTGGCCAGGCCGGAGTTGCTCCTGGTATAATGGGTTTTGCTTTTTTAGAAAGTCCTGGTATAAGTAACGATGAGATTGATAATGATCAGGATGGAATCATTGATGAAAAGAGAGACAATGATAAGGGCGTATATGTTGGACCTACAGATGGAATTGATGATATTAGTATGTTCCTAGATTTTTATGGTTTAGAGCTTGAAGACCTTAGAGATCATTGGTCTGGCGATGAAGATCAAGATTGGATTCAAAGTACATTTGATGAAGATGGAAATTGTTTAAAAGTTAATGATGATGTGGGTTTAGATGGTGTTGGGCCAGGAGATATTGCATATTCTGGACCAGATAGCGATGGAACAGAATGTAATGGACAGCCAGATTGTTCTCCTGGAGTTGGATGTGAGCCAAATTTTGGAGAAACAGATGTTTCAGAGTCAGATATGATTGGACTAACTACATTTCGATTATTTCCAGTAGAAGAACATAGTCAACAACAAGATGAAACCACTGCATGGTTTTATAATGATGCAGTTATATGGGAAATGATGAGTGGCAATCAATTTGATCAATTTTTAGGCACGCCAGCTAATTTAGTAGAAATGTTTGCTTCTGGAACTTTCGAGCTAAAAAAAGGTCAGACAGAAAGAATTTCTATGGCAGAACTACACTCATTTGATCCATTGACTGGTACTCCAGGAGGCGATTCTCAAGAAGCCCCTGCCTTATTTGAGCTAAAGAAAACTGTCCAGTTAATTTATGAAACTGACTATAGATTTGCTCAGCCCCCTAGAATGCCCACCCTTACAGCAGAGTCAAAAGATGGTAATATATTGTTATCGTGGGACAATGTTGCTGAATCATCAAGAGATCCATTTTTGCCAGAAGAATTTCAATATGATTTTGAGGGATATAAAATTTATAAGTCTACAGATAAGTATTTTAAAGATGCACAAATAATTACTGATGGATATGGTAGTGCAATGTTTTTTCAACCAGTCTTTCAGTGTGATAAAGTAGATGGAATTACAGGTTTTTCAGATATCACAGTTTTTGGAACATCTTATTATTTGGGAGATGATACTGGAATTAAACATCACTTTGTTGATGAGGATGTTGTAAATGGTCGAACATATTATTATGCGCTTGTTGCATATGATTATGGCCTTGCACCAACAGATGCGATTGAGAATGGAATTCCTCCTTCTGAAAATAATGCAATTATTGAACTCGATGAAAATGAATATGTAATCTCTACAGGAATAAATGTTGCTGAAGTATATGCAGCGGCACCATCAGCTGGCTATTCAAACCCATCCTTGACTATAGATGATCAAATAGTTTATGGTACTGGAGATATTGAAGTACAAATTATTGCTGATAGTCAAATTAAACCAAATTCAAGATATTACCTTATATTTGAGACTGATACTCAGTTTGTAGATATTCAAGATTCATTCTTTCCAAGGCCAAATAATATTTATACTAATGGGTTTGCAATATATGAATGCCTTGAATTTCAGAACGGAGAATGCCTTGAGTTTAGTTTAAGTCCAGCTTATCAAGAGACAGGATCATTCAATGAATTTGGAATGCCAAACTTTTCAGGACAAAATTTTATTTATAATGAAGATGTAGATAGTTATGTAATAAGTGACTCTAGGGTCATAACTGATATCTTTGATGGAATTCAAATTAGTATTAGTACTTCAACCGAGGTTAATGCTGAATTATTGGAACAGTTTTGGTATCAATCAAATACAGATAAT
The DNA here is from genome assembly GCA_002731795.1 of Fidelibacterota bacterium. Lineage (GTDB taxonomy): Bacteria > Fidelibacterota > Marinisomatia > SCGC-AAA003-L08 > D37C17 > TMED161. Next base: position 7,300 of record PCCQ01000077.1, read on the forward strand.
CCTCAAATATTTATTAAACCATGGCCTTATGTAAATCACAGAGAATCAAAAATTGTTCCTTGGGATTTTGACATTCATTTTTTAGATAATTTTTCATATCAACAATCAGGACTAATTCCTGTTGGTATTAATGGAATCTATGATACTGATGATCAAGAAATAACAACTACAATTCAAGGAGATATTGAATCAATCTCAAGAAGCTATCCATTTTATGTTTATAATCGTACATTGAATGATACAATGAGTCTTATTGGCATTGATTTAAATGGTAATGGATTTAACCCTTGGGAAGATAGAGTTATTGTTGGAACTTCGAATGAAGATGGGCTGTGGCTTGGGACAACATGTGAAATAGATTTTGCTGG
>PCCQ01000078.1 GCA_002731795.1 Fidelibacterota bacterium
TACCCAAAATGCATGGGCTGATGTAGGTTCAATTATTTCTCAAGATCAAATTGATTATAGTGACATTGAACTTTATGATGATAGACAAGTAGCATTAATAATATTATATAGCTCGTCATCTCGTTTAGGAAGTTATGGTGTTAAAATTAAGCCAATATATACTTCATTATTGGATTTTTCGGCACTTGGTATTGCATTTGATTTAGGATTCAATAAAGCATTTAATAAAAAAGTAAAATTGGGTCTAAATATTGAAAATATTTTTTCTTATAATAGATGGAGTACAGGTAAAGTATATTCAAAATATCCAAAAATAAATTTATCTAATTCATATAAAGGTAAAAGTTTTTATTTGATGAATGAAATATCTATCAAATATAAACAAAGTAGCATAGATAGAGTTATCTATGCTTTTGGATTAGAAAAAGAATTTAAAAATAGTTTAAATCTTAGGTTCGGTTATAGTGATCAAACTATAGCTCTTGGGGTTGGATTTAGATATAAAGATATATTTTATTCATATAGTTATAGTCCACAATTAAAAGATATTATTCTTGGACATGACCACCAGTTTAGCATATTATTAGACCTCTCTAAAATTAAATTATAATTTATTACAAATAAGGTAGATTCTATATGATGATGAGCATGACAGGTTACGGTAAAAGAGAGCTCGAAAATTCAGATATTAGTATATCAGTTGAATTAAAATCTATAAATAGTAGATATTTAGAAGTGAACCATAAGATCCCAAGGCTATTTTCTGAGGAAGAGGATGCAATGTTAGCTTTAGTTAGAAAAAAACTTCTTAGAGGAAAAATAATTTTAAACGTTAATTATACGTTATTAAATGACAATCTAAATCAAATTAATCTTAATGAAAATAAAGTAAATGAATATATAAGTATTTCTAGAAAACTAAATAGTAGTAAGGTTATAAAAGATGAGTTAACTATAGATAGACTATTGACATTACCTGAAGTGATTTCAACTAGAACTACCTCCTCAAATATATCTTATAAGAGGATATTATCTAAATCTATAAATGATGCAATATCTGATTTGATTATTATGCGCACCAAAGAAGGTGAAAATTTATCAAAAGATATTTTGTCCAGGTTAAAAAAAATCAAAAAAGACCTAGCATTAATTGTAAAAATTTCCGAACGTACACAGAAGGAAATTCTTAGGAACTATAAAAAGAAAATCAAATTACTGTTTGATGACAATGATAAAATTATTTTGGATGACAGTAGATTACTTCAAGAAATCGTTATTTTTATGGAGAAAAAAGATATTCATGAAGAGATTACAAGACTTCAAAGTCATATTGATTTATTTGTAGATTGTATAGTTAAAGGTAAAAATGAAAAAGGAAAAAGAATGACCTTTTTATTACAAGAATTTCTTAGAGAAATAAACACAATAGGGTCCAAAACAGACAATATAAAAACAAGTCATTTAGTTGTCAGTATAAAAACTGAGATTGAAAAAATAAGGGAACAGGTTCAAAATATATTATGAAACAAGGTAAACTAATTGCATTATCAGCTCCATCTGGTACGGGCAAAACAACAATTTGCAAAGAATTATTAAGAAGAAATAAAGATTGGTTGTTTTCCGTATCTGTAACCACCAGAGAGCAAAGAGATGGAGAAATTCCTGATAAAGATTATATTTTTATTACAAATGAGAAGTTTGATCATTTAATTAAATTTGGAGATTTGTTAGAATATGAGTGGGTACATGGTAATAGGTATGGCACACCAATAGCACCCCTAGAAAATGCTCTGGATAAAGGTAAAATAATTCTTCTTGATATTGATGTTAAGGGAACATGTACACTCATGGAAGAGTTTGAAGATGATGTTATATCAATTTTCATCGAACCACCGGGCGAGGATATTAACGAACAGATTGAATCGGTACAACAAAGATTGAAAGATAGAGGTCAAGAATCTGAAACATTAATTAAACAAAGAACAAAGAGATTACAGCTTGAAATGGAATATAAAGAAAAATTTCACTTTCATTTTGTTAATGAAGATTTGAAAAAAACTGCAGATAAAATTGAAAAAACAATTAGGAGAAAAATTAAATGAATATAAAAGCGCTTCAAATAAGAAAATTATTTAATGATAATGAAGATTTATATGAAAAAGTTGTAGTTGCTTCTAAAAAGCAAAGACAAATTATAGAATCAAGAGCTTTGAACTATGAAGCATTTCAAGACATAGAAGATACAGAGCAGCTTGAACAATTTGATGATATCGATCATGATATAGATAAACCAATTTCTATAGCAATGGAACAATTATTATCTGATGAGTTAAATTGGAAATATACATCTGAGGATGAAGACTAGTATTTAAAGTTTGCGATGAATGCTCAACCCCTAAAAGATAGTCCTACAAGATTTGAACCTCAATCCTCTGAGGCAGAAAAAGCTGTATTAGGTTCAATGTTAATTAGTAAAGAGGCAATACCAAGAGCAATGTCCTTTTTAACAGAAGAATCATTTTTTGATGAGAAAAATAGAATCATTTACAGAAATATTATGCAGCTTTTTGAGAATAATTCAGCAATAGATGCTGTGAGTCTTACAAATAGTTTAAAAAAAAATAAAGAGCTTGAAAGTGTTGGAGGTGCATATTATATAACTGGTCTTTCAAATGAGGCTCCATCTCATGAAAATATTGAATATTATGCATCAATTGTTAAAGAGAAATATGTATTAAGAACAATAATTAATGTTGCTAAAGAAATGTCATCTGAAGCTTTTAATGATCAATTGGATGTTAGTTCTATTTTAGATAAAGCAGAGCAAAGGTTATTTGAGATTTCGCAGAAGTCTCAATTAAATAAGTTTAGTGATGTAAACTCTATGTTGGAACAGGTTTTAGATAACTGGGCAAATAGAAAGAAAGGAGCATTGACAGGAATTGCTTCAGGATTCACTTATCTTGATAATATGCTTTCTGGATTTCAGAAATCTGACCTAATTATTTTAGCAGGAAGACCATCTATGGGTAAAACAGCTTTAGCTTTATCTATGGCAAGAAACTCTGCAGTTGAATTTAATCATAAAGTAGGTATTTTTAGTTTAGAGATGTCTAATCAACAACTTGCAGAGAGGTTGATAACTTCTGAAGCCAGAGTTGATAGTCATCTAGTCCGGACTGGTAGACTACCAAAGAGTGAATGGAAAAACCTTGCAGCCGCAGCAGGAACTTTATCTGAGGCATCAATTTATATTGATGATTCAGCATCACTCAATATCCTTGAATTAAGAGCAAAGGCTAGAAAGCTTAAATCAGAAAAAGATATTGATATAATATTTGTTGATTATCTTCAATTATTAAATCATGGAGGTAGATCTGAAAGTCGGCAACAAGAAATTTCGTTTATTTCAAGGTCTTTAAAAGCTTTAGCTAAGGAGCTTGATATACCAATCATTGCACTTTCTCAGCTATCAAGAGCAGTTGAAAGTAGATCAGAGCAGAGACCTATAATGTCGGATTTAAGGGAAAGTGGTGCAATTGAGCAAGATGCAGATATTGTTTTGTTCATTTATAGAAAATTTGTTTATTCAAAAGATGAGCTTGATCGGGGCTTAGCTGAGATAATTATAGCCAAGCATAGAAATGGTCCAACAGGAAATGTTGATCTGGCTTTCTTTGATAATTTTGCCAAATTTGATAATCTTGATTACAGACATCAAGATGTTGATATCCCCTCTTAAAAATGGTTATAAATACGATTAAAAATTTAATGTCTAGAGATGGGACATTCTCTGATGGTGATTTTTTCCAAATATTATCTAATCTTTCATTAGATCATAATAATTCTGAGCACAAAAATGATATTGAAATGATAAGAAATGCGTTTCATATTGGTTATTCTGCTCATAAAGGACAGCTTAGGAAGTCTGGTGAGGAATATTTCACTCATTGCATAGCTGTTGGTCTACAACTCTCGACTTGGAATATGGATCGAGATGTTGTTATTGCTGGATTGCTTCATGATACACTCGAGGATACAAGTTTAACAAAAAAAGATATTATTACTCATTTTAATGAAGATATTGCTAATCTCGTTGAAGGAGTATCAAAGTTGTCTGACATAAAATTTAATAGTAGAGAACAAAAGCAACTTGAAAACTTTATGAAAATGTTTTTATCCATTGCAAAAGATATAAGAGTTGTAATAATAAAATTTGCAGATAGATTACATAATCTTAGAACATTAAATCATCTCCCATTAATGAAAAGAACTAGAGTTGCAAAAGAAAGTAGAGATATATTTGCACCTCTCGCTCATCGATTAGGTATGAATAATGTTAAATCAGAAATGGATGATATAATTTTTCAGACATTAGAGCCTAAAACACATAAAGAGATAAAAAAGAAAGTAAGAGACTCTAAAAGAAAAAGAGAAAATTATATTAGTAAATTTATTTATCCGATAAAAAAAGAGTTAGATAAAGTAGGTCTTGATGCTGCTGTTTATGGAAGAGCTAAAAACTTATCCTCCGTATTTTATAAAATGCAGAACCGTTCAAAAGATTTTGATGAAATCTTTGATCTATTTGCAATAAGAATTATCGTTTCCGAGAAGGATGCGTGCTATGTTGCTCTAGGTTTAATTCATGAATTATATAAACCTGTTCAAGATAGATTTAAAGATTACATTGCAACACCAAAAAGGAATGGGTATCAATCCATTCACACAACTGTCGTCGGAGAATCTGGCAAAATGGTTGAAGTTCAAATAAGAACAGAAAGAATGGATAGAACTGCTGAAATTGGAATTGCTGCTCACTGGAAATATAAGGAAACTGATAAAGCACCATCATCAGAAAAAGAAAAAGATATTAATAGACATTTAAAGTGGCTGAGAGAATTGATTGAAAATCTTCAAAATGAAGATAAAAACCCTAAAGAGTTTTTTAAGTTATTAAAAATTGATTTATTTCAGGACGAAATATTTGTCTTTACACCTGAAGGTGATTTAATACAGCTTAAAACTGGTTCAACCCCAATTGATTTTGCTTTTGAAGTACATACACAAGTTGGGATGCACTGTATTGGGGCTAAAGTGAATTCTCATATAGTACCTCTAAATACAACATTGAATAGTGGTGATAAAATTGAAATACTCACCTCAAAAAAACAAACACCTACGCTTGCATGGCTAAAGATTGTTAAGACTGCAAAAGCAAAATCTCACATAAAAAGATGGGTAAATAAAGATAATATTGAAAAATCTATAAAACTTGGTAAAGAGCTTCTTGAAAAAACACTTAGAAGAATAAAGCAAATACATATTTTAAAAGATATCGAAAAAAATCCAAATTTAATGGGATTAAATTCTATTGATTTGATTTACTCTGAACTTGCCAAAGGCCATATAACAACTAGAGATTTAATCGCAAAATATGTTCCTTCGCTTGATATTCAGGAAAAAGATGAGAGTCCAAGTTTAACACAACGATTTATCGATAAAGCTCGAGGTCAAACTAAAGGAGTTAAAGTAGGAGGTATTTCCAATACACTAATTAATTTTGGTAAATGTTGTAACCCGATTCCAGGGGACGAAGTTGTTGGATATATTACTCGTGGAAAAGGTGTAACTGTCCATAGAAGTAATTGCTCTAACATTCCTATTTCTGATTCAGAAGATCGTTTTGTTGATGTTAATTGGGATATAAAATCTGACACATCATACCTAGTAAGATTAAATATCACAGCATCTGATAGAAAGCATCTATTAAAAGATATTTCAGAAAAAGTATCATTACTAAATATCTATATTCAAAGTATTGATATGAGTGCTAAAGATGGTTTTGCTACATGTATATTAATTGTCCAGGTGAGGGATACACGACAGCTAGATAGATTATTAAGGAAACTAAAACAATTAACTAACATTATCTCAATAAAAAGACGATGAAAAAAATTACATATACAAAAAATGATATTATAAGAAGAATAACATCGGATACTAATATATCAATAGATGAGTCAAGAGTTATGGTTGATACAGTACTTGATACTTTTAAACAATATTTTCAAAAGCCAGATAAAAATTTTAGAATAGAAATAAGAAATTTTGGGGTCTTTGAAGTTAAGCCTACAAAGCCAAGAAATAAAGCTAGAAATCCAAAAACCCTTAAATTGTTTAAAGTTCCAGCTAGAAGAAGGTTGACATTTAAGCCCGGAAAAGATATAAAATCAGAGTTAAATAAGGAATTAAAGTGAATCGCGCTCTTGGAATTGATTATGGTGATACAAGAATTGGAATAGCTTTATCTGATCCGCTGCAAATTATCACAAAACCATATATAACCCTCAAAAATAATTCAGATTTTTTTGTTAAGCTTGAAAGTATAGTTAATGAAAAAGAAGTAAAAATAATTGTAGTTGGGTATCCATATGGTATGAAAGGTCAGATTACAAAGCAAACAGAGAAAGTAGATTTATTTATAGATAGACTTAAACAAAATATTGATATAGATGTAATTAAAGTAGATGAAAGATTGAGTTCTAAGTCAGCAGAAAATTTACTTAAGAAGCAAGGCTTTAAAACAGGACATAACAAATCAATGATTGACGATACCTCAGCAGCAATAATCCTTCAGGAGTATATAGATAGTAAATGATTATTTTATCTGCTATTTTAATGGCCATATCTCAGCACCCCATAGGTTATGGATTTCTTGCTTTTTTTTCAATAATTCCAATAATTCCATTTCTACTTAAGTTAAAATCATATTATAGCGCTTTATGGAATGGTTTTTTATGGGGCTTTACATATAATTTTTTTACAGTATTTTGGATAGCAACTAATATTGGCACTACTCAAATCATTGCATTTACTACAATGATTCTATCTGTATTAATCTTATCAGTTACTCCTATGATAATATTTTTTTTATGGTGTGCATTAAATAGAAGACAAATCAGTTTATTATTATTATCGTTTGTATGGCCATCAGTAGAACTAATACGATCTTATGGCTCACTTGGATTCCCATGGGTATCAATTTCAAATTCATTGGTTGAATATAATAATATTATTCAATTAATTGAATATATTGGAATGTATGGTTTAAGTGCTTTAATTATTTTAATTAATATTTTAATCTATAATTTAATCTTAACAAGGAATTTAAAATCAATACTTGTTCTATCTATAACTTTATCATCATCTATTTTAATTGGATTTTTAATTAAGACTAATTTTGAATTAGATAAGGATAAAGATTTAAAAGTTGCAGTTATTCAGCCAAATATTCATTTATCGGAGAAATGGTCTAGGGGGTCACAAAGTAAAATTATGAATAAAATAATTTCTCAGAGCCAAGAAGCTCTAATTGAGAAACCTGATCTACTTGTTTGGCCAGAGACGAGTGTGATTTCTTATCTTATTCAAAGAGATAAATATAATTATAATAAAATTAAATCATTATTAGATAGAAAAACGACTAAGCTAATAGCAGGTATACCCTATTATGATAGTTCGATTAATAAAATTCGCTATTATAATTCAGCTGGATATTTTGATGGCTCAGGACTTATTGGCCTTTATCATAAAATTCATTTAGTCCCAGGAGCTGAATATGTTCCATTTTCAAAATATCTAAACTCTTTAAAAATATTTAATTTTGGAATGGGAAATTTTTCTCATGGTGAAAGCTATGAGTTATTTGATGTTAATGATTATAAGTTCGCAGCTATGATTTGCCTTGAATCAATATTTCCATATCTTTCCAGAAAATTTGTAGCTCATGGCGCAAATTTTTTAGTTTATGTAGTTAATGATGGATGGTATGAAAATGCCCCAGAGCCACAGCAACATGCTTCGCGTGCTATTTATAGAGCTATTGAAACACGTCGTCCAATTATAAGATGTGCTAATACAGGAATTTCAATGATAATTGATCAGCTTGGGAACATTACACATCAAATGGATTTAAATAAAAAAGGTACGATTATTGAAGAATTTAGTCCATCAAGTAAAATGACCTTTTATGTTAAATATGGTGATATTTTTATTTACTTTATGATAGCAACTATTATGCTGTTTATGTTTAAAAAAGTTAGTTATGAAGATTATGTATAGAAAATTAATATTTACTTTTATGTTACTTTCTATGGTGACACAATTAAGCGCAAAGGGTGAACTTATGCGTTCTTTAGTTTTTCCTGGATGGGGAGAGCTTAAAATGGAAGAAACTAAAAGAGCAAAAATCTTTATGGCTACAGATTTATCTATCATTGCAACCTATCTTTTAGGGAAAAGTTTTAATAGATGGTACATCGATAAATATTTAGCATATGGAGCACTTTATGCTGATGCGGATATGAATGGGAAAGAATATGCGTATATAGTTAATATGTCAAATTATAACTCTATGGATGATTATAACCACTCTATGATGATACAGCATAATGCAAACGCCTTTGATGATATATATACTGATCAAGAATATAATTGGGAATGGGATAGTACAGCAGATAGAAATAAGTTTAATGATTTAAGAGAAAATAGCTTGATCGCAGAGAAAATCGCTGAATTTGCAGTAGCTGGATTAATTCTAAATAGAGTTGCATCAGCAATTGATATCCTTTATTTAAAAAACTCAAAATCAAATTTAGGCTTGAATGCTTTTGTCATACCTGAAAAAAATGATGGTGTATCTTTAAACATTTCTTTTTCTTTTAAATGATATTTAGATTTATTGTAATTAATTTATTTAAATTAAGTAGCTATGCCCACGTAGCTCAGCTGGATAGAGCAACGGACTTCTAATCCGTAGGTCACACGTTCGAATCGTGTCGTGGGTACACAGAAAGCCCTTCGAGTTATCGAGGGGTTTTTTATTTCCATCCAAATAATCA
>PCCQ01000079.1 GCA_002731795.1 Fidelibacterota bacterium
AATCAGTAAATATAGACTGTATATCCAACATTCAATTTTTCTCCAATAGCAGTCTAGATTCAATTGAAGCTCTACTTCTTAATAATTCAAAACAGCTAACCTATCAATGGGGGCAGCTAGACTTAGATAATCCAAATACAATAAATTCCTTAATATGCTTAAATGATGTCGATGTATGTGTTGGTATAGATAATTCAATAGTTTACTATAATACTAAAAAACAGATTGATGATATAGAGATAATACATAATGGATGTATTAATAATATATCTGAAGGAATCATTGATAATTATAATTTCAATTCAGAGGTAAATGAGAATATCATTGAAGAAGGTGCAATAAAATTAGGGCTTGACCTTCAAGGTGGGATGTACATTCAGCTTGAGTTAGATGTTGCTCAATTAATTTTAAATAAATTAAATAGATCTGAAAACGATATGCGTCAATTAATTTATAATGTTGACCAAAACAATATTGATTTTTTTGAATCATTTCGTCAAGCTTGTAGCGAAAAAAACATAAGACTAACACAAAAATTTCCTCAGTATAAAGCACTTGATGATAATGAAGTGATTCAAAGATTAAAAGATGATAGGGATCAGGCACTAAATAGCGCTATAAAAGTTCTAAGAAATAGAATCGATGAATTTGGTGTTTCTGAGCCCATTATCCAACGTTTTGGTGAAAATAGGATTGTAGTTGAACTTGCAGGGGTACAAGATAAAGATAGAGCAAGAGAATTAATAAAACGTACAGCATCATTAGAACTTTCGTTAGTTTTAAGTACAGAGCGAGTCAATAATGCCATTGTTAAAATTGATAAATATTTATTATCAAATAAAATTGATGGAAATCTTTTTGCAAACTACTTTGAACCTGCTTTATTTGAATTATTTGGTGAACTTGGCGTATCAATTGGAAAAGAAGATGAATTTGAACGACTACTAGAAAAGCTTGAAACATCTGCGGACATTAAATTAGATGGTCGATTTATTTTATCAAATGAATCTCAAGAGGGCCTATCATTTCCTAGTCCTGATAACGAATCAAATTCTATCTCAATAGGTGCATATACTCCTGTATACTATGTTTCTAACACACCGGCTATTGTTGGGGGAATGGTTAAAGATCCAATGGCAAAAATTGCAGGGCCAGGGTCTGACAATTCGGGACAGTGGGTTATTAATCTTTCAATGAATAGAGAAGGTGCCCGAAAATGGAGTAGTTTTACAGGAAGGAATATTGGAAAAAGAGTTGCAATTGTTCTCGATAATAAAGTTTTTATGGCTCCTCAAATTAATTCAAAAATATCCGGTGGACAAACGCAAATTAGTGGATTAGAAAATGCCAATGAAGCCCAAGATATAGCAAATGTTTTAAGCGCTGGTGAACTTGATGCTCCTGTTAAAATAGTTGAAGAACGATCTGTGAGTCCATCACTTGGTAAGGACTCTATTGAGTCTGGAAGAAATGCATTAATGTATGCTTTTATATCAATATTAATTTTCATACTTTTTTACTACAGAGTTTCTGGATTGATTGCGAATATCTCTCTCTTTCTTAATATAATTTTTATACTATCCTTACTGTCTATTCTTGGGGCAACTCTTACCCTCCCAGGAATTGCAGGGTTGATACTAACAATTGGTATTGCTATAGATTCAAACGTTATAATATTTGAGAGAATTAAAGAGGAAATTGGATTTGGTAAAAATGCTATTTCCGCTGTGAGGTCTGGGTATAAAAGAGCATTTATTACAATCATGGATGCAAATATTACAACATTAATTGCAGCATTTGTTCTTGCAAATATTGGATCAGGCCCAATTAAAGGTTTTGCAATTACTTTGAGTATTGGAATTATGTGCTCAATGTTTACTGCAATTTTTATTACAAGAACTTTTTATATGATAATCCTTCAAAACAAAAAAAATGAACTTAGTATATAATGAATATAATAGATAAAAGTAATATAGATTTCATCTCAAAATCAAAATACACACTATTTATTTCACTGGGAATAATTATTATGGGAATTGGAGCTTTGATTTTTAGGGGCCCTAATCTTTCAATAGATTTTGTTGGGGGAACAATTATTCAGGTTTCTTCATCGGAACAAGTAGAAATTAATATTATTAGAGACTTGCTAGACTCAACTGTGCTGAAAAATTCTGAAATCACTGAAATTACTGGATTGAGTTCAAATCAACAGTTTAGGATTAAAACAAATATTAAAATTGAAGATACTACAGAGATAAGCAATATAATTATGAATACATTGAAAGATTTTAACCCTGAAATACGAGCGATTGAAAGCGTGGGGCCAAAAGTTGGGAAAGAGCTTCAATTTCAAGCAATTTATGCTATAGGGTTAGCCCTATTAATGCTTATGATATACATTGGATTTAGATTTGATCAGTTTTATGCAATGGGCAGTGTAGTTGCCGTTATTCATGATATTCTTATTACTCTTGGTATATTTTCTTTATTAAACCTTGAAATAAATTTATCAATAGTTGCTGCATTTTTAACTATAGTCGGCTATTCTTTGAATGATACAATTGTTATTTTTGATAGATTTCGAGAAAATTCACAAAAAGATTTAAAAATTTCTCTTACAGATTTGGCTAATTTATCATTAAATCAAACCCTATCAAGGACGATTATAACATCTCTAACTACGCTTATGGTTGTAACCATTTTATTCTTTGTAGGTGGAGAAGCAATTAAATATTTTGCATTTGCACTGATTATTGGAGTTATTGTTGGGACCTATTCTAGCATGTTCATTGCTAGTCCATTTTTATTATACTTTAAATCTAAGATAAAAACAGAGGAGGAATAATCTTGGCTATTTCAGCAATTATTGGAGGACAGTGGGGTGATGAAGGAAAAGGTAAGGTGGTTGACCTATTAAGTTCAAACGTTGATGTTGTTGCTCGATATCAAGGTGGTGCTAATGCTGGTCATACTGTATATAAAGACAATCAAAAAATTGTATTACATCAAATACCATCCGGAGTTATGAGATCTGACTGTAAATGTTTGCTTGGGAATGGAATGGTAATTGATCCCATAGAATTAGTTAAGGAGTTTGAAAATGTTAAATCTAAGGGTCTTACTATAGATAATATTTTCATTTCAATGAATGCTCATATAACCTCACCAATACATAAATTGATTGATATTAACTCAGAAAATAAATCTAAAAATAAAATTGGTACTACAGGGAAAGGTATTGGTCCGACTTATGTTGATAAGTACAATAGAAAAGGAATTCGTGCATGTGATTTATTAGATTCGGAGAATTTAAAATCAAAGATTGAAGTTCAAATCAATCGGGCATTAAACTCACAACAAATTTCTAGTAATGATTTAAAGAGCATCAAAGATGAACTTGATAATTTTTTCAATGCTTGCATTATAATCGCTTCTCATATTACCGATATTATACCTATGGTTCATGGAACAAATAATCTACTTGTTGAAGGTGCGCAAGGTACTTTACTAGATATTGATCATGGCACATATCCGTTTGTAACATCATCTAACCCTTCCTCTGGTGGAATCACTACGGGACTAGGATTGCCTCTAAACAAAATAGATCGATTAATCGGAATTTTTAAAGCTTATACAACTAGAGTTGGGAATGGACCATTTCCAACTGAACTATTTGATCAAGATGGTGAAAAACTACAAAATATTGGGAAAGAATTTGGTGCAACTACTGGACGTCCAAGGAGATGTGGTTGGTTTGATGCTCCTTTAGCAAACTATAGCATTATGATAAATGGATTTAATGAAATCACAATGACTAAGCTTGATATTTTAGACGAATTTGATGAAATAAAGGTATGTACAGAATATGAATGTAATGGTAAAAGATCAAAAAACTTATCAACATTTATAAATCAGTTTGAAGATATTAAGCCAATTTATACAAAAGTACCAGGATGGAAATGTTCAACTGTAGGGACTGATTCATTTAATAATCTTCCTAAAAAAGCACAAGAATACATTCAGTATATTGAACAGATCTTATCAATACCAATTAAACACATTTCTACTGGTCCTAAGCGAAATGATATGATAATTAGATAATAAATTAAGTGATTTTTAATTTTAGGATAACTAAATTAATTTTTTAAAATGTTGGAGTTCTCTATGAAGCAATTAGTTCTATTTTTATTAGTATGTTTTTCTTTTAATACTCTTAATGCAGATCCATACAAACCACTTCCTCTAGATTTTTTAGATAAAACAAAAAATAAGAAGGAAAATAAAAAGCCTTCAAAGCCAAAATCCAAAAAAAATAATCAAAAAAAATATAATGATCTAATCGTAGATATGGAGTCTGTAAAAGGTTTTTTTGATTTTTATATGGATAATAAGAAAGTATATATATCAATCAAACCAGAGCAATTAAATAAAGAATTTTTAATGGGCTACACTCGTCAAGCTGGTGATGGATATCAATTTGATGGTGGCTCAATGATGGGTGAAGGTGTCTACTTTTTTAATAAAATTGGAGACATAATTCAATTAGTTGAAAAAAATACAAAGTTTCGAGCAGATGAATCTCGCGCCATTTATAAATCTGTAGAAAATCACATTCCTAATTCTATTATTGCATCCTCTAAAATTCTATGTAAGCCAAATGAGGAAACTCAAGCTATATTAATTGATGCTAATAAATTATTTATGTATGACTTCGGAAATGTATCGCGAAGAACAAATAATAAATACAGTTTTGATAAAGAAAATAGTTATTATAATTATATAAAATCTTTTCCATTCAACTCTGAAATAGATGTATATCTTCATTACAAAAGTAAAAATCCAGATAGAAGGTTTACACTAGCTTCTAGCAAAAGTATGATGCATCGATATCATATTAGTATATCAGCTTTAAGATCCTCAGATTTTTCTTCAAGACCTGAAGATGATAGGGTTGGGTACTTTACAACAATGTACCAAGATTATTCTAAAACATTAAAGGAAGATCCATATGTTAGATATATAAATAGATGGGATTTAAGAAAACAAAACCCCAATGAAAAGCTTTCAAAACCTGTTAAACCTATTGTTTTTTGGCTGGAGAATACAATTCCTATAGAATTTAGAGATGCAGTGAAAAGAGGAATATTGGGTTGGAATAAAGCTTTTGAAAAAATTGGCTTCATTGATGCTATAGAAGTAAGACAAATGCCAGATGATGCTACTTGGGATCCTGCCGATGTGAGATACAATACAATAAGATGGATCGTTCAACCTGAATCAGCATATGCGGTTGGACCTTCAAGAGCAAACCCTTACACTGGTGAATTATATGATGCAGACATTAGGATTAGTAACGATTATGTTCGATTTTATTTTGATGATTATAAAAATTTTATTGATCCTCTACTAATTAATAAAACGCCAGAAGAAATATGGATGGAAAAGGATCATATTCATGATCATGATCATGATCATGATTCTTCTACATGCAACTATGGTGAATACCTAAAACATAAAATGTCTTTTACATGGAATTATTTGGTTACAAATAATTTAATTGATGATTCTAACGAAGAAATGATGAAATTTATAGAGGATGGTATTGTTGATCTTCTTCTTCATGAAGTGGGCCATACATTAGGGTTGCGTCATAATTTTAAGGCAAGTTCAGTATTTACAATTGAGGAGCTAAGTAATCCAACCTTTACAGATATTTATGGAGTTACAGGCTCTGTTATGGATTATAATGCAACTAATTTACTTGATGGTGGAAATAATTATTTCCAAACTAAACCAGGCCCTTACGATTACTGGGCTATTGAATATGGGTATGCCGAGCAACCACAAGGATCGAACAAAACAAATAATGATTGGCTTGAATCAATAGCATCTAGATCTACTGAGCCGTGGTTAGCATATTCGACTGATGAAGATACATATTCTACTAGCATAGATCCACTAACCAATAGAAGAGATATGGCCTCAGATCCAATAAGATTTTATGATTATCAATTAAATCTTGCAAAACAGTATTGGTCTAATATGTCCAAAAATTTTGAAAAAGAGGGCGAACGATACCCAAAAATGAGGTCTGTTTTTTATCAAGCATTATATGAATATTATGGGGCATCAAGAAATCTAACTAAATTTATCGGCGGAGTTTACCATAGTAGGCACCATATTGGTCAAAACAATAATACACTTCCACTTACAGTTGTTGATGCAGATGATCAAAGAAGGGCATTAAATTTTTTAATAGATAATATATTGGATAGTGATGCATTTTATTTCTCACCCTCATTTTTAAATAAGTTAGCACCTGAAAGATATGATGACTTTACCGATCAACTATGGAGAATGCAAAGGCTAGATTTTCCTATACATAACATTATAAGAAACCTTCAAAGGTCAACTCTAATTAGAATTCATGACCCAAAAATCATTCATCGAGTCCATGATAATGTTTTAAAAGTAAGCAAGAAAAAAGGGAAGTTTACATTATTTGAAATGTTTAACACAATATCAGATGAATTGTGGTCAGAATTAAATAAAATTGATGAAATAAATAGTTTTAGAAGAGAAACACAAAGCTTTTATATTGATTTACTATCAAATATTTATTTTGATGAAAATAATTTATTTCCGAAAGATACTAAGTCAATTTCATTCTCTATGCTTAAGAAAATAAGATCTAATATTTCAGAAGCATTGCCTTATTACGTATTTGAAGATGAAACAACATCAGCCCATCTAAGATTAATGATAAATAAAATTGATTCTGTATTAGATGCACAAATGATGGTAAGATAACTATGAGTACAAAAAAACCTACGTATAGCAACTATCTGCAATTAGAAAAAATATTGGATGCACAAAAACGTAGTTCTGAGATATTAGATAAGCCTATACATGATGAAATGCTGTTCATTGTAATTCATCAAATATACGAGCTTTGGTTTAAACAGATAATCCACGAGATAGATTCTATTATATTTTATTTTAATAATCCTAAAATAGATGAAACTAATATTAATACTGTTGTGAATCGACTAAATCGAATTCATGACATTCAAAAAATTGCAATTTCTCAAATAGATATATTGAAGTCTATGACTCCAATGGATTTTCTTGAGTTTAGAGACTTACTTAATCCAGCTTCGGGGTTTCAAAGTATGCAATTTAGAGTTATAGAAAATGCTCTAGGTCTCAAAAATGATGACAGAATTAAATTTAGTAAACAAAAATATACAGCTTATCTATCTGAATCTGAAGCTCTATTAGCTGAGAAGTATGAAGATAGTAAAAGTATCTTTGATTTGGTAGAATCATGGTTAGAGCGAACCCCCTTTATAGAATCTGAAGAATTCAACTTTTGGCAATCATATAAACAATCTATAAAAAATATGTTAGATAGTGATATTGAAATCATAAATAAAAATTCAAATCTTGATGATACAGCAAAAGCTGAACAAATTGAAAATTATAAGAATATTTATCAAAATTATGATTCTCTATTTGAAAATAGTCAGTATGAAAAACTTCTCAAAAGCGGTGCTAAGAGATTATCACAAAAGGCATCTCTAGCAGCTTTATTTATAATGCTTTACAGGGATGAACCAATTCTTCAGGCTCCATTTAAGTTATTAACAAAGCTAATTGATATTGATCAATCACTAAATGCCTGGAGATATGGACATGCGCTACTTGCTCAAAGAATGATTGGAACAAAAATTGGATCTGGGGGATCATCAGGATCAAAGTATTTAAAGCGGACATTAGAAAAACATAGTATTTTTGATGATTATGTAAACCTTTCTACATATCTTATTCCAAAGTCAGCATTACCAGTGCTACCTGAAACTCTAAAAGAAAAATTAGGATACTACTTTATAAATGAATAATAAACATGCATTAGTATGTGGAAGCTCAAAAGGGATAGGTGCTTCAACTGCTATAGAACTATCAAAATTAGGTGCAACTATTACTCTTTTGGCAAGAGATAAAGATTCTCTAGCCAATGTTTTAGATTCTTTAGATACATCAAAAAAGCAAAATCATAATTTTATAATTGCAGATTTTGATGATCCTTTTAAACTTAAAGATACAATTGATCAACATATTGCAAATAACCCTACAATTCATATCTTAATCAATAACTCAGGTGGACCAAAACCTGGACCAATTGTTGATGCAAATGTAGAAGACTTTATTTCAGCATTTAATAGGCACCTTATATGTAATCATATTTTAGTGCAAGCTGTAGTCCCAAAAATGAAAGAAGCTAGATTTGGAAGAATTATAAATATCACATCAACTTCAGTTAAGCAGCCTATTAAAGGTTTGGGTATTTCAAATACAATAAGGGGAGCAGTTGCAAACTGGGCCAAAACTCTTTCATTTGAATTGGGAGAATTTGGAATTACAGTAAATAATATTCTTCC
>PCCQ01000080.1 GCA_002731795.1 Fidelibacterota bacterium
AGATGTGTAGATTGTGGTCATTTTCAGGCAGTTCCTGAAGTAGAGCCCGAAGCTGAAAAATCTGAAGAAGAAGAGTCTGAAGAATATTCAGGCCCAACATGTGAAAAATGTGATTCACAAAGATTAATTTTAATTGAACAAATACAATATGAGCATAAATTGGCTTTAGACCATGTCCGTCTAATTACACAGGCAACCCCAGAACAGGGAAATCAGATTATGGAAAAAGTAATTGAACTAGAACATGTTAATGATTACTATGCAGCTAAAATAGTTGATGTTTTACCTATGCACGCAGATGACGTTCGCTCCATCTTCGCTAGAGAGCGTTTCTCTCTTGGTCATGATGAAATTGATACCATTATTTCTACCGTCAAGGAGACAATGGGGGTATGATTTATGGAAGATTACGCCTACGTTCTTGATGTATTGCCAGAGGGAAGACCCGATAGTAAAAGACGATTTAGAAGAGAGCCTTTAGTTTACGGATTGGGAATCGAGGAATTCAAGATTTTTGACATGCAGCCAGTAGCTGGTGCAGCCATAAATATTGGTGATAAGTGTTACATTGGGAAAGAGACTGAAGAACGAACGCAGATAGATCACGTCAGAGCACGAGTTAATTATTCTGATTTAACTCATACAGCTCAGAGCGAACTGAGCTTTGTTTTGGATGAAATTGTAAAGGATAACGAGGAAAAGTTTATTCAATTTTACAATCATGCAGGTCCAATTTCACGTAGATATCACTCTCTAGAATTAATTCCTGGATTGGGTAAAAAAACTATGAATCTTATTGTTAGAAACAGGCCTTACAAAACTTTCAAGGAAATGGAAGAGAAAATTTCTAGTTTTCGAAACCCTGAAAAATATTTATCTCAAAGAATAGAGAATGAAATTCGAGAGACAGATCAGAAATACAGATTATTTGTCAAATAATTATACTGAATATGTATACTGAATTGCTCCAGCAATTCTAGCTCTTACGTCGGCATTACCTGAAAGTGAAATTTCTAGTGTCCAGTTTCCACTGCTACCAGCCACGGTGCCCATAATATGTTGATTAGTTCCTGGACTAAATGTTTCAAGCAAGACTTCAGTTCCTTCATGATCACGTAAGACTAGTTCTCCACTGCCTGAGCTTCCGATGTCAGCTTCTAAGTAATAGACTATGTAGTTCCAAGGACCATATCTTTCGTGTCCCTCATTTGCAAACACAGTGTCGTAAACTCCAAAGTCAGGTCCGATAAATTCTTCGTCGAAGAGATCTCCGCCTCTACAAAAGTAAGAATTTCCAGTGTATCCGCTACCGTAATTTGCTAAATTCATAATTAATTCGATCTCACCGTTTGAATTAGTATATTCAAAATTACTCAACCATCTAGCATTATTATCAAAAGTATATTTGATGAATGCTCCACTGTTTGAATTCGCACTTACTTCAGCAACAGTCTCTGTAATGTCAATAACACTTGCTTTGAAATTTTCACCATAGAGAGAAAATTCCCAACTATTATCTTGTTTTAAAGGGAAATCAGCTATCTTCTGTGGAATGTTGTTCTCATAGATTGCATAATCTGACATCTGGACTCTACCAAGTGCAGGATTATAGTTTAAGACAGCATGTCTCTTAGCATCGTCAAGGTTTCCAGCACCAATATAATAGTCTGAATCATCATCATCTACAGAGACAACCATAGTAGTTGAAAATGGTTTATCGTCTACAGTGATTGAGTATTCCCAAAAATCACCTTTTTCCCAATCTGGAGACTCTAAAGATAAGTTCTCTTTATCATTCCCAAAGAGCCCATTATCTAAGCATCCGGCACTTATTGTACTGACCATAATTAAAATTGTAATTACAGATAATGGTTGTTTCACTGTATGCTTCATAGCAAGACTCATAATTATAATTCACTATAACCATCAAGCTTAAAATATTCTCTTGCTTCGGAAACGGTATAAAATGATCCAGTAATTAATGTCTTCTCTCTATTTACAGACTCAATTGCCTTTCTTACGCTTTCATATTGCTTGCACATAATGTTTTTCTTTTTACAAATATTTGCTATTTCTCTAGACGTGGCACTTCTTTCACTGTCCAAATTACAAGCCAAAACTACACAGTCATTTGGCAATTCACAAATAAATTTTTCAATGTCCTTGTCATTAAGCATTCCAAGGATGACTATCTGATATTTTCTATTATTACTCAAAAGAAAGTTTATGGCTTGCTGATTATGAGCTGTATCAAGTGTAAAATTCAAATAAGTTTCCTGTCTTCCAGGAATCGTATCGATAATTGGCATGATTGATAAATCTAAGCATTTTACACAGATTTTAATCCAGTCTCCAATAGCTTCAGCATGAAATATATTTTTGCATCTTGGGATGTACTTGTGGTAATTTTTTTCCCAACCAGTTATGACAATTGTCTCTTTCCTAACAATTTTGGCTTTGGTTTTTGCAATTTCATCTAAACTATTTCCTAAATATTCAGTATGGTCTAGTCCTAGAGTAGTTAATATTGCAATTTCTGCGTCAGCTACATTGACGGCGTCCCATTCACCACCTAATCCTATTTCCATAATTGCAAAATCTACTCTTTTATTTAGAAAATATTTATAGGCTAGCGCAGTTAATATCTCAAAATAAGTCATTTCAAGGTTATTTTTTTTAGCTAAATCTCTTAAATCAAATAAATTTTGTGCAAATTCTTCTTCATTTATATTTTCATTATTTATTTTGATTCTCTCTCTAACACTATGTAAGTGCGGGGAAGTAAAACATCCAATTTTTTTTCCAGTTTGCATTAAAGTCATACTAAGATTGTGACTAGTACTTCCCTTAGCGTTTGTTCCACCAATTGATATGACTCTTAGCTTATCTTGGGGATTTCCTAGTAGCTTCATAATCTTTTGGATGCGCTCTAAGCCAGGTACAATTTTGTTTTGATTTAAATCCTCAAGCCACTTTAGCGATTTTTTGTATAGATTAATGTTTGGCATTACTCAATAGATTCCCATTCAACGGTGTCTGGAGTTACTATACCTTGATCGTTTAAAATACCTCTAAAGTTATCAGGTGAAACCCCGGCTATTTCAGCTCCTTTGGTCAAAGTTGCCTTTCCTTTCTTATATATTTCAACTGCAGATGCATATCTTAGATGATTCTTCTTTTCTATCATGAATCTGAGTGATTCTTTTACTACATCAGATCTGCTACTGAAGTGACCAGAATCGACGAGAGCCTCTATCTGCATGACTAATATCGGAGGTAGTGAGTATGAGTTGCTCATGTAATAACTATTATCAACTATTATTAATAATTATTCACTAAGCTTTATATGCTACTTTCTGGTGAAAATATTGATACGTTATGAGCCTCAACCTAAAAAATTGGTTTGCTAATACGCTAGCGCTTGCGCTAATGTGCTTTGGATTGCTCTTGATTACAGGAGTCGCTTCAGCTGATGCTTACGATCACAAAATGACTGTAAGTCCTAGCTCCCAAACTGGCGACCCAGAAGAGCAATTACAATATACAATAACAATTGAAAATACAGGAGATAATGATGATACTTATGATATGAGTGTAACAAATTCAACCATACCAACAGGTTACACGGCATTTATTCTTCCATCTACATTGTCTGTAGAAGAGGATGAATCCGGTACCGCTACGCTCTTCATTAAGATAGCTAACAGAACAACAAATACAGCAGAGGGTGGAGATACAGCTCAAGTTAGTTTCAAATCTAAGTCACAAAATAGTGACAGCGGTGGTAAGACTAAAACTCAAACAGCCTCGTTGACAGTCAATAACGTATACGGAACAACTTTAACTCCATCAGAGGGTGAAAAGACTGTAGATCCAAATGAAAATGTTAAGTTCATGGTTAGTGTTAAAAATTCAGGAGGTAATACAGAGGATAGTGTTACGATTTCCTTTACTGCAAATGGCGTAGATTCATGGGATATAACACCTCAACCTTCAACTTTGACACTTGATATTAATGAAGTTGGTTTCTTCAATCTTTCAGTAACTCCAGATATTGAGGCTATAGCTGGATTGAAAAGTATTTCGATTGTTTCAACTTCTGAAGATGGCCAGACGGTCTCTTCAACTTCTGTCACAGTTAAGGTAAATCAACTTCCTGCACTTCAAGTGGACAAAGTTGGTTCCAGTTCTAAAGATGTAGAAGCAGGTAAGCGTGTTTACTATTCCTTCGAAGTTACAAACAAAGGTAACGCAGTAGATACATTTAATTTGGCAGTTGACACTTCTAGTTTACCTTCTGGTTGGGACGCATCACTAGATCAAGACAAGATAAGCAACCTCGGGGTTGATGATAATATTACTTTGACCGATGTTTTAGTTGTTAAAGCACCAGAAGATGCTGCTGCTGATGTTGAAACACAAATAATAGTCACCATATCTTCAGATTATAATGCATCAATTAACTCTACTTACACTTCAAGAACTACAGTTCTTCAAAATTATGAGCCAAAATTAGCAATACAGGGTGAAGACACACAATCAGCAAAACCAGAAGAGCAAGTGAATTTTACAATTAAAATCACAAATGATGGTAACGGTGAAGACGATATTTCTCTATCACTGATCGGAGGCAATGCTAGTTGGGGTCAGTTGGGAGATTCTGCTTTTACACTAGCTGCAGGAGCAAATGATACTACTACTTTGAGGGTAACACCGCCTAAAGATACCGAAGCAAAGAACGGTTATAACCTAGTTATTAGGGCAACATCCGAAGACGATTCCACGATAACTACCAGAAACATTTTTGTTAATGTGCTTCAAATTTACGAAGTTTCAGTTCAAGTGTCCGGCGACAGTTCTAAGAAAGGTGATCCAGGGGATGAATTAATCTTCGAAATGACTATTAAGAATAAAGGCAATGGAGAAGACACAGTTTCACTATCATTAGAGGGCGAAAAGGCATCATGGGCTTCAATTATCGATGAAGTTGAATTAACTAGTGGTGAAACAAAAACGGTCAATTTGACTGTAAATATTGATGATGACGCTACCGTAGGCGATAACGATATTATAGTAAATGGTACCTCGGAAGACAATCCCTTAGCATACGACACAGGAACTGTGAAAGTTTCTGTTAACAAACAATTTAAGGTTGATGTAGTCGTTTCATCTAAGAGTGGTGATCCCGGTTCAACAGTTCAGTACGACGTTAGAATCCAGAACGAAGGTACTGGTGTTGATACATTCACAGTTAACATAGATGATTATCCGACAGGTTGGTCTGTTGACCCTGTATCTTTCCAGGTTGAGGATGTTGAAGCTGGCGGCGAAAAATTAGTATCATTAAACGTTTCAATTAGGTCAGGTGAAGATAATAAGGCATTTACGATTAATTTGACTGCATCATCGGACGAAGCACAGAAAGAAAATCCTCCGAAGTATGCCAATAAAACGGTCAGTATAATCACAATTGTCAACCAAGAGTATTGGATTGATTTGTCAGTTGCTGATGCAGATCGAACAGTTGAAGCTACAGTAGGAGTTCCGGTATCTGTAAAGATAGATGTGGATAACCTAGGAACTGGCGACGATATTATTGCAATGACTAATACGCCTCCAGAGGGCTGGACAGGTGTTGATTTCAGTAATCCTTTCATTAACGTAGCAGAAAATGGTCAAGAAGAAGTAACTTTGACAATTACAGTCCCAGAAAGTACTTCGAAGGGAGATTATGAGCTAATCGTCAAAGGAGTTTCAGATTGTGACGGTTGTGAAAATGGAACCAAATCAACCGATTCTATTACTTTAACAGTTAAGGTTGATCTGAGTAGAGGCGTTCAAGTTAGTACAGATGTTACACAAATTGAGAAGTTGCCAGGTTCTACCGCAACCTTTACGATTGACGTTAAAAATACTGGAGATGGAGCAGATAATCTGATAGTCTCCATTTTAGACGATGATTTGGGATGGGCTTCATCTAACACCACATCACTCACTCTAGACAAAGATCAAACTGGTTCAGTTACTGTAAATGTAACTCTACCTGAGTATGTTTTAGACAGTCTATCCAATCAAGAGCGAACAGCATTACAAGCTAACAGTTATTCTATAACAGTGAAAGTTAAGTCTGGTGGCGATTTATCAGTTAGTGATACTGCATCACTACAAGTTGATATAGGTCAGATTTATGGTGCTAGTGTAGAGATTGTAGGTGCAACTACTATAACTTCGTATCCTTCAACTGAAACCCAAGCATCTGAACGAACTGAGAAATTCACCTTTAAGCTTACAAATACAGGAAATGGACAAGATTCAGTTAATGTTGAAACAATTGCAACAACATATCCAGATGAATGGAGTGTTGAAATATTCCAAAGTTCTTCCTGTACAAGTTCTTTCTCTGGTTCCATAGGTGCCGGTCAATCCAAGTACCTTTACTTGTGTGTAGAACCTGATCAAGATTCAGACATTGGAAATTACAGTGTTCTAACCGAGTTTTCACCAAATAATGGTATTGACCCTGCTGTTCAAGTCTCAGTAAATCTTGAAGTTGCTTCTCCGAGAAGAGAATTATCTGCAACAGCAATTGATAGTGTGAAGGAGATATACCCCGAATATGAAGGCTCTACTACACAGAACAGTGTAAAATTTAAGGTGAAATTGGATAACACAGGTTCTAATGATGATATTTTCATTCCTGAAGTTGAATCAACGCTTGAAGATGGTTGGGAAGTTAGTTTCTACCAAGATAGTTCTAAAACACAGAGCTGGCCAAATGCTGGAGTTACAATACAAGAAGGCGAGCTTGATGACCTTTGGGTATTTATTTCAGTTAACGATGAATCTGAAGTTGGAAATGAAACGGTTAAAATTTCAGTAAGAAATGAAGAAGATGACCCTAATGCACGTCAAGAAATTGATCTAACAGTTGTAATTCAAAGGCCTGAAATTGTAATTAGGCAAAGCAATATTCGAATAGAAATTGATGGAGTATTTGTTGCTA
>PCCQ01000081.1 GCA_002731795.1 Fidelibacterota bacterium
GATGTATTTGAAAGATTTTGTAAAAAAGTGGTTTTCTAAAGCAATATTTAAATGGATAAAGTATTTGTTAGTGGTGGATCTGGATATATAGCTCTTCATTGTATAGCTAAACTAATTAAAAAAGGCTATGTCGTTAAAACATCTATAAGGTCAATAGATCGTAAGCAGGAAATTATTGATAGTATTTCAAAAGTTGTTGACTGTAAGGAAAAACTTGAATTCTGTCAATTAGATTTATTGAAAGATGATGGTTGGGATGACGCATTAAACGGCTGTAAATATGTTTTACATACAGCATCACCTGTATCTCTATTACTTTCAAATAATCCAGAAGATTTAATTAAACCAGCTGTTAATGGTCTTGAAAGGTGCCTTAATTCAGCTGTTAAAAATAATGTAAAAAGATTTGTAATGACATCTTCGTTTTCTGCTATTGGAGCAGGTTCAAAAGAAGAAGAGTTAGATGATACAAATTGGACTGATTTAAATAATCTGAATATTAGTCCTTATGATATTAGTAAAACTATGGCAGAGAAGTTTTTGTGGGAATATGTAAGTAAATTAGATAAATCTAAAAATATAGAGGTATGTAGTGTCAATCCTGTTATAGTTGTTGGACCATCTTTATCTAAAGATGTTGGAGTATCCAATACAGTTGTAAAAAAATTACTAGACGGGTCAACACCAATGGTTCCTAGATTTGGGGTACATTTAGTTGATGTTAAAGATGTTGCTGATATGCATATAGAGGCTATGATAAATCCCAAAGCGGCTGGAAAAAGATTTTTACTGTCTTCAGAAAGTTTATGGTTTAAAGATATATCTAATATTTTGAGATCATATAATTTCGATAAAGCTCCAAAGTTTACTGCTCCTAATCTTCTCGTAAAAATTTTGGCGATATTTGATAAAGAATTAAAAATAGTTTTATTCTACTTGGGTTTTAAGAATAAACTAAATTCAAATAATGCAAAAAAAATATTAAAGTGGAAGCCTAAAAAAGTTAATCAAGCAATAATTGATACCGCTAAACAGCTATATGAGTTTGGTATCTTAAAATGACTAATTCTTAGTATTTTTTAATTAGAAAAATTGTGCCAGTAATGAAAACTTCCCTTAGCAAAGGAATATGTTGCAATACTCTTGATTTAATTGTTTTAATACCATATCTAATTTCATGAGATGGTCTAACATAAAAAAACTCCTCATCAATAATATTATAAAAATTCTGACTCATTAATCTATAAAACATACTAATTGTTTTTTTTGAATCATAAAGAGATAAAAGTTCATCTGTTCCCTGTTTATTTTTATCATCTTTGATAAGCAGTTTAATAAGACTTTTAGGTATCACACTAAGATATGGAATATATCTAAGTATAGATTTTAAGAGGACTTGTTGATGCAGTCCAAATGGCGAATAAAATGGGGGGAATGTGATTAATACAACAGTATTTAAATTTGATAATTTTTGAATTTGACCAAATAGTTTATTAGTTTGAGAATTATCTAGATGTTCTATTACATCTCTAAGAATGATGATATCAAATTTTGAATCAAATTTATTTATTAATTCATCATCAAATACGTCAAGTTGATGATATTTAACATTGGTCTTTTCCCATTTTAAGTCTTTGAGGTCAAAACCTACGCAATTATCAGAAAACTTTCCAAAGGCACTTATGAAACCGCCATTCCCACATCCAATCTCAAGAATGTGCTTATTTTTTATCTCTATATTGTTTTTTTGAAAAAATGGAATATAGTAATACTCACAAAGAGATCTTTGATATTCGAAGTAATATTCCTTCCAACTATTAAAATTATTTTTATCTAGTTTTTTCATTCGACCTATACACTAATATTTTTGTTTTTGGAGAATCACATTCAATTTTAAATTTTTTTGTTTTTGCAATATTTAATGTTGCACCATATAAATTATTAAATTGATAATTTTTAAGTTTATATTTTAATCCATAGCTTGTTATTTTAGCTTCTTTATCTAAACAGAATAAAGATACTCTTTGATTTTCGACTGATGAAAATTCTTCACTGTTAGTAAGATTGAATTGACCATTATTCGTTATTAATTTAATTTTAAAATTAAAATCATTCTCAAGTATTATAAATAAATTTCCTAAGTAATGATCATCACTTCCTCCATCAGCTCCTATTATAGATACGGATTCTACATTATTTTTTTCTGCCCAGATCAATGCTTTATATAAATCATTTGAATCTTGATCTTCTATTTTAATAATTTTATCTTTGTATTTTTTTTTGATATTATTATTGATTGAGTCTAAATCTCCAATGATTAAATCTGGTTCAATCGATAAACTTTCAGCTTTAAAAACTGCCCCATCACAACATAGAATGAATTTATTAGATAATAACTCTTTATTGGCTTTATTTGATGTGGGCAATTCACCATTTGCAAAAATAATAATATTTCTTTTGTTTTTCATATTTTATGGAACAAAGAATCGATTGTTATCATTATAAATTAAAGTTTAAATTTAAGTATGCTAAAATATATACAATCTATATCAATTTTTTTAATAATGCAATCTGCTATATGCGCTAATAACTTATCTCCTAGTGAAATTTTGGAGAAAGCTATTAAACGTATAGATGGGATTGACCACGAAATGCAAATTCAGATTAAATCCAAAGATAAGAATAATAAATTAGAAAAGACCAATCTTCAAATATCCGTTCTATGGCAACTCGATCAAGATAAATATAAACTTATTTACATAAAGGAAAAGCCTAAAGGAAAGAAAAAAAGTAGGCAGCTATGGGTACATACCTACAAAGATGGGAAAGAAAAAAAATGGATAAGAATGCCTAGGTCAGGTAAGATAAAAGATTTAACCGGTAAAAAATCTTCGCAAAAAGTAGATTTATCTTCTATAACAATGCCGCTTTCTTTATTAAAAAAAGATTTAAGTTTTTTAGAAGATGATGTTGTAAATGGAGTATCATGCAAGATAGTTAAGGTAAAAAATAAAAGCGGATATATCCTCTTTTGGATCGACCCAATTGACTTCATAGTTCATAAGAAACAATTTTTTGATAAGGAAAATAAGTTGCAAAAAGAAGTTTTATATAGCGAGTTGTCAGATTCGGGTGACATAAAGTTTTACACTCAAGAGATAATCAAGAATAAGAAAAAAAATTCTGTTGTTGAAATTTTTGTAACTGACTTCAAGCAAAAGACTCATGAGGATGTTAATTTATTTAATATCCCTTTAAAAAAATGAGGATTAAAAGAACTAACGACGAGCTCAAAGCTGATCGCCCTACATTAGAAGAAGTATCATTTATTTCGCGCCTTCCAATATCAATTTTAGTTGAGAATGTTCGCTCGGTACATAATGTAGGTTCTATTTTTAGATCAGCAGATGGATTTGGGGCATCCAAAATTTATTTAACAGGATATACAGCATATCCTCCCAGAGATGATTTACATAAAACTGCTCTTGGCGCAGAAGAGTCAGTTCCATGGGAATATCATGAAGATACTATAAAAATAGCAAAACGAATCAAGTCATCTGGTCAAAATTTAGTTCTTATTGAGCAAACACATAGTTCTAGTAATATTTACACATCAGATTATAATTTTCCTTTATGCTTTATTGTTGGCAATGAAGTTAGTGGAGTTTCTGAAGAATTAGCTCGTTTAGCTGATACGCACATAGAACTTCCTATGCGAGGAGTAAAGCAAAGCTTGAATGTGTCTGTAGCTACTGGAATTGTTGGATACGAATTTTCTAGACAATTTAATATAGAGAATAAAAGATAAAATGTTAACTCATGAAAGTTATATGGCAAGAGCAATTGAACTTGCCGAGCAAGGTAGGGGCTCTGTATCTCCAAACCCAATGGTTGGTTGCGTTCTTGTAAAAGATGGTGAAATTATTGGTGAAGGCTATCATCAAAAATTTGGAGAAGCTCATGCTGAGGTTATGGCTTTTAGAAATGCCATTAAAGATCCATTAGATTGTACAGTATATGTAAATCTTGAGCCATGTAATATAGATTCAAAAACTCCTCCATGTACAAAATTTTTAAAAGATAATGGAGCTTCAGAAGTCTATATTGCAAATATTGATCCAAATCCTGATATATCTGGCAAGGGAATTGAAGAATTAAATCGAATGAATATAAAAACTCATTTAGGTGTTCTTGAAAAAGAAGCAATGGATTTAAATAAAGGTTTTTATAAATGGGTAAAAACTGGACTGCCATGGGTAATTTGCAAAGTAGCTCAATCAGAAAATAGACTTATGGGAATTGATAATAAAAGTAGTATTTGGATAACTAATGATATATCCAAAAAGCATACTCATGAATTGCGGGCAAGAGTTGATGCTATATTAATTGGTAGGAATACAGCTTTTGTTGATAATCCTAGTTTAACAGTTCGTTTGGCAAGTGGTAAAAATCCAATTCGAGTAATTACAGATACAAATAGAACATTACCTCAGAATTTAAAAATTTTTAATGATAGAGAGTCAGAATCTATTATATTGTGTTCTGCAAAACAATTCTCTGATAATCAAACTTCTCATTGTAAATTTATTGCAGTTGAAGAAAAAGATAATATGCTATCTCCTAAAGATATTTTAAAGAAGCTTGCAAACTATGGAGTTACTTCAGTCCTTGTTGAAGGAGGTCCATGTATTCTTCAATCATTTTTTAATGAAGGGTTGATTGATGAGCTATATGAATATACTGCCCCAGGAATTCTAGATGGTAATGATATGAAAAATCCTATTATTCTAGATAATTCTTGGAATTGTATAAATCAAGAAATGCTTGGTGATGATAAATTAGTAATATATCAAAAGAAAGAAATTGAATGTTTAGTGGAATAATTGAAGAAATTGGATGTGTAGAAAAAATTGAAACCCTTGCTCAAAGCAAAAAGTTCGCAATATCTTGTAAAAAAGTTTTATCTGATGTTTTGATAGGTGATAGTATTTCAGTTAATGGTGTATGCTTAACGGTCACCAATATTGAAAATAATTTATTTTATGTTGATATAATTCAAGAAACTCTAAATCGTTCTAATTTAGGAAATTTAGATTACCAATCTAATGTTAACCTTGAAAGGGCAATGGTGTATAACCAAAGAGTTAGTGGACATTTAGTTCAAGGGCATGTAGATACGCAAGCTGAAGTTATAAATATTAATAGAACAGATGAATGGACAGAGATTGATTTTTTAATTGAGCCAAAATTTAAAAAATATTGTATTGAAAAGGGATCTATAGCTATTGACGGGGTTTCGTTAACGATTGCATCGATAAGTGATCTTGGTATTAAGGTAGCTCTTATTCCTCATACGCTATCAAATACAATTTTGTCAGGTTATCAATTAAAACAAAAGGTTAATATTGAAACAGATATGGTAGGTAAATTTATTGAAAATTTTTCAGGGATTATTAATTGATGAATACATTAGACAAATTTAAAAATATTGATTTAGCTCTTCAGGATATTAGAAATGGAAAGATGGTGATTGTAGTTGATGATGAAGATCGTGAAAATGAGGGTGATTTAATTATTCCTGCAGATAAAGTTAGTCCTGAAGATATTAATTTTATGATGAAACATGCTCGAGGTTTGATTTGTGTAGCAATAACCGAAGAACGAAGTAAAGAATTAAAGTTAGGTCCGATGGTTGCATCAAATACTGAGTCTCAAGGCACTAATTTTACAGTAAGTGTTGATGCAAGAGCTAACACTTCAACTGGTATTTCAGCTAGAGATAGGTGGGAAACAATTCAGGTTATAAATAATCAAAAATCTGTTCCTTCTGATCTTGCAAGACCAGGTCATATGTTTCCTTTAATTGCAAAAACAGGTGGTGTATTACAGCGTGCAGGTCATACTGAAGCAAGTATCGATATCGCAAAATTAGCAGGGTGTAGCCCATGTGCATTATTAGTTGAAATAGTTGATGAAGATGGATCTATGGCAAGACTAGATAGACTAAAAGAAATTTCAAAGGAACATGATTTAAAATTAATTTCAATTGCCGAGTTAATAGAATATAGACGCAAGAAAGATAAGTTAGTTGAAGAGCTTCTAGAAATTCCATTTCCAAATGAATACGGTGATTTTAAGTTAAAATTATTTGAAGATACCATTCATGGTGATCATCATGTAGCTATAGTTAAGGGCGATATTGAAGAAGATGATGAAGTGCTAGTTAGGGTCCATTCACAATGTCTTACTGGTGATATTTTCGGGTCTCTAAGATGTGATTGTGGTTCTCAGTTAGAAGAGGCTATGAAAGCGATTGAGTCTTTTGGAAAAGGAGCGCTAATATATTTACGACAAGAAGGAAGAGGTATTGGATTAAAAAATAAACTTCTTGCATACAAATTACAGGATAAAGGGCTTGATACTGTAGAGGCTAATGAAAAACTTGGTTTTAAAGCTGATCTTAGAGAATATGGTATTAGAGCTCAAATTTTGAGGGAGTGCAATATTAGGAAAATGCGATTATTAACAAATAATCCTCGAAAAATTATTGGCCTTGAAGAAGGTTATGGTTTAAAAATAACAAAAAGAGAACCAATTGAAATTGAATCAAACTGCGTTAATGATTCTTATTTAAGAACTAAAAGAGAAAAATTGGGTCACTTTCTATCAACGGATACAGATGAAAAATAATTATAATATTGTAATTGTAGTTAGCGAATTTAATAAAATAGTAACAGATCAATTAACTGATGGTGCCAAGCGTGCATTTAGTGAAAACAGTAATGGTAATTTATCAATTATTACTGTGCCTGGGGCCTTTGAAATTCCTTCCACAGTAAAGAAAGTTGCAGAAAAAATGAGCCCAGATGCTATTGTAACTTTAGGAGCAGTGATTAAAGGCGAAACTAAGCATTTTGATTTTATATCTGAAGAATGTACTAGAGCAATACAGAATCTTACTTTAGAGTTTGAGATGCCAATAATTTTTGGAATATTAACTACAGATAATGTTGATCAAGCCCTCGAACGATCAGGCAAGAAAGATAAAGGCCATGAAGTTATGGTGTCAGCATTTAAAATGATATCTATATTTGAGGATATAAAATAATTTCATTCTATCTAAACAAGTTTTGTCATTTAGTCACTTTTATTTTACTCTTATCAATATTTCCATTGAATGCCAGTCAGTATGATTGGTCATATATAAGATCAGAATTAAACCCCAATGATTTAGCTAGAATAGATAATCGTATTTTAATTCTTCATAATAGTCTGATTGTTGAATATGATTTCAATGGTAATGAAGTTAATCGTTATGACTTAAAAAGTATGCACAATCTTAATCAAGTTAAAAGTTTTGAAATTGATAAAAATGAGAATATTTGGATATTTGATAATGATAATTCAATAATTGTATTAGATAAGGAATATCAATTTATTAGTGATTTTACCTATTTAGATATAGATAAATTAAATAGTTGTGAAAGTGTTAGTATTAATAACTCTGACCATTATTTATGCTCTTATTTAAGTCAAGGAAGCCTTGGAGTACTTGACTTTATATATGATTTTAAAGGACGACCTACATATTTAGATTATTATGTAGTAAAGCAGGGTATTGCATCAGATGATATTTTTATTGATTTAGATGTATCAGAAGATAAAATATTTTTGACAACAATTAATGAAGTAAATTTTGCTGATTTAGATTCTAATTTAAAGCTACCCTCATCTTGGGAGTTGAAAGATTCTCACGTGAACTGCTTATCTTCAATTTTTTTATCTGATTTTTTTGTTTTTACTAATGCACAAGACAATACAATTGATATTATGAATTTAAATGATTCAATAATTCAGAATCTTCCATATAGTAATAGTAAGTTTGTCAAATTATTTAATATAGATGCTAGTTCATTAGGACTAATTCTCAATGATGAAATTGTTATATTGGAATATGATGTTACAATTAATCAATTTAATGTTACAAAAACTTTTCCTTTAGATTCTAGTCAATATGTTAAAGGAATTTTTTTTAATAATTATATTTTTTGTTCTATTTTAAACCAAGGCTTGAAAATTATCCCAATGATAGGTGAAGCTGTGAATGTTGTATTGGATACTCCTTCCATTGATAATTATACGAGTATCAAAATCCTTGAAGATAATGGATTTGTTGCCGCAGGCATGATTTCTGAGCAAGATAATAGCTATTCATCAATATTACATTATAAGGATGGCAACTATTTTAATTACATACCAGAAAATAATATAAATAGTTATAATACAAATGACTCTTTTAATGCAATATCTATTGATTACGTAGTTGGTAATTTTTCTCCTTCAAGTATAATAGAAATGGAAAATTCAAATATTATATTTTCCAACAGTGGGCTTTACCCCAATAGCGATAGAAGTGGTGGAGTAGTTGAAATTGATCTCGACAATCAACAAATAGTTAATATTTTTAATAGTGAAAATACTGGTGTTTTAGGTGGATTGAATGGAATATACAATCCTTCCTGGAACTCAAACTATATGGTGATTAATCAAATTATAGAAAATAATGGTATACTATATATAGTAAATCCATACAATGAGTTATATGGTAAAATCATCACTTACTATAATCCCAACTCACAACTATGGGGTGGTCTAAATATAGATGAACAATCATATTACTTGCCCCAAGAGATAACATTCGATAAAAATGGACAAATCTGGATTGGATTTGACAGAGAAAATAATTTAGCTGGAGATGAATTGTATTCAAGTGGAGGTGTTAGATATTTAAATAATAATAATCAATTAGTAGAGCCTGGTAATAGCAATGAACTTGTGGGTGGTTCAAATGTTGATGTTCTATCTTTAGATATATGTAACTACGATAATCTAGATATCTTATGGGTTTTAACTGGATCTGGTCTTCAAGGATATACTATTTCGAATAATCAATTATCAGCAGTATCAAATTTAGATTATTTTATAGAGTCTCAATTTTCTAAAGGAGATCGTGTTAAATGTGATGAAAACTCAAATGTATGGGTAACAACTCGACATAGTGGTATAAGGGTGATATTATCTGAAACAAGTTATACTGAATACTGGCCATCTTATATTGGTTTTAGGCAATCAAATAGTGGTTTATTATCCGATGTTGTTTATGATATTGACTTTAATGCAAATACTGGTGAAGCATACATCAGTACTGATTTAGGAATTTCAGTTTTAAAAACTCCCTTTACTCAATTCCATGAACCAGATAGAGGCAAATATGATTTAAGTTTTAGTCACAATCCATTTTTAGTTCCAAAAAATGAACAAGTTGCCATTAGTAATTTTCCAATTGGCAGTACTGTAAAAGTAATGGATTTAAGTGGTAGACTTGTCTATGAATACAAAAATAATAGTTTTTCAGAGTATTTATGGGATGGTAAAGATTTTAATGGAAATTACCTTAGCTCTGGAATATACATAGTTATATCATCTCATTTTGAAAATAAAAATGGTATAGGTAAGATTGCTATAATTAGAGAAGAATAGTGCTCAAAATAAGAAAGTTCAAAGAAACTGATTTAGAGTTTAGTGAATTAGCTAGAATTGATAATCTAGTTAATCATGATTCAATTGACCATCCAGATGATGATAAAAGAGACTGGTATTTAAGGGACAAAAATCTTGTTAGAGATAGATTCCTACTATATGATAATGAATCCATAGTGGGCGCAATTTATTATAATCAAGGCCGCAAAGAAAATTGTAGAACAACATTTTTTACAATGAATATTGATCCTAAGTTTAATTTAGAAGAATCAAGATTACTTCTTTATAATGCAATGAAAAGAGAAGTAGATAAGTTTCATTGCAATAAAATTTATACTAGTGTTTATGAACATTCAAATTATGATTTAGTAAGAAATTTTTTAATTTCAAAAGGGTTTAAACATGTTCAAACAAATAGGGAGTATTCATGTAAAATAAAAAATATCGATTTAAAAAAATATCAACCATTAATAAAAAAGTTAAAATTGTTTGGAGTAGATTTTTATGATTCAAAAGAAGAAATGCAAGATTGGCCAAATCATTATAAAAAATTAGAAGAATTGACTTGGACATATCATCAAGATTTCCCTATCCCAAATGGAGTTAAGCATACAAGGACTCCTTTTCAGCAGGCAATAAAAATACAGAAAGACTTTGAGAAAAATTATTATGGTACTGAGATTGTTGCGGTTAAAGATGGTAAATATATTGGGTCAACTGATTTAGAAGTTTACTATAAGTCTGAACCACATAAAGCATGGACAAATGGTCTTGGAGTTTTAAAAGATTACAGGAGAAAAGGAATTGCGACGGCGCTTAAAATAAAAGCTATTGAGAAGCTAATTGAAAAAGGTATCACTGAAATCAGAACTGACAATGAGGAAAATAATCCAATGTATAAAATTAATCTTTCTCTTGGATTTGAGGCTGTTCCATTTAGCTTAGATTATATGAAAGAAATCTAGATAACTATACTTCATCATGCAAATAAGTCTTTGGCTTATAGTATTTTACAATGAATAAAAATAAAATAGCTGTTGCAAACATTAGTTTTGCATAAAAATAGAAATATTCAGCACCACTCAATATTAATGTTCCATCATCATTTTCTATAAATGCACTTACAGCGGCAGTAAAAGTATTTCCAAGAGCCACAGACATAAGAAATAGTCCCATTATAAAAGATTTCATGGTTTTAGGGGCTTGTGTATATGAAAATTCAAGGCATGTAATTGAAATAAAAACTTCAGATGCAGTTAGAATAGCATATGCTAGGACTTGCCACGCAATAGAAGGTGTGAAGCCTGCGTCAATTTGAGATTGTAAGTTTCCAATAATTATAAATGATGGTACCGCTACAAATAAACCAATACTTATTTTTTTTATAGCAGTTAGCTCAAATAATGAGTTTAATTTTGGATAAAGAAAATAAGCAAAACTAGGAGCAAAAATTAAAATCATTATTGGATTTATTGCCTGAATCTGAGAAGGAAGCCATTCAATGCCTAGCCAATTTCTATTTAAGTGCTCTGCTTGAACTACCCATGTTGATCCTGTTTGATCAAATAAAGACCAAAATATAGCAATAAAGATATAAATTGGAAGTAGTTTTGAAATTGCAGTTAAGCCTTCTTTGCTAAATGTTTCTTTTAAGAACTTTAAACCACCAGGAGGAACATGGATGAAAACTTTTCTCCCCATCCAAAAAACTATTGTTGCTAACAACATAAGAATCCCTGGAACACCAAATGCAACTTGAGAACCAAATTTTATTAATAGGATTGGAGTAAGCATAGTTGAAATAAAAGCACCTAAGTTTATTGATAAATAAAACCAGCTAAACACCTTTTCTAAAAGATATGAGTTTGTTTTTCCAAACTGATCACCAACGTGAGCAGACACACATGGTTTGATGCCTCCGGCTCCAATAGAAATTAAAGTTAAACCAATCATTAACCCTAAGCGAGTTTCATCTAGAGCTAAAGCAAAGTGACCAAGGCAATAGATAATTGACAACGCAAGAATTGTTCGATATTTCCCAAAAAAAGCATCTGATAAGATGGCTCCCAAAATAGGAGTATAGTATACAGCAGATGTAAACATATGATACCAGTAAGTCGCCTCATTATCACTCATTGGATTTGCTTGTCCATTGCTATCCATTAGGTGTTTTGTCATAAATACCATCAAGATGCATTTCATTCCATAAAAACTAAATCGTTCTGCAAGTTCATTGCCGATAATATATGGTATGCCTTTTGGCATTGATTTAGAAGCTCTTGGTGCTGTCAGGTAATTACTCATAATACTTAAAGTTACATACCAAAATATAATTTTCAAGTGTTAAAACTTTACTTATTTGTTAAATTATGATATTGTGTCATTAAAATATAAATATTGTAATTCATTAACTTCTTATAAAAGATGGAAGTCAAGAGAAGTTAAGATTGGAGATGTAGCTTTAGGAGGCGATAACCCAATCAGAGTTCAATCTATGACAACAACAGATACTATGGACACCAAAGGCACAGTTGATCAATCAATAAGAATGATTGAAGCTGGGTGTGAATATGTCCGCATTACTGCTCCAAGTAAAAAACAAGCAGAGAATTTACAAAACATCAAAAATGAATTGCTTAAAAGAGGTTATAATACTCCTCTCATTGCAGATATTCATTTTACGCCGAATGCTGCTGAAATTGCAGCTAGAATAGTTGAAAAGGTTAGTATTAATCCAGGAAACTTTGCTGATAGAAAAAAATTTAATTACATTCAATATACTGATGAACAGTACAATGCTGAAATTTCAAGAATAAGAAAAAGATTTTTACCATTAATAAAAGTATGCAAAGAATATGGCACAGCCATGAGAATTGGTACTAACCATGGCTCACTTTCAGATCGTATTCTCAGCCGCTATGGAGATACTCCATATGGAATGGTTGAATCTGCATTAGAGTTTCTTAGAATTTGTAAAGATGAAAATTATAATCAAATTGTATTATCAATGAAATCAAGTAATCCCATTGTGATGGTTCAGGCCTACAGACTTCTTATTAATCGTATGGAAACTGAGGGAATGAATTATCCATTACATCTAGGTGTTACTGAAGCAGGTGAAGGTGTAGATGGTAGAATTAAATCATCTCTAGGGATTGGCACTTTATTAGAAGATGGAATTGGAGATACAATACGTGTTTCTTTAACTGAGGAGCCCGAATGCGAGATACCTATTGCAAAATTTTTAGTTAATAGATATGCTGAAAGAAATAAACATGATAATATCTTGGATACTAATGGATTTACTATTAATCCATTTGAGTATATACCGAGACAATCAGATACTGTTTTAAATGTTGGAGGTGAGAATGTCCCTAGAGTTGCCGCTGACTTATTAAATGTAGATAATATAACTATACATACTCTCAGTCAGATTGGATATACATATTTTAAAGATGATGATAAATGGGGAATTAGTGATTTTGCTTGTGACTTCATATTTATTGGTGATAAAAATATTAATTTTGAGATACCTGGTACCCTTGGAGTTGTTCAAAATTACCCTACTTGGATAAAGAAAGAAAAACAAAGACATTATCCAGAAATAAATGTAGAGCAATACTTGGAGGGTGTAAAACTTCATCCTCAATTAAACATATTGCATATGACAATGTCCAAAATAAATAAAGAGGTTATTGAAAAACTAAAGAAAGACTCAAATATTGTTTTATTGATTGATACGGATAATGCTCATGGTATGTCTGAGCAAAGAAGGTTATTTATTGAACTGTTAGAATTCAATTGTAAAACACCTGTAATTATTCGTCGAAAATATGAAAATATTAATAGTGAAAAACTTCAGCTTTATTCTGCGACAGACATAGGGGGTCTGTTTATAGATGGACTTGGTGATGGTATTTATCTTTCAAATAAAGGTTCTAGTTCTTTGGAGCAAAGAAATAAAATATCATTTGGTATTTTACAGGCATCCAGAACTAGAATTTCAAAAACTGAATATATATCATGTCCATCATGTGGAAGGACTTTATTTGATCTCCAAGAGACCACAGCCTTGATTAGATCTAAAACTCAACATTTAAAAGGACTTAAGATAGGAATAATGGGCTGCATAGTAAATGGTCCGGGCGAGATGGCAGATGCTGATTATGGTTATGTAGGTACAGGAATTGGTAAAATATCTTTATATAAGAAACATGATATAATTAGAAAAGATGTCCCGATGGATATTGCAGATCAAGCATTAATAGATTTAATTAAAGAAAATGGGGATTGGGTTGACCCCTAAAGGAGTTTAGATGAAGTTAAAAATAAAACCATTAAATAAGGTCGCTAAAAGTTTTTATCAAAATCATGGACATTTTCACGATGGTGATGCAGGACTAGATTTGTATATCATAGAAAATCAAACATTTAATCCTGGCGAAACAAAGCTTATTAAGTTGGGTGTTTCTTGCGAGCCTGAAGGCGGAAAAGCATACTATTTAATGCCAAGATCAAGCATTTCCAAAACACCTTTAAGGTTGGCTAATTCTATTGGCCTTATAGATGGGGGTTATCGTGGCGAAATAATGGCTTGTTGTGATAACATTAAAGATTATGAGTACACAGTTGA
The DNA here is from genome assembly GCA_002731795.1 of Fidelibacterota bacterium. Lineage (GTDB taxonomy): Bacteria > Fidelibacterota > Marinisomatia > SCGC-AAA003-L08 > D37C17 > TMED161. The sequence continues at coordinate 14,174 of PCCQ01000081.1, forward strand.
AAAAGGTCAAAGACTTTTTCAGTTGGTTGCTGCAGATTCTTCAAAAGTCTCTTATGAGCTTACTGAAAAATTATCAGACACATCACGTGGTGAGGGTGGATTCGGAAGTACAGGAAAGTAAAGTATGTCATAATGACTGACTATTTGTCATTATTGTTTAATCTTTGTACTTGTGGTATAGATTTTGAAAGACACTTATTAAATGAATTTAATTTAATTTTATAGGAGAATAAGTAAATGAATGTAAAACCACTATCAGATAGAATTGTTGTAAAACCTGAGCCAGCAGAAGAGAAAACAGCTTCAGGTATTATTCTTCCAGATACAGCGCAAGAGAAGCCACAAATGGGTACTGTATTAGCTACAGGTCCTGGAAAAGTTAGTGATTCAGGAGATTTAGTTAAAATGACACTTAAGAATGGTGATAAAGTATTGTATGGAAAATATTCGGGTACTGAAATCACTGTGGACGGTGATGATGTTTTAATTATGAGAGAAAGTGATATTTTAGCAACGCTATAAAAAGATTATAAGGAGTTAAATAAAAATGGCAAAACAAATACATTATGATACAGAAGCGAGAGCAGCCCTTAAAAAAGGTGTTGACACTCTTGCCAATGCAGTAAAAGTTACTTTAGGTCCAAAAGGAAGAAATGTAGTAATTGATAAATCTTTTGGAGCTCCAACTATTACAAAAGATGGAGTAACTGTTGCAAAAGAAGTAGAAGTAGAAGACAAAGTTGAAAATATGGGTGCACAAATGGTTAAAGAAGTTGCATCTAA
>PCCQ01000082.1 GCA_002731795.1 Fidelibacterota bacterium
AGTAGTCATGCTAATTTATTTGCAACAATTTCAGCTGGTATTGCAGCGCTGTGGGGACCTAAACATGGTGGAGCGAATCAGGCTGTCATAGAAATGCTTGAAGGTATATATAAAGATGGCGGGGACTATAAAAAGTATATTGATTTAGCTAAAGATAAGCAATCTGAGTTTAGATTAATGGGCTTTGGTCACCGTGTTTATAAAAATTACGACCCAAGAGCAGCAGTGATAAAGGATAAAGCTAAGCAAGTATTAGATAGTCTAAAAATCGATGATCCACTTCTTGATATCGCGCGCAATTTAGAAGAAATTGCCCTAAAGGATGAATACTTTGTATCTCGAAAACTATATCCGAATGTTGATTTTTATTCAGGAATTATTTATCGTGCTATGGGAATACCAACCAATATGTTTACGGTAATGTTTGCCTTAGGAAGACTGCCAGGCTGGCTTGCACATTGGAGAGAAATGGTACTAGATGGACAGCGAATCAATAGACCGCGACAAATATTTACCGGAAATACTAAAAGGAGTTTGTAGTGAAGCAGTATCAAGATCTAGTTAGAAATGTTATAGATAATGGTACGCTCAAGCAAAATAGAACTGGGGTTGACACATTATGTTATTTTGGATATCATTATAAAGTTGATCTATCAGAAGGATTCCCTCTTCTTACCACAAAAAAAATATACTTTAGTTCTGTTATTAGGGAGTTACTTTGGTATCTATCTGGTGAAACCCACATTCGAAACTTAAGAGAACATACTAAAATTTGGGACGCATGGACCTCGGAAGAAAAGAATTGGGAAATAGGAAAAATGTATGGATATCAGTGGACTCATTGGGAGAAATTCACTGAGACAGATACTCCTGGATTGTACGAAAAAAGTTATATTAATCAAATTAAAGAAGCAATTGATTTACTTAAAAATTCTCCAGACTCAAGAAGAATAGTAGTTACAGCATGGAACCCATCAGTGTTAGATGAAATTGCGCTTCCTAGTTGCCATGCATTTTTTATTTTTAATGTAATCAATGGAAAATTGAACTGTCATTTAACTCAAAGAAGTGGTGATATTGGACTTGGGATACCATTTAATTTAGCATGCTATGCTGCGCTTACTCAAATGATTGCACAGGAGGTGGACTTAGATCTTGGTGAATTTTCTCATTATATTAATGATGCGCATATATATGTGAATCATATTGATGGCTTAAAAGAGCAACTAGAGCGTGAACCCATGGATTTACCCAATCTTACCATAGCAAAAAAACCATTTTGGGATTTAGAATTTGATGATTTCAAATTAGAAAATTATAATCATCACCCCGCCATTAAATTCGAAGTAGCAGTCTAACGATGAATATACAGCTTATTTGGGCACAGGATACCAATGCCGCAATTGGTAAAGATGGAACTTTGCCTTGGCATTATTCAGAAGATTTAAAAAACTTTAAAAAGCTTACTACTGGACATACTATTATAATGGGACGTAAAACTTGGGATAGTCTTCCAATAAAACCATTACCAAACAGAAAAAACATTGTAATTAGTAGTACCGAACAAACTGGCGTAGATAGCTATAACTCTATTGATACTTGTATGGAATATCTTCAAAAGAATCAATCATTACAGAATATTTTTGTTATTGGAGGCATGTCTATTTATAAGCATTTTTATGATTATGCAGATACACTCTACATAACATTCATAGATAAAAGTTTTGATGATACAGATACTTTTTTTCCAATCGATTTAATGCAAATTAAGAATGATTTTAAATGTATTGAAGATTGTGATAGTGGTGATTTGCAGTTTACCAAATGGATAAGAAAATAGTCTTATTTTCATTGTGGTTTTTTCTTGTGTGCTTGTGGAATTTTTGTTTTCCTAATGCTAAACCTATATACGATGTAATTATGGCAGTTATTTTATCTTTTGTAACTAAAATTAAATTTTTTAACTCGGTGCAATGATAATTATAAATGCCCCAATTATAGATATAAAAAAACATATCATCATTTTTTGTGAAAATGTTTCCTTGAGTATCAACCACCCAAAGAATGCGATAAATATTGTAGAGGTTTGATTTAATATACTTGCTATTGATGCTGATGTTTTAGCCATCCCGATTACCCACATTGCAAATCCAACATAAGTTCCCAAAAATGATCCTAGTAAGATAATGGGCCATATTTTTTTATTAGATAATTGTAAAATAATTTCCTTTTTCTTCATCATGAAGTTCATTGTTATATATGATAATAAAGTTCCGGGTATTAATCTGAAAACAATAATCCATAGCTGCATTTCAATAGAATTGGAAAATCGATTAAGTATAGGTTTGACCATAATGATTCCTAATGCCATGAGCGAGTATGCAAGGATTCCAATAATTAGTCCTTTATTTAAATTACTTATATTGGATTTTTCCTGATTAAATGAAAGATATAGTATTGATAATAAAATCATTAAACCTCCTACTATATCTGCGAATGTAAGACTTTCATCTAAAATAAAGTATGCAAGCATAATAACCATTGGACTATAAATAGTATTAATTATTGCACTTCTAGAAGTACCCAGAATATTCAAAGAAATTAGAAATAAGACATCAGCAATAGTTATTCCAATAATACCACTTAATGCAAGTATCAAAGCCTCATTAGTACTCAGAGCATTAACTGCTGATATATCAGATATTAATAAAGTAGTTAAAACAAATAGTATGGTACCTATAGTATTTTTTAGTGGATTTAAAATATAGGGTGAAACTGAATTACCGATAATTTTAAACAAAGAAACCGATATGCCCCATGTAATAGCACTACCCAATGAGAGAATTTCACCTAGGAGCATTTATTCCTGGGATATTTCCTTCAAGTAAGGAAGTCAAATCTTGTTGATTAATAATAGGAGTATTTAATTTTTTTGCTTTATTAAGTTTTGAACCTGGATTTTCACCTAATATTAAAAAAGAAGTTTTTTTACTTATGGAGCTTGTTATTCTACCTCCCAATGATTCTATTTTATTTTTTATCTCTGTTCTATTGAAATCATCAAATGAGCCTGTAATTACAAATAGATATCCTTCAAGTTGATTTGAAACAATAGTTTGGTTAAATGTAAGGCCAGACTCAATACACTCATTTATATTATCAAGATTTTTTTCAATACTAAAATATTTAACAATGGATTCAGCCATAACTTCTCCAATCTCATGTATTTGATTTAAATCATCTTGAGATGCATTAATGAGTTGGTAAATATTTGAATTATACTTTTTATCGAGAAGTTTACACGCATGAATTCCAATATTTCTAATTCCTAGTCCATGCAAAAACCTTGATAAATCAGTTTTTTTGGCAGAGGCAATTGCATTTAGAATATTATTAATAGATTTTTCAGCCATTCGATCTATCTTTTCAAGATCAGAATAGGTAAGTTTAAAAAGATTACTATATGTATTAATAATTTTTTGATCAACCAATGAGTCAATAAGTTTATCTCCGACTCCATCAATATCTAAACTATTTTTTGATACAAAATGTTTAATTTGACCTTTAATTTGATCTGGACAATTTTCAATATTAGTACATCGCAACACTGCATCTCCAGATTCTCTTATGGTTTGACTATTGCATGAAGGGCAAAAATCAGGTAGTAGATATTTTTTACTATTGACAGATCTTTTCTCTTTAATTACTTTAATTACTTCAGGAATAACATCTCCAGCACGATGGATAATAACAGAGTCTCCAATTCTAATATCTTTTCTATCTATTTCATCTTGATTATGAAGAGTTGCATTGGAAACCATAACACCCCCAACATTAACTGGATTAAGTTTTGCAACTGGAGTAATGGCTCCTGTTCTTCCAACGCTAGCTATAATGTTGATGATGGTAGTAATTTCTTGTTGTGATTTTAATTTACCTGCTATTGCCCATCGAGGAGATCTACTTCGCTCCCCAATCATGCGTTGATCAGAAAATGAATTAACCTTAATTACCACTCCATCAATATCATAATCAAGCTTATTCCTAATTGACTCAATATAGTTATAGTAATTAATGACCTCTTTTATTCCCCTTCCCAACTTTACATTCTTATTAACTGGAAGACCAAGCTTTGGAAGACAATTCATTAAATCGATTTGGTTATCTACGTTTAGATTACTTATTAATCCATGTGAATAAAAATTAATTCTAAGTGGTCTTTCTGAAGTAATTTGGGGATTTAACTGTCGCAGACTCCCTGCTGCGCAATTTCTAGGATTGGCAAAAGGAGAATACTCGTTTTTAATACGTTGTTCATTAAGTGTCTTAAAATCTGCATGATTAATAAACACCTCTCCTCTAAATTCTAAAATACCAGAAACATCAAATTGTGATTCTTCGAGTCTTAATGGGATTGCTTTAATTGTTTTTAGATTCGCACTTACGTTTTCACCTATTAACCCATCACCTCTTGTTGAACCATGTTTAAATTTTCCATTTTCATATACAACTTCTACTGCTAATCCATCTAATTTTGGTTCCATGACATATTCTATATCATGATTAACATTAAGTATTTTTTTTACCCTAAGATCAAATTCATGAAGTTCTTCATGATTCATTGCATTGGCTAGAGACAACATAGGAATACTATGTTTTAAAGAATCAAATTTCGATGCAGGTGATGCCCCAACTCGTTTTGTTGGAGAAAAATCTTGAATTAAGTGTGGATTTTGTTTTTCTAAATTTTCTAATTCTCTAATTAGGATATCATAATTAGAATCTGAAATTGTAGGATTATCATCAACATAATAATTTATATTATGCTGATTTATTTCTTTAATAAGCGATAGTATTTTTTCTTTTGCATCCATAGAAAATTAATCTAGAATGCTTGTATATCTCTCACCTCTATCACAGAGTATAGTAAAAACTATTCCTTCAGGATTATTTTTTTCAACCCATCTTTCTGATGCTAAAATATTAGCACCTGCAGAAATTCCAACTAATAATCCATTTTCCAGAGCAAGTTTTTTGCATCTATTTTTTGCATCTTCTGTTGATATTGGAATTATTTCATCAATCTTATTTAAATCAACTAAAAACTTAGATCCATCGCCAATACCTTGTATACCATGAGGACCTTTCTCTCCACCACTCATTACTGCTGACTCTGCTGGTTCTACGGCAATCATTTTTACTCTAGAATCAAATTCTTCAAAACCTTTTTGCACACCCATAATGGTGCCACCGGTACCAGTACCTGCAATAAATGCAGAAATATATTTTCCAATTGTAATGGAATGACTTAATAATTCTTTAAATGTTGTTTTACTATGACATTCAATATTTAATGGATTCGTAAATTGATTAAGTGTAAAGTAGCCTTCACTTTCAACCATTTGATCTTTAAGAAGAATGGCAGCATCAAAGTCACCTTCAGCTACTTCAATGAGCTCTGCTCCATACATTCTTAATAAAACTTTTCTTTCCTCTGACATATCACAGGGCATTACAATTTTTACATTATAACCCCTTTCTGCAGCAATCATTGCTAAAGCAATACCTGTATTACCACTAGTTGCTTCAATAATTGTATCCCCAGGCTTAATCAATTTATTATCTTCAGCATCATCTAAAATCCATTTAACAGGACGATCTTTAATTGAACCCCCTGGATTGACAGATTCTAGCTTTGCATAAATTTTATCTGACAACCTAACAAAGGGAGTATTTCCAATAAAATCAGATACAAGGCGAGATTGAAGCTCATCGTGTTTTCCTTTAAAAATTCTTTTTGATTCCATAAATGCAAATTACCTATTTTTGCAGTGATTCTTCTAATAAAAATTGAAGCTTCTTTGTTATTGTATATTCAGATTTCCATTCATCCCAATAGCAAGGTAGTATTCCAATTGCACTTGAACAAATAAAAGCCTCATCCATTTTATTAACTTCACTTTTATTTATTATTTTATTGATGCAATTAATATTATTTTGCTTGGCAATAGTTTCAATTTTACTTCTGGTAGTACCTGATAGAATTCCAAGACTTAGACTAGGGGTTATTAATTCTTCATCCTTAATAAAGAAAATATTTCTCATTGAACATTCTGTTATATTTTGCTCATCATTTAAAAATATACATTCAAAAGCATTATCTGCCTTAGCGTCTTCTAATGCCATCATATTTCCAATATAATTAATCCCTTTAAATGACGGGTTAAACCGTACAAGTGGATAATTTGATTCATTGAGAAAAATAACTTTAACAGGACTCTTAGGAATATCATACATCTCTTTTATGGTCACATAAATATTTGGTAATATTTTATTATTATCAATAGGTGTACCCTTGGTGATAATAATTTTTATTAAACCATCAGTGATATTATTTATCTTAGCTATTTTTTTGACATCATTTATAAGATTCATTCTATTTATTGCAGAAAAATCAATTTTAATTGTTGATAGTCCCCTGAAAAGTCTATCAATATGATCATTAATTTGAATTATTTTATTATCTTTTAATCGAATAGTTTCAAAAATACCATAGCCTCTATTTAATCCATAATCATCAACAGATATTAAGGCCTCATTAGATTTTTTAATTTCCCCGTTGATTGAATAGTATTTTGTTTTCATTTTTTCACTTTTCAAGAATTTTACTTTTTTGTATTGCTTCTTCGCGTTCACCTTTTGCTGTTGAATCCCAAACAACACCACCTCCAACAGGGTATTCTGCTTTTTGATTTTCTAAAGTAAGAGTTCTAATAGCAATATTAAAAATCATATCTCCATTATTTGATATGATTCCCATTGCACCTGTATATATTCCACGAGAATAATTTTCTATTTGATCAATAATTTCAATAGCTCTTTGCTTAGGTGCACCTGTAATCGATCCTCCTGGAAATAGTGCTTCAAAAATATTTGTCTCACTAATATTATCTTTCAAAGTACCATTAATATCTGACACCATATGGTGAACAGTATTAAATGATTTTATATGAAATAAATCATTTACTTTAATTGAACCATATTGACATATTTTTCCTAAATCATTTCTTATTAAATCAACAATCATTAAATGCTCAGCTTTATCTTTTTCAGAGTTCATAAGTTCAATCTTCAAATCTACGTCTTCACTATCAATATTGGATCTCATTCGAGTTCCTTTAATAGGGTATGATGATATTTTGTTATTTATTTTTGTAAAAAAATTTTCTGGGGACATACTCAAATAGGTTTTAGAATTCAAATTCAAATAGGCACTGTATGATGGATTGGCAGTTTTTAATAGTGATAGATATAAATCAAATTCTTTTCCAATTAATTCTAAACTGATTGGTTGGGTATAGTTAATTTGATATACTTCACCCGATTTCAAATAATTTTTAATTTTAGCGATTATTTGATTATAATATTTAATATTTGGGACATCTATAATTTTATTTAATACTGACTTTTTAGTTTTAAGATTTATTAAATCACTTTTATGGATTTTTTTTATCACTCGTGGTTTTCCAAACCAAATTAAAGGTACATCAGAGTCAATATTTTTAAAATTTACGTTTGGGAAAAAAATATTTTTTGAATCATATGATAAGAAGCCTACTGCTGCAATTTCTTCAGATTCTTTCTTCCATTCCGTGATTTTATCTTGAAAATTATTCATTATATTTTTTTCTATTAATTGATTTTTAGATACTGAATAGATATCATCAAATCCCCATATAGAAAAAAATTCATCTTTTTTATAAGAAAAAAATATAGCATCAGGAGTTCCATATTTTTCTAAATATTTTATCATTTATCAATAGGAGAGCTGAGGTTAGAGCCAAATGTTGTATAAATTAACGTTTGAGGTGAAGTGATTGTATATGAAAACACTTTTTCTCTTTTTAAGAATTTGGATAGACCCATATTTTTTACTTCACGTAAAGCAATTTTCTTTTTAGTGCCATCCACTCTTTTTGTTATAAGGGGTAGTATTGGAGGAGTCCATTTAAGATGTGTTGCTACTAAATTGAATAAATTATGAATTATATCTTCATCCCAATCTGGATTTATTTTTAGTTCACGACTTTGAAGCTTTAGATTTTTGCTTTTTAATTTACTATATCCAGATATAGCATAAATTGATTTTAGTTCTGGATATAAAATTTCATCAACTCTTTTTTCAAATGTTTCTGAATCCACATTCCTAAAAAACCACTTCCAATGATAATCAGATAGCATTTCAATCCATTTCGTAGAATTTTCGTTATAATTTTGGAATTTCAACCATGTTGAATCACTGTGTAAAACCAACATTTTTGAAAATATATTCTTTGGGATTTGAATATTATATAACCATAGAAGAAAAAATAATGTTGAAAAAGGAAATTTATTTTTAAACATTGAAGAATTTACTTCAGTTAAAATATTAGGATTGCAGGATGAATTGAATCCACTGGGTAATTCATCTTTTATAGATACAATATGACCACCTATGGCCTTGCCTTGATGTGGCAAGATGTTTAGGTCAACCCATATAATATTATTTCTATTTTTCTTAGCCTCATCACATATCCATATTGATTCTAAATCATAGTATCCAACTAATTCCCAATTTTTATAATGCTTTAGTAGGGATGCGCAAATTATCCCATCATAATCAGCTGATGTAATAAATTGCTGTTTTTGATCATTAATCCATGGATATTTGTTAATTATATCATTACGTTTTAAAATCATCACTAAATATTACTACAATTGATTATATTTATGGTAAGAATTCAATGAAAATTTATTTTTAAGGAGTACTCTAATGTTTAAACGCTGTATTTTTTTATTTTTAGCTATTAATATTTCTTCACTGTACGCTATTCTTGGTGGTGTAGGACTTCATGTAGCGCAAGATGGCTTTACTGTAAATCAAGAATCTTTTAACTATGAATCTATTTCAATAACTAGAGATGCTATCGATGCTCCAATTGGAGGAGGAGCTTTTGTTTATTTGACAGTGATTCCATTTCTTGATTTTGAAGCTGGTGTTAGTCTAACAGGTTCAGAATATAATTACGTATTTAATGGTGAGGATAGTCCATCTATGGGAATTGCTAAATTGGGCTGGTATTTATCTGCTCAAAGACCTGTATTTAAATTTCCTACCATTAGAATGTATGCAGGTGCAGGAATAAATGGCTCAACACATACAAAAATAGTTTCATACGAAACTTTAGTTGATGGAGAAATTGATCCTGATAAATTAGATGACCTTGAATACCTTGAAGATAAACTTGGAGTTACCAATACTGGAGCACATATTGAGTTTGGTGGGAGATTTAAACCTCCTATTATACCTTTTTCAATTAATGCAAATGCAAGATATCATATTATAAAAGATGTGGTTCCAGGAGAAGATGGTTATTTATCATTATCAATGGGTGTAGCTTTTGCAATATAGTAAGAAATATATAATCAGCTTAAGTCTTTTATTTAATTTATTTTTCGCCCAAAATGTAATTCACCCAGGTTTTTTTGGAGAGGATTTATTTAATTATATTCAAAATAATTATCAAGCATCATCTACTTTGGGTTATAATAATGCAAGAGATGTAATGTACTCAGAAATTGATTTAAAGCCTGGAAATCAGTTAACGGGTGTATATTCGGGTTATACGATCACACTAGATTTATCGCAAGACCCAAGTACAAATGCTTATGATCAAGGTATAAACTGTGAACATACATGGCCACAAAGTTTAGGAGCAGGTTCTGAACCTATGAAAAGTGACATGCACCATTTATTCCCTACTAAATCAAATGTAAATTCCTCTCGGGGCAATGATCCTTTTGCAGACATTCCAGATATTAATACAGATAAATGGTATCGGGATGATTATTACATAGAAACTATTCCAAATAGTGATATTGATGAGTATGCAGAAAAATGGAATCCACCCAATCAAGATGATGAAAGATTTGAACCGCGTGAACAGCAAAAAGGTGATACTGCTAGAGCTATGTTTTATTTTTACACCATTTATGAAAATCAGACTACAGCTGGCTTTTGGGAACTTCAAGAACAACAATTGATTGATTGGCATTTTTATGATCTTCCCGATCAGTATGAAATTAATAGATCAAATTCAATTGCATCATATCAAGGCAATAACAATCCTTATGTAATTGACCCATCGTTAGTTGGAAGAATCTTTTTAATTGATGAGGGTACCATTCTTGGTGACATGAATGGCGACAGCTCTTTAGATGTATTAGATCTTATTGTTAGCATTAGTTATATTGTTGGTCAATCAGACCTTGTTTATAATGATGTACTTATTTCTGATGCGAACTATGATTTAGATTTAGATATTCTAGATATCGTGATATTAGTTAATTCAATTTTACAATAAAAAATGGAGAAGCAATGATTAAAAATTTTTATACAATATTATTAATATTTTCAGCTAGTATTTTTTTGTTTGGACATGGTGGAATGACTGTTCAAGAGTTAGTTAATTCAATAGATTTAGCCAACCCGGATAAACATTTAGTAGAGGATTTTCAGAGGGCTACAATGAATATGACACTAGGAGATCCAGGGTATGGGAATTTGGGTCCAAAAACAAAAGCAAAATTAAGGGAGATAAAGAAAAATATGGATTCAAAAAGCATAAAAACTGATTCAGGTTTGGAATATAAAGATATTGTTCTTGGTGAAGGAGAATCACCTGAGGTTGGAGATAGAGTTGTCGTTCATTATACAGGAACATTGGAAGATGGTACGAAATTTGATAGTTCCCGAGATAGAGGACAGCCGTTTGAATTTGCAATTGGAGTTGGTCAAGTAATTAAAGGTTGGGATGAGGGAGTAATAACAATGAAACCTGGAGGTAATCGAATTTTAACAATTCCATCAGATTTGGCATATGGTGAAAGAGGTGCTGGTAATATCATTAAGCCTGGAGCAACACTTGTTTTTGATGTTCAGCTTTTAGAATTTAAGAAGAAATTCGTAGATACTGATTTTAGTCTTCCAGGACAAGAAATTTTAACTGATTCAGGACTAAGAATGATTGAGCATATCAAAGGAGAAGGTAATAAGCCTACTTCAGGACAAACTGTTTTTGTTCATTATACAGGCTTATTGCCAGATGGTACAAAATTTGATAGTTCTCATGATAGAGGACAACCTTTTAGATTTAATGTTGGAGAGGGTAGAGTGATTAAAGGCTGGGATGAGGCTATATTAGATATGAATGTTGGCAGTAAACGTACTCTAATTATACCTCCTGAGCTTGGATATGGTGAAAGAGGAGCAGGACGAGTTATTCCACCTAATGCAACTCTAATTTTTGAAGTTGAGCTAATAGATGCTAAATAAATGTTTTGTACTAACATTGTTAGTATTAACAGTATCTTGTACACAAGAATCATATGTTTGGTATAATGGCAGTTTTTCTGATGCTCTGAGTGAGATATCTAACGATCAAGGAAAAATTCTATTTTTAGACTTTTTTTCTGATAATTGAGGAGCATGTGTTCGGCTGGATGCTGAAACTTTATCCAATAATGAAGTTATTTCATTTTCCAAAGATAATCTTTTATCCCTAAAACTTAAGCCTTGGTCTAATAGAAAGCATTCTGAACTTTTTGATACAATGAAAGGAAAAGGTCTTCCACTTTTAGTGTATTTAAATAACAATGGAGAAGAAATAGATCGTATTTTGGGTTATCTCCCTCCTAATGAATATTTAAAAAGAATAAAAAATATAGTAAGTGGAAATAATACATTTTTATCATTAAAAAATAAATTTAATGGAGGCTCTAGAAATATCAATGTATTATCATTATTGGCTCAAAAATGTGACTCATATAAAGAGTCAGAATTCTGCGATCAAGTGTACTCTTACATTTATAATAATAAATTAAAGTTCAACTCTGAGATTATATTTAAATCTGAAATAATTTTTGGTAAAAGACAATTAGAATATGCTGGAGATACATCATATTTAATGAGCTTAAAAGAAAATTATAATGATCCTGATAAACAAAAAACAATATATAATACGCTTATTAACTATTATCAAAATAATGGAGATTCAGATAAAGAATCAGACATATATAAAAAATATTCAGATTTATTTTTATCTGATATAAATATATTAAATGCATATGCCTGGAGAATGACTGAAATTCAAAGTAATTTAGAAGATGCATTAGATAAGTCAATTATGGCTATAAAGTTAAGTTCTAACGATTTAGAGCAAAAAGCAAATGTACTCGATACAAAAGCAGAGATACTTTGGCTATTAAATAGATATGATGAAGCGATTAGTACAATTAATATAGCTATTGAAATTAATCCAGAGTCAGACTATTTTAAGGGCCAACGAACTAAGTTTAAAAATTCACAAAATCAGGAGTAACGATGAACAGAATTCATATTATCTTAAAGTGTTTTTCAATTATTTTCTGTTTGTTATCGCTAGCTTTTACACAAGAAGGTTCGTTTAAAATTGGTAATATAAAATATGATTATAATAATTTAGAATTTTCATTTTCAGAACGAGAAGCAGATGTATCAATAAAAATTGGTAAATTTTCTATGTCTACTTCAAACACTTCAGCTGGTTTTTCCAATAATGGGTCTGGCGATATTTCCATAGGCCCTTCAAAGGTTCAAATTCAAAATGTATTTATTGATGCATTTAATAAAAACACACGAGAAAATCTAGAATTCGATTTAGGTTCTTTTAGGTTTGATCTTAATCAATTTAATTTTGATATTGATGATATAGAGAATCCTAATTTAGAAGATTTAGCATTTAATATGAAGCTTACAGCAAGTAATATAATACTTGATTTATCTCAGATTAGATCATTTCCACCAGATGTACAACAAATCTTTGAGCAAATTGGTACTATTGATGAATTGGCATTAAATAGAGCAACCATAAGCACATCATATAATTCATCTAAACTATTTCGATTTGATGTTGATGGGATGACGAGTCTTGCAAATATAAAAATTACTGTTTCAGCTATTGTTGATGAAATATATCCAGAAAAGACACAATTTCAAGCATGTAGCTTAACAATTAGTAATCTCTCACCAGAGGTAAATAAAATAGTTTCCATGATACAAACTCAAACAGGGTTTCCTATTCCAATGACAAATGGATCAATTACTTTTGATGTAAAAGATATGCTTAATGCTGGACAAAATCCATTTGGTGGTTTTTAATATTTTTGATTTTTAAAGAAAACTTGTAACATCCCTTCAATAGTAAGAGATTCAATATATGTATGTTTGATATTAATTTTTTCTGATATTAATTTTCCAAAGCCACCAGTAATTATAATATTATTACTCTCATCACCAATCTCAGCATCTATTAATTTGATCATACCCTCTACTGATGCTAAACCACCATACATCACACCTGATTGAATATTTGAAATTGTATTTTTACCAATAACTTTTGGGGGGAATTTATAAATTGTATCTTTTAATAGTGCTGTTTTATTAATTAGATAGTCTGCAGAGACATCTATTCCGGGTGCAATTGCTCCTCCAATAAAATCACCATCATTATTAATTACATCATAAGTTGTAGCTGTTCCGAAATCAATAATTATAGAAGGATTAAAATTTAATTTTTTTGCTGCTATTGCATTACATATTCTATCATTTCCTACTTCACTTGGGTTATCTACATGAAGATTGAGGTGACTGTTTTTATAATTTATTTCATAAATATTTATTGAATGATTTTTACAATAATTGATCAAAAGTTTTGTTAAGTTTGGGACTACAGAACATAAAATTATAAAATCAAAGCTTCCCAAATTATACCTTGTCAGCTGATTAATAAAATTTTCATCGCTTGCAACTCTAGTTATTTCACCTAATTTTTCGTTCTTATAATCACAAATAGTTATAGAAGTATTTCCTATATCTAAACATAGTAATTTCATACTTCAATCACTCCACTGGAAAAAATATGTTTATTATTTTTATTTTCTATTTTTGCAAACCCATTAGTATCTATACCCTTAAATAAACCATGGATTATCTCATCATTGTAATGAAATGTAACTTTTTTATTAATATGCATACATCTTTCAAGCCATTGCTGTATAATTTCGTCTTTATTTATTAATAATAAATTTTCAATTTGAAGCATAAAGTTAGATAAAATAATTTCTCTTATTATATTTTTATTAGCTTCTAATGAAATAGAAGTAATATTTGGGATATTTGACGATACGATATCATTTTTATTCCAATTAACATTAATTCCTATCCCAATATTAAAAGTCATTTTCATTTCTTTTAATTTTGATTCAATAAGAATTCCAGCAATTTTTTTTTCATTGCAAAGTATATCATTAGGCCATTTTATACCAATATTTATTTTACATATTTCATATATTGCATTATAGATTGCTATTGATGAAATAAGAGGCATTAAATTAGAATTTGATTTATCTAGTTGGATACCTAGTGAAAATGTTAATGATTTTTCACTTAAGCTAAGCCAATTAGTATTTCTTCGTCCTCTTCCATTTTTTTGGTTTTCAGCGACTATGACTATATGATCATTTTTCTTAATATGATCCCAAACTTCATCATTGGTAGATGATGTTTCATTCAGATATAATATATTTCTACCCAAATTTTTGGTTTTTAGGAGGTTTAGATACCTTTCTGTATCAAACTGCATACTTATTCTTGAAATTCTCCAAATCTATTTTTTAGTAACTCTGAAATCTCTCCTAGAGTTACATTAGATTCAACACATTCAATAATTGCAGGTATTAGATTATTATTATTATTAATAGATTGGTTTAGAGAATCAAGGCATATTTTTACTTTTTCTTTGTTACGTTCTTTTTTTAATTTTTTTAATCTCGCAATTTGCTTATCAACAGCTTCTTTATTTATTTCTTGTAAGTTTTCAACTCTTGATGAATTTGATTCAAATTTATTGACACCAACGACTATTCTATTTTTTGTATCTATTTCCATTTGATAATCATATGCACTTTTAGATATTAAATTTTGTTGAAAACCAGATTCGATTGCTTTGATTGCACCACCCATATTTTTTATCTCACCCATTAAGCTCAATGTATTTTCAATAATTTGGCTTGTTAAAGATTCAACATAAAATGATCCTGCTAAAGGATCTGCGACATCTGGAATTCCGGATTCATATCCTATAATTTGTTGTGTTCTTAGTGCGGTTTCTGCAGATTCTGGGGTTGGCAATGATAATGCTTCATCTTTAGAGTTTGTATGTAAAGATTGCGTTCCACCTAAAACAGCTGCTGTGGCTTGTAGTGTCGTTCTTACTATATTATTATCAATATCTTGAGCTGTTAATGTTGATCCAGCTGTTTGAGTATGGAATCTACACATCATAGCTTTTGGATCAGTAACTTCAAATTGTTCTTTCATTATTTTAGCCCAGATACATCTTGCTGCTCTAAATTTAGCTATTTCTTCAAAGAAATTATTATGACAATTAAAGAAGAAACTTAGTTGCCTACCAAATTCGTTTGGTTTAAGGCCAGCATTAATTGCATGATGAACATATTCAATTGCATTTGAAAAAGTAAAAGCTAACTCTTCAACTGCATTTGCACCTGCTTCTCTTATATGATATCCAGAAATAGAAATCGTATTCCATTTAGGTAAATTCGTTCCACAGTATTCAAATATATCAGTTATTAACTTCATGCTGTGCTTAGGAGGAAATATATATGTTCCTCGAGCAATATATTCTTTTAAAATATCATTTTGAATTGTGCCTCTTAAATTAGATAAATCAATTTTTCTTTCTTTTGCAACTGCTATTAGTAGGCTAAGCAATATTATAGCTGTTGAATTTATTGTCATCGAGATTGATATTTTTTCTATAGGGATATCATTTAATAATAATCTCATATCCTCAAGAGATGAAATTGGTACACCAACTTTACCAACTTCGCCTTCAGAAAGCTCATGATCAGAGTCATATCCAGTTTGAGTTGGTAAATCAAAAGCAACTGATAATCCCTTTGCTCCTTTTTTTAACAACTCAATATATCTTTTATTACTTTCTTCTGTAGAAGCAAAGCCTGAGTATTGTCTCATTGTCCATAGTCGTCTACCATACATATCAGGATAAATTCCAGACTTATATGGGAAATTGCCTGGAGATGAGTTTTCATCCCCATAAAACTTTTTCAAATTTATATTCGATACTGTTTTTTTATTAGACATAGATAATGTTAAATATGAATTTCACTAAGTTCAAGCTTTTTAGTTTGCTTTGTTATCATTTGATTAAAACTATCTAATCCCTGTTTTTGTTGATTCCATAATAATTTTGACTTCACATTTTCTAAGCTTCCCCAGTAAAAATCAACATGTTCACTGGATAGTTTGACATCTTTTGATTTTACTTCAATTCCAAATACTGGTATTAGAAATACAGAATCGTATTTTGGATCATAATAACTATTCACACAATCAACAGTCCACATTTTTTCAGGGTATAATCCAGTTTCTTCTTTTAATTCTCTTATTGCAGCCTGATAGGTTCGTTCATTTGATTTGATCCCACCAGTAATACATTGCCAAATTAAGGGATATCTTTCCTGAGGCGATCTTTTTATTGTTAAAAATTGTGGAATTTCAGCTTCCCAATAAACAACATGACAATCTATAACTCCTACTTTTACGTTATTCATTTATATCTCCATTATATGTATTTTTAAAATCTTTTACCCAATTTATAAAATTACCTTTTTTTATATTTTCTCTCATCATTTCCATTAAATCATAATAAAAAGACAAATTATGTTCAGTTGCAATACGAAGGCCAAGGATTTCTTTAGTTTTGAATAAATGGTGAAGGTAGGATTTGGTATATAAAGTTGATAACTTTGATGAAGAGTTCACATCAATAGGAGATTGATCATTAAAATACTTACTATTTTTAATATTTATTGGACCTTCTTTTGTAAATAATTGTCCATTTCTAGCATTTCTGGTTGGCATTACACAATCAAACATATCAACTCCTAAACTTACATTATCAATCAAATCTATAGGTGTTCCAACTCCCATTAAATACCTTGGTTTATCTTGAGGTAACATTGAATCCATAAATTCAACAGTTTCATGCATTTTATCCTTTGGTTCTCCTACAGCTAAACCACCAATCGCATAAATTGAAGACTCCAATTTTAATAAATCTAATGCAGATTTTTCTCTAAGTTGTAGATTAGTTCCACCCTGAACAATAGGAACAAGTAGTTGCTCTTTATTGTAATAACCGTTAGTAGAATTATAGTAGTCATGAGCAATCTTAGCCCACTTTGACGTTAAATTGACAGCGTCATCCCATTCATTGATTTGACCAGCTCCTGATGGACAGACATCAAGCATCATCATAATATCAGAACCAATTATTCTTTGAATATCAATCACATTTTCAGGTGTAAGTTTATGTTGATCACCATTTAAGTGAGATTGAAAACTAGCACCATCATTTTCTATTTTTCTTAAACCCTTAAGACTGTATATCTGAAATCCACCTGAATCAGTGAGAATTAATCCATCCCAATTCATAAATTTGTGAAGACCTTTTGATTTTTTCAGCACATCTATTCCAGGTCTTAAAAACATATGGTATGTATTTGCCAATATTAAATTAAAACCCATATTTTTAACTTCACTCGTCATCAAGCCTTTAACCGCACCATAAGTACCTACAGGCATGAAGACTGGTGTTTTAACTATTTTATCATTAATAACAAGTGTGCCTGAACGCGCTGAGGTATCTTTGCATTGGGCATCTATTTTGAAATCTGCCATATGAGCTAAATACTATTTTTTAGCAGCAGTTTTTTTAGCAGTAGTTTTTTTAGCAGCAGTTTTTTTAGCAGTAGTTTTTTTAGCAGCAGTTTTTTTAGCAGTAGTTTTTTCAGAAGATATTTCTACAT
>PCCQ01000083.1 GCA_002731795.1 Fidelibacterota bacterium
CAGATATCGTTTATCAAACAATTCATTTTAATAGTGATATGACTGATTTAATCAATGATAATAATTTATATTATTATAAATGTAAAATATATCTTTGTAATCAAATCTTAGGTTATAATGATTATGGTATATTATTCGCTAAAGAATACAGATATAAAGATCTCATCCTAAAAAAGAAAAGCGTTGTTGGTAGGTTCTTATTTAATGATGATATGCGAGATAAAATTCTACACGCTTTGGCATGGTTAGATAATTTAGAAAGATTCTATGATGAATGGTTAATTTATCCGAAACCAACAATCACTGAATTATATCCAAATATGAATATCAAAACGGGTCCTTGGATAAGAGAAAAGAAGAGACTTGCTGAAGAGATTAAAGAAATAACACTTGTATGGAATATTTCATATCATAAAAGATGTCTACTTCATGATAAAGGTATTTATACTTGGTCAGATCCAATGTTATTAAATAATATTTATCCTTATGAAGTTCATACTGGAGAAAGACATAGAATTCAAGAAAAGATGATTCATATGAATCGGCAAACTGAGTTGAAAATTTCACCGAGGCGTATCAAAAATTTAGAATTTATCAATCATATCAAAGATAAGAAAAATTCAATTGTATTAGATTTTGAGAGTGTTATTAATATTGAGGAAAGAACCAGTTATTTTAATGATAGTGTTAGAGATGAAATACCTAAAATTTGTATTATCGGGTGTATTAATCTGAAAAATAATATATTCAAGGATTTCACTATTCGTTATCTAACTCTTGATGAAGAAGAAAAAATAATTAAATACTGGTTACAATATTTAAAACGAGTTGTAGGAAATGATATTAAAATATATCATTGGTCATCTGCCGAACGCGTTTATATAGACTATATGCGATCACAATATCCTCATTTAGATTATCCTAATTTTACATTTGTTGATTTATTATCATATTTTAAAATGGAACCGATTACTATTCAAGGGTGTTTTGGATATGGATTAAAAGAAATCGTTAAAATGTTGTATAATCATGAATTAATCAAAAATAAATGGATCGATGATACAGATGGATTAGGAGCAATGATAGAAGTCATACAAAAATCAAAGGATGCTTTAACAAAAAAAATACCTATTAAAAGATATACTGAAATAAAAAAGATAATTTATTATAATTACATGGATTGTAAAGTTTTAGTAGATATCTTAGAGATGTTGGAAAATATGATTTAATTACTTTGTCCATGTTTCATCATTCCCCTGTTCATTAGGTTTATAATGATACCTAATTCCATTTAAAATATACATAAATTCCTGTTTACCCGATAATTTATCTGGATGGTATTTGCGTGATAGTTTTTTATAATCTTCTATGGTGAAATTATGATTTAAATTCATAATGTCTTTTGGAACATCTTTCAGTTTCATATTGTACTCTTTGATGAAAGGTTTTAAATCAAAGACTTTTTTCTTATTATCTTCATTTTCATCTGGTATCCATTTATAATTTTTCTTTGATTTTTTTCTCTTATTTTCTTCATTATCCCATGATTTTGACCTTTGTTCCCACTTATCCCAGTGTTCGCGTGATTCTTCTTCTCTTTCTTTTCTTGCTTTTGCTTTATCTTTAGCTTCTTCTTCAATTTCTCGCTTTCTCTTCGCATTGTATTTAAGAATTTCATCTTCATCAAATACAAATTCTTTCGCTTTAGGTTTTGGTTTTTGTTTTTCTTTTTTAGCGGGTATCCCCTTATCTCTGTTTTCGTATTCTTCAATCTCTATTTCGAGGATTCTTATTTCAAGAGATAATTTTTCTTTTGTTTTTTCGCAATCACATTTTTTTAATCGTTCTCTTTTCTGTCTCAGCCTTTTTTTTTCGCGCTTACAATGTTTAGGATCAGTAATCTCGGTAGTTTCACCTTCTTCAGGTTTTAGCCCTGTAAATGTATTCATTTAAAACTCAATGATAATATTTTTATTTAGAATAATTCTTGAGAAGAAATCAAATTTTAAATTTGATATTCTTAGTTAAATATTCATTAATAAATAAATGTTCCTAAATATAAAAGATGTCAGAACCGAAACCCGTTCAACTCGGTCTCTGCTGTATGAATACAACTCTTAAAAAACAAAAACCACCAGTTTATGCTGCTAGAAGAATCATAGTAAGGATTATTGATGAAAAAGGTATTGATGAATTAAAACGGAGGATTTTAGCGAATCTTGAAGATTTATACAAGATGCTAGAATGGAATGAAGAGAATGGTATCAGAGTATTCAGATTATCTAGCGAATTATTTCAACATAAAACAAATCCTAAAGTCCCCGATTATACATATGACTTTGCCCTAGAGCATCTTAAAAAAATAGGTGATTATGCTATAGAGAAAGGTCATAGATTAACCTTTCATCCTGGTCAATTCAATGTTTTAGCGAGTCTTTCAGAAAAAGCTTATTTACAGACATTAAAAGATTTAGAATATCATGCGGATGTTTTAGACTTGATGGGATTAGGCAAAGATTCAGTTATGGTTATTCATGGAGGTGGTGTTTATGGTGATAAAGAAACTACAATGAATCGATGGATAGAAAATTATAGAAAGCTACCCGATAAAATAAAAAATAGATTGGTTTTAGAGAATTGTGAAAAATCATATAGTATAGAAGATTGTTTAAAAATACATGATGCTACAGGTATACCAGTAGTCTTTGATACTCATCATTTTGATTGTTATATACTATTACATCCTGATGAAGAATTTTCACCAGCAAGTGAATATATACCACAAATATTAGATACATGGCAAGAAAAAGATATCAAACCTAAATTTCACGTTTCCGAACAGGGTTCAGGTAAAATAGGTCATCATAGTGATTATATAGATATTTTACCACAATATTTATTAGATATACCGGAAAGATATGGTATAGAAATAGATATTATGATAGAAGCAAAAATGAAAGAATTAAGTATTCAGAAACTATATGAAAAATATCCACAATGTAATTGTAAAATTATTTCTTCTTAGAATGCTTTTTAGATTTATTATTTTTAGATTTTCTTTTTTTTCTTGCTTTCTTTTTCTTTCTGCTTTTGCTTTTTTTCTTTCCAGCTGTTTTAATACCATAAAATTCATTATTAACTATTCTATATATTTTATCCAATTCCATTTTATCTTTTGCTTTGATGCTTATTAAGGGATAATTTTCTAAATCATTTATATTTATAAAATAACTTGGATGGTTTTCCACTTTCATAATTTTATGAAGATAGATATATTCTGAAAATCCATCAGCATTAAATTCCCCCGTATCATGGTCATAAAAATCAATATTAAAAATATTACCTTCTTGTTTGTATTTAGCTTTTCTGAATTCATAGTTTCTATTAAGAATATCTTGGACATTATCTAATATTATTTCAAAACCCATATTTATATATATTAGATTTAAAATTATTTCTTCTTAGATTTTCAAATTATTTCTTTTTTGATCTTGATTTCTTCTTAATTTTCTTAACTATATTTTCATCATCTAAATCTTTATATTCTCCATTAGTAAATTCAAAATCAATTAAATATAATTTTTTAGTATCTGGATTTATAATAATATTTTTATAACGTAAATCATTATGATAATATCCCATTTTAACAAATCTATTATATATATTTTTAATTTTAGGTAAGAAATCGTCTAATTCTTCGCCACTATTACAATATTCTTCTAAGGTTGTTCCTACATTTTCTACACAAATAATTAGTTTACTACAATCATAAGATACTAATTTTGGTATAAAACTTATATTTTTTTGTTGTCCTAAAAGATAAAAGAATAATTCATTTTTAAACATTTCTAAATCTTCTTTTTCATATTTATTCTTAACGATATCTTTTGTTATTTTAACACTTTTCATAATAATATTATATTATATTTTATTATGAAATATATGAAATATATGAAAGATTATTTATTAATATTATTAGTATTGTTTTTAATTTATATATTTTGTGATAAAGTAGAGGGGTTTACCCAAGAAGAAATAAATGAATTATATGAAAATTTAATGAATGATTTTTCAAAGATATTTCCTTCCGGTAATCGGAATGCTGGGGGTCCTCAATTTTATCATCATATAGTTTCACTGAATCCTAATAGAGAAGAGTTTATAAAATATAATACTTTTTATTGTGCTGTTAGTGGTTCTCCAATTGACCCTAAAAGGGAAGGTATTAGTGATAATATCATTGTAAATGGTTTAGATGGTAAAACTTATTATGGTAAATATTATCGTTGTTGTTGGCCTTGCTCTTGTGATATAATGAGAGATAATTTAGTGCGCGTTGAAGATTTTACAATATCTTTAAAAGATGGGTATTATACACATAAAGTATTAACAATTAATGAACCTTGTTTAAATTCTGATAGGATACCAAGTGAAATAAATTGTTTTAAATGTGAAAACAATAAGACACAAAATGGTATTCATACTGATAGTGGTCGTTTAATTATAGGTATTCTTCATGATGTTGAAGAATATACAACTCAAGATATAGATGATATTAAAAGTTTATGTGAATCTCGTAATTCAACACCTATAGATGAATTAAGAGGTGGTATGGGTGATATAAGTTTAAAATTATATTCTTTATGATTTTTATTTATTTAAAGTATTAATAATTTTGTATTATAATATGAATATTTTTGAGAATTTAATTTATTCTTTCGCTTTTTTAACGGATAAATATATAGGATTTTCATTTACAGAATATATTTTAAACTGGTATGAAAATAGATTAATAAATAAATATCTATCAAAAGAAGAAATAAGTACTCAACAAATACCTACAATTAATAAAGATGAACTTACAAAAGAAATATTTATACAATTATCAAATAATTATAAAACCCCTGTTTTAATTAAAGGTTATTTAAAAGACACCGAAGCAGTAAAAAAATGGGATGAAAAATATCTGTGTGAAATAATAAATGATTTTAATTTAGAAATATTAAAAAAAGAAAATAATGATTTAATTGTAAAAGACTATAATTTTAATGAATTCATAGAAAAAGTAAAAACAGAGAATATTTATTTAAATAACAATAGTTCAATATTTTATAATTTCCCTGAAATATTCAATGATATTAAAGATAAATTTTATGAATTTGTTAATTTATTAAAAAATACAGGGTTAAGAAATATCCATATGAGTCATTTTTTTATTGGATACAATAATAAAAATAAAGTATCAGGGACAAATATGCATTGTGCCGGTAATGGTAATTTTTTCTGTATGATCAAGGGTAAAAAACAATGGACATTTATAGATCCAAAATATAGTTATCTTTTAAAGGGTCGTGTAGCACCTTCGGGGATACACGCACAAACACTATGTGATATGCCCGATACAGAAATATCATATTACCCTGAAATTATAAAACATATACCTAGATTTGAAACGACATTAGAACCAGGTGATTTATTATGGAACGCTCCTTGGTGGTGGCATCGTATCAAGAATATTAATATACAAGAAAATGAATATAATATAGCAATCGCAATTAGAAATAATAAAGTATCCTTGATAAACATTAAAAATAATTTATTATATACAATTTCAGGTTATACATATTTGTTATATAATTCATTGTTTTTAACAATCTATGAAAAATTGTTTTATAAAAAACATAAAAATTTTAATATAAATGATACAAAACAAAAAACAAATATATTACAAGCAATTAAATTTTTAACAGATAAATATCCAAATACAATTCATTATGACGATATTATAAGTAAGAATCCAAAGAATAAATAATAACATTATAAATAAACAAGTGACCTATAAAAACTTTAAAATATTGAAATTTCCATCTATATTCATCTTTGAAATTATATGATGGATAATCTAATAACCCTGAAATATCAGACCATACATATAATATTGAAACTATACTAATCAAGAGATAAGAATATCTTAAGCTTATATTTAATTTAAGATTAATAAGTTTTGCTATAAGAGACATTGTTCCAATATAAAGAGGTGCTGCAATAGAATATTTATGATAACTATAAGTTGTTGATTTTTCTATGATAAAATAATATGAAACAGCTATAAATAGAATTATAAAAGATGGCAAAGAAGAACCAATAATAAATGATTTAAGTAATTCTTTTTTGATATTCATATTTAGTATATATTATATATAAAAACTATAATCCATGAAATTATAAAAAAATAAGTCATAAATTTTGATAAATCATTTGGAAATAATTTTATTTTATATATATTTATTAACCTATAATAAGCATAAAGCCAATTAACTATCAATATAATATACAAAATAAATGTGAAATTATTTTCATCTATATTTATACCATATTCTTTTGATAATTTATATAAAAAACCTGTATTATTATCATTGTATCCTACCATAGTACTTAATTTTGTTAACCAACAATGTTTATCTATATCATTCCAATCAATTACTATATAAGGAAGAACTAATAAATACAATGGTATATATTTATTAGGTATAATATAACCTCCTATTGAGAGAAAAAATGAGACTAATATATGAATTAATTCTATTATTTTTATCATAAAATATATATGATATAAAATATTTTATAATTACTCTTTGAAGAATAAACTCATTACGAATAAAAAATATAATGAATGGATACTATCTTTATTGTCTAAAAAAGTTTCTCGCTGTAATTCGGGACCAACATACCATTCACAAAAATCTAGATAAGCTTGTGAGAATCCTTCAACTAATCTTTTATATTCATCATTCCGCTTTTGATATTCGCGTTCAGAAGGTTTTAATGAATTATAATATTCATTTTTGATTCTAGGATCATATTCTTTTAAATTTTCTATAATCTTTTCATAACTTTTATCATTTTTCAACGAATCATCAACCTTGTTTAATTTTCTTGATAACTCATCTAAATTCATAATATAATTATTATAAATAATTTTTATATATATTTTATTTATAAATATGAAAGAAAATAATATAGTAAATCCTATTAGAAGGACTTCTAATCCTCGATTATCAAAACAAATAAGTACAAATAAAGATGATATGCCTACAAAAGCAAACACACCTGCTAAGTTGATTTATCAATTAACTGGTAAACCCTATAAATATATATATATTAATGATAAATTACACTTAGTTAATATGAAATATTTAGAATATTTGATGAATAAAGAAAAAAGTAAATTAGTTGATATTTTATTTACTCAGATTAAAAAAGATCCAAATAAATACAAAATTATAATAGAAGATTATATTGAATATCAATTTATGAATATGCGAGATTATTTAAAATATATAAATGAAGAATTTAAAGAAAAATTAGAAGAATTAATTTCGATGGAAGATTTTTTAAAACGTATCTTTGATAAGTTTCCAGGTATAGATGATAGTGAAGATAAAATTAAGGTAACACCGAGTTTGATAAATGAATTAAATAATATTTCTAGATCAAAACTGCCTCCACCTGATATTTTAAAAATAAATCCAGAAAAAAAATATCAGGAAAATATAAAAAGAAGAACATATGAAGAAGATATTATGCTTGAAAATAAACAACAACTAGCTAAAAAGAGTAAATCTAAACGTAAAAAATCTAAAAGAAAATCTAAAAGTAAAAAATCTAAGAGAAAATCTAAACGTAAAAAATCATTTAAAAGATATAGGCGTAAATAAATTGTTGATTATAATATGCCAAACGCAAAAGGTGGTAAAAAATTTAAAAGAGGAAAAAAAAATACTTCATTTGAAAAAAAGATGATATATAAAGATCCAAAAGAGGATCAAGAATATG
>PCCQ01000084.1 GCA_002731795.1 Fidelibacterota bacterium
AACCCCAAAAGATTAAAAGAAATATTCTGAGTGCTAGATTCGTTATATAAGAAAACTTCAAATGAAAAACATACAATAAGAAATAAAATAATTATAGTATAAGTATCGCAAAAATTCACTAATGAGTTCATAAAAATAATAATATTAAAGGGAAGCAAGAATGATGTAGTTATTCGAGAGTTTAACTTATTTACGAGCTTTACATATTCAAAGGTGCATACACATAAAATGATTAAGACAAAAAATGGAAATAAAAAATCATAATAAATTGACGAAAGGATTATTGGTACTCCAAAAAAATTTATTAAAGATCTATTATTTTTATAATTACTAATCATTTATTTGTTGAATAAACCCTAGAACCATTTTTATGCATAATTATTGTATTATTAAGTTGTAATTCAATTGAATACTTATTCCCATAATTCGTCTGAATATTTATATCTTTATGCTTAGGTAACTCTGTTACTATCTTATCTAAATAAGATAATTTGCTAGATTGGTATTCAGTATAATAATAAAGACGATTATATCCAGGATATGTCAAATCTTTTATATTCCCAAATATAATAGTAAATAAAGCAATTAGGACTATATAATTATTTTTTATATTCATTATCACCCCACTTTATAACTTCCACTTTTACTTCAGTTGTTCCCTGTTGTACAAAATCAAGTTCTTTCGCTGCGCCATAAGAGCAGTCTAAAATTCTGCCCTTAATATACGGACCTCTATCATTTATTTTTAGTTTTACTGATTTTCCATTATTTAAATTTGTCACCCTTACAATTGAATTCAATGGTAAGGTCTTATGAGCAGCAGATATCCCATCTTTATCATATACTTCGCCATTAGCAGTTAAATTTCCATGAAAACCATCTCCTAAGCCATAAAATGAAGAAATACCATAAAATGTATCATTTGTATCTCGAGAATCTGGCTTAGAAACTAAATTTGTATATCTAGGTGAAGGATAGCAAGAAATAAATATAAAAATAAATATGAAGTATAAGATTCTAATTATGAAAGTTTCCCACAAGGTCTGAAATAGATGAAAAGTTATTTTTTAACATGAATTCATTTAATCTATCATAAATGCTTACTATTAGGGAGGGATCTCTATAGTTGAGGGTTCCTATTTGCACCATTGAAGAACCAACTCTAAAAAATTCTATAGTATCCTCGAATGTGCAAATTCCTCCCATACCAATGATAGGAATATTAATTTTATTATAAATTTTATGCACTTTAGCTAGAGCTAAAGGCTTAATAGGTGAGCCAGAGACTCCACCAAAAGTAGTCGACAAAATCATTTTTCCAGTTTTATAATCAATTGCTAATCCTTGAAAAGTGTTGACTGCACTAATAGCGTCAGCACCAGCCTCCTGAGCAGATAGAGCTATTTCAGAAATATCTGTAACGTTTGGAGTAAGTTTAATTATTAATAATTTTTGTGTTAACTGCCTTAATTGACGAGTTAGACTAGATACAATATCGGTATTAACACCAAACTCTATTCCTCCCTGTTTGACATTAGGACATGATATGTTAATTTCGTAACCTATATGATTACCATTAGACCGATCTATTTTGGTTAGTATTTCAACATATTCATCAATTGTGGAGCCTGCAATACTAACAATATACTTGGTTTTTAAATTATTAAGCGATTGAACCTTATCTTTACAGAATTTTTCTACTCCAACATTTGCTAGACCAATTGAATTAATCATACCTGAATCTGAACCATGTATTCTTGGAGAAGGATTCCCCTCTCTTGGATGGAGAGTAATTGATTTGGTGATGACAGCACCCAATTTAGAAAGGTCAATAAATTTCTCTACTTCATTACCATATCCAAATGTTCCACTAGCTGCAATTATTGGAGAATTAAAAATAACATCCTTAATTTTCATACTAAGCATATCAATTAATCTTTCTATTTATTTTAGAATCTATATTCTCACACCAATTTATAAAAGCCCAAGTATCTTTCAAAAATTGTATGGGGTTTGAAAGCACATCTAATAATCCATTAGGGTAAGCTGTTTCAAACCTCCATTTTATATATTCCTTAGGCCAATTTTTCATAACCCATAATATTTTTATTTTATTAAACATACCTTAATAAGATTATTTTGTTAAATTTAATTTTAATTTTTCAAGTTCTAAATTTTCAAAATTTAAATCTTCAAATTTCATGATATCTTTTTCTTTAGATATTTTAATATCGTTTTTAGAAGTATCAACAAAATTCAAACCTTCATATCTACTCAAATATCTGTCTAAATCAATGATTTTAGAGCTGGGATTAGTATTATTCTCATCATTAGTAATTATTGAACTCTGGATCATTTTCTTTAATGAATCACTAAAACTATTTGGTGAATAAATAGAATCAACTACAATATTGTCACTTATAAAACTAAATTTAGATTGAAAATTATTATAGAGAATATCAAAATGTGACATGTTTCTTTTAAAAGATGAAGGCGAACCTGGGATAATTTCATTAATTCTGACTTTTACAGAATCATACGAATAATAATCATCAATATCATTTATTTCTTCAAAGCAAAAATAAATTGAATCTAAATCATAATTATTAATTATTTTATCACAACAATCTGATAATTTAGCCTGTGCCTTAAGATTTTTAATGTCCTCATTAATAATATAATAATACGAAGAAAGTTTTTCTTTAACTGTATCAATATTTCGTTTATCAGAATCAGTATTTGCATAATTAATATAGTTAATAAGCATTTCATCAGTATCATAAAAATAAATCTCATTAAACAGGCCTTTATAAAATGATAATTCAGTATCATTTTTTAGGATTTCATCTAGAAGAATATAGGCTTCAGCAAGGTTGTCACTATTAACTAAATCTAACATTGGCAATAATTTATCAATATATTTTTGAGAGGATATATTTTCGATAGAGTAATCAGGGAACTTCTGTTTCGCAATATCTAGCCATGAACTTTCAGATGGATCTATAAAATTATTAATTGGATCAATTCCATTTAGGGCATAGAGCGACATAGCAGCATATGGATTACTATTAGGAAATTTCTCTATTAACTCCTTATATCTTAAAATAGATGAATCTATTTTACTAAAATCAAAATAAAAGCTCTCTGCAATATAAAATAAAAGCGAATCTGCTCTAAGAACTTCGTTATTTTGAGAAGAATCTATATTAGTTGAAAGATTATATTCATATATCAAATCCTCAAGAGCCTCAATTTTTGTAATGGTTTTTTTAGCAAGTTTTCCAGCTTTTGAACTTGATTTTTCATTTTTGGATTTCTCTAATAATTCTTTAGTTGTAGAAAAATCAAAAGATTCTTCAATATTTATTTTTGCAAGCAAATAAAAGGCTTCAGCTGTTTCTTTCTTTTTTGAATTGTCAGATGTTATATTATAAAATATTTGTTTTGCAGATGAATAGTCTTTCATTTGATAATAAATCTTACCTAATTCTAAATTCAAAAAAAGTCTTTTATCATTAAATGATGATAAGTTTAATAATCTCTCAATTTCAGCGATTAAATAACTATAATTTTTATTTATTTTATGAAATTCTAATGCTGTTAATTTAATATTTTTCTTTTCTCTATCATCTGTAAGAATATCATATAATTTTTCTAAATAAATAACCAAAGTATTATAGTCATCAATATTTTCCGAATAATTTATAAATTGATTATAAATATTTATTTTTTCACTATCGCTCGATGAGTTCTTTAAACATAAATTTAGATATTTATAAACATCTTCTGTATTATTTTTATCAATACTTACTTTAGCAAGTATCTGATTATAAATATAACTTTGATATCTATTAAATTTCTTATTAGTAACAATTAATTTAGAAATATAATTATTATACGAATCAACATTATCTAAACTATATTCGCAAAAGGAAAGCCATAAGATTGACTCTGTATAATAATTACTTTCAGGAAAGGTCTCCATTAAAATAGAAAAGTATTCTTTCGAACCTTTATAATCTTCTTTAAGTAAAGAAGAAACAGCTAAAATATAATATGCTTCCTCAACCCACTTACTATTCGGGTAATTCTGTAAAGTGATTTTAGAATTAAGTATAGCTTCATCCAAAAACTTTTTTGCCTCTATAGGAAGATCAGTCTCAGTATACTTTTTATTGTCAATAATAATTTTTGCATTCTTGAATGCATCTTGAGCATTATAAAAAGTATTAAAATAGGCACATGAAAATGTAAAAAATGTAATCAGAACTAGTCTGCACAAGATTTTAATATGATAATAAAATAACATATTTGTACCGAGGGCCGGAATCGAACCGGCACGAACATTACTGTTCGAGGGATTTTAAGTCCCTTGTGTCTACCAATTTCACCACCTCGGCAAGTTTGGAGGCGTCGACCAGATTCGAACTGGTGATGGAGATTTTGCAGACCTCTGCCTTACCACTTGGCCACGACGCCAAAAAAAGGCCTCTAAAAAGAGGCCTTTGAGCGAAAGAACGGATTCGAACCGTCGACCCTCACGTTGGCAACGTGATGCTCTACCAGCTGAGCTACTTTCGCAAAATTATCTAAAAAACAAAGCTGTATATTTTAATATAATAAAACATAAAAAACACAATAATTTTTAATAGACTTTAAGGCTAATGATTATGTCCATGATGAGGATGCCCTGGAGCGCGGCCTCTATGATCATTTAACTCAGGACCTTTTGGTATTTTTGCCATTCCTTCATCAACAATAAATAAAATATCAGCTTTACTATCAACTTTTGTATCCAATGAAACTTTTTTTGTATTTATTATATTTTTTGCATTATTTATTTTTGTATTTGAAATCCTAACTATATCTCTATGGTCATTAATTGTATCTAATATTTTTGGCTTATCTTTGTACATCTCATCAAGATTAGCATTAGGATCACCTAATTTTTTATTTTTAAGGTGCTTTTCAGATTGCTTAATCTTTTTTTGCAATAAATCAATATCGACTAAATCAGTACCAATATCTGACAATGCAATGTTAATCTTATTTAAGTACTTACCTTTGTTGCCTGCTTCGTATAAAGGAGTTGTCCCATTACCACCATTCTCAGAAGCTCTACTCGATCCACCACTTCTTAAAATAAGGTCAAAACCTATTTCACTTTTGCTTAATCTATCCATATCTGGCTTAGTCCCATTAAATAAGACAATTACAAAATCAGCTTCACTAGATATTTTATTGTAGATTTCTTTAATCTCTGATATAGGCTCTCTTATTAAAATAGAATCTTTCTGAAAAGAAGAAGCTGCGCCAATATACGCAACCTTAAATCCATCATAATTTTCAATTTTATATGGATCAAAAAGTCTTTTTCTATTAGCTTCATCATATAAATTACATGATATATAACTGAAATTAGATTGTGACTCTAACTTCTTTAGATATTTCAGACCCAATGCAAAATCTCGTGATCCTGGCGTAAATGCATTGTAATTCATTTTATTATTGCAATCAACAATTATTTCAGACTTAATCTTTGCTGCTTCAATATTATCTTTTTCAAAAGTCATATTAGATTTATGGAAAAATAAATCACCTGAGTCTACAACTATAACATGATTATTGTTCAAACGCTCTTTATCAATCACACTCGCTTTTCGGGCAAGACCGCCCAAAGGATTTTTAGGTCAACCACATGGCTCAGTTTCTCCCCAAACACTTGAGGAATGTAATATTGTGAAATCCATAGGTAAGCTATAGCTCTTATTGCAACCTGCTAAAATTATGACTGATATGTATATTAAACGTAATAGCATTCTATATATTAGTGAGATTTTTTATTATTAGCATCATATTTTAGTTTATAAAGCATAATTAGGAAAATAATATCTTCAAATATTCTTTTTAACATATCAAAGCGTTTTTCGGCTGCATCGCTTGGAGATATATCGTTCATAAAACAGCCACAATCTATACTTTTCCCTCTTAAATAAGCTTGAGAAATTAAAATTATAAAAGCCCACATTAAATAGATAGAAATATCTATGCTCGCACGATATTTAATACCGGTGATTAGACCTAAACCTATAAAAAGCTCTAACCAAGGCAGTACTATTGCAATTAGATTTTCAATATATACCGGCGTTACCCCGTAATTGTGTATATTACTTGAAAATGCAACGGGATCAAGAATCTTAGAATAACTAGCATATATAAATACTATTCCCATAATAAGACGTATTATATAATTCAAATATCTACTTTCTAGAACTGATTTCATATCCATTTTCTTTCCATTCGGGGAATCCACCCTCATATAATAAAATATTTCTATATCCTAAATATTCAAAAAGATGATTTCCTAATTCCTCACTTAAATCACAGTCACCTCCACTACAGTAGATAATCAAAAAATCATTTTCTTCAACACCCTCTAATCTACTTAGAATCTGATCGTCATCATTTGATTCAAAATGAATATTAATAGCTCCTAAAATATGTCCTTCATCATATACCATACTATCTCTAGCATCAATAAAAAATGCTGATTTCTGATCAAACATTTCTTTGCATTGACTAATTGTAACTACTTTTGGTGCATCAAGCTGGGTATTTACTAGCTCATCATTAGATATCAATTTCGGTGGCTGCTTGATAAAAGGAATATCTCCCACAAGAAAAACCCTGCAAACTCCAAATAATAATGAAACTAAAATAAGTAAAAATATATCTTTAATATTATTTGCCATGCTATAAATTAACTTTATAAAGACAAGTATTCAAAATATTTGATTATTTTATTTTGAGATAAGTATCAAAAAAAGATAAATTAGATGCCTTTGGGGATATAGCTCAGTTGGGAGAGCGCTTGAATGGCATTCAAGAGGTCAGCAGTTCGATCCTGCTTATCTCCACATTTTAAAACTAGGAGAAGAAAAATTGTTTAATATGACAACATTAAGAGAGCGATCTCATGTAATTTTATGGCTACTATTATTCTTTTTTGTTGCAAGCATGACTATGGGTGGACTTGTTGGGGGATCAAACATAATAAGCGTCATCTTTGGTTCAAAAGATATTAGAAATTATGTTGGTAGCATAGATGGAAAAAGAATTTCTATAAGAGAATATGATTATCAATTAAGAGTTGCTCTAAATAATATTCTAAATACTCAAGGAGAAAATGCTCAAGTATCTGAAGATAGACTACATCGAGATGCTTGGGAATCTTTAAAAGAAGATTACATAATTAAAGAAAAAATCAAAGAGCTTAATCTTACAGTATATTCAGAAGAGGTTAAAGACTATATGCTGCAATCTCCTCCCCAAAAGTATCAAGAGGCACTAAATGCAGCAGGTTTTTTTACTGATAGTTCAGGAGCATTTGATTTAATTTCTTACCAAAATGCAATAAGGAATGGCCAAATGCCTCTTTCTACAAAACAACTAAATATAAGATGGGAAGATGGTATAAAGAACTTTCTTTCAAATAAAAAA
>PCCQ01000085.1 GCA_002731795.1 Fidelibacterota bacterium
TTATAATGCAAGTAGTGATTCAATCAATTTATTTAATTGGAAGTTTTCGTCAGAGGGAGGAATTAATTTTACATTTCCAATTTATATTTTAGATCCTGATTCTTATATTCTACTTGCAAGAAATTCAGATACATTCCCAGGGAGTTTTGATTATGGAGATGTAATGCTTAATAATGATGGAGAAAGATTGACCCTAACTGATAGTAATTTACAGATTGTTGATGTTGTTATATATAGTGATGGTTTTCAAGGATTGATGGATCAATGGCCACAGGCAGCTGATGCAGAAGGATCGACATTAGAGCTAATAGCTCCTCAATTTGATAATAGCCTACCACAAAGTTGGCAAGCTAGTTATGTAGTCCCTGGAGGAACTCCAGGTTATCAAAATTCATCATTTGGCTGTTTGGATCCCTATGCATGTAATTATAATCCGGATGTAACAATTTCATGTGATGATTGCTGTGAATATCCAGATTTTAATTATGATTGTTTAGGGAACTGCATTGTAGAAATTGATTGTAATGGAGTGTGCGGTGGTATTGCTGAGTTAGATGAGTGTGGAGTTTGTAATGGAAGTGGGGCGGAATATAATCTTGATTGTGATGGAAATTGTATTGAATGTGGAGGAGAAATTATAAGTATAATTGATATCCCAGATGATCAAGGGGGTAGAGTATACGTTGAATTTCAGAAGCATTTTTTTGATACAGATTCTTTGCGAAATGAATTTTATAGTGTTGAAAGGTATGATAATAATCAATGGGTTAATGTTATTTCAGGAGCCGCCTACAATCAAGATAGATATGTCTATGAAGTGCCTACGATTTATAATAATGTTAATACAGAATTTAGAGTACTTTCAGGTATGAATGAGGGTATTTGGGCTTCAGATTCAATGAGTGGAACCTCTTTAGATAATATTGCACCATCAAGCCCAGAAAATTTATCTATCGAAGTTGGAGGAAGCTCAAACCTATTATCATGGAATATGGTCGATGCAAGCGATTTGTTTGCATATACTTTATATAAGAGTTCAGATAGTTTAACTACAAATGCAGAAGTTATTGCTGAGACATCAAACAATTTTTATGAGGATATAGATGTGATTGGAGATTTTTATTACTGGGTATCTGCCTTTGATGTAAACGGAAATGAAAGTGAATTTTCAAATTATGTAAAAGTTGAAAATAGTAATTTATCTAACGAAAAAAAATCATTGGAAAAATATGCGCTTTTAGGCTGCTACCCTAATCCATTTAATTCTATAATAAAAATAGATTATTATGTTCCTATTTTATCTAGTGTTTTAATTGAAGTATATACTGTAACTGGTATAAAAATAGATAGCTTACAGGCTTCATTGTCATCTCCAGGGGCTCATAGTATATATTGGAATGCTAACAGTCATTCGAGCGGAATTTACATAGTAAGGATGACAACTAATTCTTTTACTGAATCACAAAAAATAATACTGGTAAAATAAAATTGCTTGAGTACGAAAAAAAGTTTCGATCCTTAGGTAAAACAAAAGTCGCTGGAATTGATGAGGTTGGAAGAGGACCATTGTGTGGTCCGGTTGTAGCTTCATCGGTTATATTGCCTGATGATATTGATATCCCTGGATTAACAGACTCAAAAAAAATTAGCCCTAAAAAAAGAATCCGCTTTTATGATGAAATACTTGAAAAAGCTATATCTGTTGGGATTGGTATTATAAACGAAGACCGAATAGATCAGATAAATATTTTAAATGCAACCATAGAAGCAATGATTTTATCAATAGAAGATTTAAAAATTAAGCCGGATTTTTTGCTCGTGGATGGTAATATGAAAAATTTAACTACTATACCTCAAGAAAGTATAGTAAAAGGTGACTCAAAATCTCTTTCAATTTCAGCAGCTTCAGTTATCGCAAAAGTCACTCGTGATAGGATTATGAAGGAGTATGATATGATTTTTCCATACTATGGACTTAGTAGGAATATGGGGTATGGTACAAAGGAGCATATTCAGGCTTTAAAGGAAAATTTTTCAACTCCTATACATAGAAAGACATTTAAACCTGTAAGTGATTATTTGCCTGGTTTTGAAGACATAGAAGATATTAAAAAACTTAGATTGCAATTAGCAGCAACTGATCTTTTAAAGAATACTCATTGTTTAATAAATATTAACTTTATTGAATACTATATTTTAACATCAAAAGATAATTCATATAATTTTTATTCTCTAAATACAGAGCTTTCTAAAAATCAAATTTGTGATTTAGTTGATGATATTTTGGATAATGATTCAAATAAAAAAGATATTAGCTCTAATTTAAATATATCTGTAATTTCTGTTGAATTTTCTAAGGCAAAACCTAAAATAAAATATGAAAAGTATACTTAAATATCTTTTATTTGTAGTTTTTAATATTTCCCCTTTAGTCGCAGTTTTTCCTGATGCTATAGGTGAGAATGGTGCTGTGACCTCTTCAAGTAAGCATGCTTCTCAAATTGGCATTGATGTTCTTAAAAATGGGGGTAATGCAATTGATGCCGCAATAGCAGTTGGCTTTGCTCTTAGTGTAACTTTTCCTAATGCTGGTAATCTTGGTGGTGGTGGTTTTATGGTAATTAGAACTTCTAGTGGAGAGGTTAGAACCATTGATTTTAGGGAAGTGGCTCCTGAAAATGCATTTAGAGATATGTATTTAGATGAAAATGGAGACGTTATTAGTGGAATGAGCCTCTATACAGCTCATGCTTCAGGTGTACCTGGTACTGTAGCAGGCTTTGAGTATGCTCATGAAAGATTTGGAACTAAATCATGGAACTATTTATTGCGTCCTTCAATTCAATTAGCAACAAATGGATTTGAACTTTCTTTTAGAGATGCAATGTATTTAAACGCCAGTAGATCTTTCTTCCTTCGTGATAAGGAATCAGCTAAAATTTTTGCAGCACAAGATAATTATAGTGTTGGTGATTTATTTATACAAAAAGATTTAGCAAAAACGCTCCGGAGAATTTCTATTGGCGGTGCTGATGAATTTTATAAGGGTGTTACTTCTGACATGATTGTACAATGTATGAAAAGAACTGGTGGTATAATAACAAAATCTGACTTAGCTAACTATAGACCTATTGAAAGAGACCCTATTACATTTAAGTATAGAGATTATACTTTCTATTCAATGCCACCCGCCTCTTCTGGGGGAATTTGTTTAGCTGAAATATTAAATCAACTTGAAACCATTAGTTTTGATAGCGTAGGTTTCCACAGTACAAATCATATTCAACCGTTTGTAGAATCTGAGAGAAGAGCATATGCTGACCGAGCAGAGTTTTTAGGCGATACCGATTTCACGGATGTACCAATTTCAACTTTAATATCTAAATCATATGCAGAAATTAGGTTTTCTGATTATGACCAGTATAAAATAATTCCGAGTAGTGATATGGGGCCAGGTGAAATTGAAAGGTATGATGAAAGTGATGAAACAACCCATTACTCTGTAGTTGATAAATGGGGTAATGCTGTTAGTGTTACTATAACCTTGAATGGTAAATATGGAAATGGTATTGTGGTTGATGGAGCAGGATTTTTATTAAATAATGAAATGGATGATTTTTCTATAAAGCCAGGACATCCTAATATGTATGGGCTTGTTGGTAAAGAGGCTAATGCCATTGCTCCTTATAAAAGAATGTTGAGTTCTATGACTCCAACAATTGTTGATGACCCTGAAGATAATCTTTTTTTAGTCTTGGGTTCACCAGGAGGGTCAACAATTATCACTACAGTAGCCCAGATTGCAGTAAATGTAATTGATTTTGGAATGAATATTCAGGATGCAGTTAATGCTCCTAGATTTCATCATCAGTGGCTTCCTGATCTAATTTTCTTTGAATCTGATCGATTTTCATCAGAAACATTAAGTAATTTATCTTCTAAGGGCTATGAATTATCTGAAAGAAAGTCTATCGGTGAAGCAAATTGTATACAAATAGGCTCATCAGGTATTAAATTTTCAGCAGCTGATAGTAGAAGAGCAGCTTGCGCATTAGCTTATTAAAATGAAAAAGAAAAGAAATTATAAAGAAGAAATTCGTGTACTTATTGTACTAATTATTGTTGCGTTTACAGTGAAGACCTCAGTAGCTGAAATTTATGTTGTGCCTACTGGTTCAATGGAAGATACAATAATGATTGGGGATATGTTATTTGGTAATAAATTTATATATGGTATGAAAACACCCACATGGCTTGGAATTCCATATACTAGAATTGGGTTTGATATTCCCTGGATGCGGTTTCCAAAATTTAAAGAGGTAGAAAATGGAGATATTGTCATTTTTGAGTATCCTAGAGATCCATTTCAGAAATATGTTAAACGCTGTATTGGAATTCCAAGAGACTCAATAAAAATTGAAAGAGGCGACATTTATATCAATGATGAGAAAATGAAGTTTCCTGATAGTGGCAATGAAACTCGAAGATATATAAATCCATTAGATGAGCAGTATGGTATGTATAGTCAGTTTCGAGAAATAGGTCAAAATCAAAATAATATAAAATCATTTCAAGTACCCTACAAAGGTATGGAGGTGGACTTGAAAAACGTAGATAATTGGGAATCAATAATCAATTTATTAGTTCTAGATCAAGCGAATATTCAAATTAGAATTCAGGAACAGGGACCTGATGGTAAAATAATAGATAAAGCATTTTCTTTTACGTCAATTGACCCTGAAGAGATATCAAGGACAAGAGGCTTTCTTAAATATAAACTTCAAAGTTTTTATAGTAATCCCCAGCATATAAGAGCCAAACAAGCTGTTGATTCTAAGCAATATATAGCTCAAAGTTTTACTGATTATAAAGATGAAATGTTAATAAATCCATGGCAATGGAGAACTCATCCTGGTTTTAATCAGCTTTTAGGTACACTATATGCAAATGAAGATTTATTGATTGATTATGTTATGATTAATGGTATTCAAATAAAAGATTTAGACTCATATACCTTAAAACACGACTATTACTTTATGGTTGGTGACAATAGAGATAATAGTTACGATTCAAGATTTTGGGGATTTGTACCAGACTATCATGTTCTTGGTACACCTATATTTTCGGTTATAAATTTAAATTTTGCTAAAAATTTAGATTTATTTAACCCATTATCTTATTTTAATATTATAAAACTTGGGATGGTAGATTGATGTTGACTTTTATTGCTATGTTAATGAAGCTACTTATAGGTTCTGTAACCTCTTACATACTTACTACTACTATTATTAAAAAAGGAAAAATTGAAAATTATTTTAAAATTAGCTTTATAGGTATTTTATCAACTTCAATTTTTTCTGTATCATATCAATTGGATTCGGGAGGCCCATATATATTTTCAGCGGGGTCACTTATTTTTCTTGGTATAATTTGTAATATTTTCATTGATGAGATAGCAAAGAAAGATAGAATCTTATTTTTTTCATTGCTGATCATTGGATTATTTATTGGCTTAGGTTATATTTTTCAAGGAATTATTTTATCATTCCTTGTATATTACATTACAATTAATCAATCAGATTTGTTTTCTGTATTATTAGAAGATAGAGAGCAAGTAGTTGATGATGAAATTAACATTTAACTTATAATGCGAGGGAACTGTGGCTATAGATTTGAGTACACCAGAAGGTAGAAGTAGCTATCTACAAGATAGTTTGTCTGATCTTATAAATGGAGTAGATAGTACATATGGAACTTTAATATTTGATGAACTTATAAAAAGAATTGACAAAACAATTAAAGATTTTAATAGTGAGATGGAATCTATTTTTGATGAGCTCAAAGTTAATGAGAAAAAAAGACAAGCATTGCTTAGAAAATTGAAAAGCAATAAGACTTTAGATGATCAGCAAGAAGCTGAAAAAGAGAAAAAAGAATGGGAGCAGAAATTATTAGCTTTATATAGTAAAGATAGTAAAGAAGACAAATCCACTGAAACTGAAAAAGAAGAGGAAAATAAGTAATGCTACAAAAAATTATTGCATTTGTGTTGTTTTTAATTAGTATCTCACTAGTTTTTTATTGGAATGTTATTAGAGATGCAGATAAAAAAGCGATGAATCAACTTGAATTTAATGACGAGCAACTAACTGGAGATGTTACTCAAACTACAGAAGTGTACGCTCGTCTAGAAAAAAAGTGGATTGGGACCTCAAAACATGTACAAAATCTTGAAATAAAAACTGATACACTCAGAGCTGACTTAGAAAAAGAGATTGAATCTACTAATAATAGATTTGATAAAATTCGTGGTGACTTAGATGACTATATAAGGAAGCAAACAAAGAAAAATGATGAGCTAGACAAAACAATTTCTCAAAATCACAAAGATTTAAAGAAAAGTATCCAAAAAGTTAACAGAGATATTAAAAAAGTTGAGAATAAAAGAATTAAACCTCTTGAAACTGAAATAAAAGTTGTTTCAGAAAACAAAGAAAAGCTTGAAAGGTTGATGAGAATACCTAAAATTATTGATTGGCTTGAAGATTTGAGGAAGCAAGAAGAGGCTGAAGCGGCAAAGCAGGCTAAAAATAATTAATTCGGATTAGATTTGTTCACTCTAGAAAATATCATTGGAGACATTGTGTTTGTCTCTCTGAGAGATAAATCTTTTTTATCCAAAATTGCGATTTCTGAAGATATTAATCATTTTAAAATAATGGGTCAAGATCAATTGGGTTTATGGGTTGAGCATCCTCAATTAACGTTTAAATACAAACTTGATGAAAATGGAAAGTCATTACCTGAAAACGAACAAAAGATAGAAAAGGTTGATGCAGTTTTCCTAATTGCTTGGGGGAATATAGATACAATCATGCATTATCCTAATCGAGATGGCTATGATTTTCCAAGTGAATTTGACACAGATATAGGTTTTAAGTAAATATGAATTATGGCACAGTGAAACTATGGAAAAATTTAGAAGGGTGGGGTTTTATAGAAGCTGAAGATGGAGAAGATTATTTCTTTAATATCTCAAGTGTGAGAAAAGGCCAAAGCATTCGTGAACATGCAAAAGTTAAATTTGATACAGAAGAAACTTCTAAGGGTCCCCAAGCTGTAAATGTTTCTCTAACTTAGGAGAATAACATTGAATAAAGTATCTAATCCAGATTTTTGGGATAATTTATATATAGAAAATAGTGCTAGGTGGGATTTAGGTGGACCCACTCCAATATTAAAACATCATTTAAAGCATAATAAATTAACAGGCGATGTCTGCGTTTTAGGCTGTGGTAATGGTCATGATGTTATAGAGTTATCTAATAATAATTTATCTGTTTATGCTGTAGATTTTTCCATTGAAGCGATTAATAATTTGAAAAATAAAATACCTCAAGAATCAAAAATCAAAACACTTCATATGGATATATTTGATTTATCTAAAAAATATAATGATAAATTTGATTTTATTTTTGAATACACTTGCTATTGCGCAATAGATCCCGTTAGAAGAGAAGAGTATTTTGATTTAGTATATAATTTATTGAAACCCAATGGTATACTATTTGGAATATTTTTACCTTTAGATAAAAAAGAAGAAGATGGACCTCCATTTAGTGTTTCAATAGATGAAATTCTTAAATATACATCTAACAGGCTCAAGGTTCTAAAAAATTACTATTCATCAAAGTCAATTGAGCCACGAAAAGGTAGTGAAAAAGTTTTAATTTTTCAGAAAATATAATGATTATAAAAATTAATGAAATTCAACTATTTGGATATCATGGTCTTTACGAAGAAGAGAAAGAAAATGGTCAAAATTTCATTATTTCACTTTCAATTGATATTGATTACATGGATAATAATGATAAAATTGAAAATACCTTAGACTACACAAAAATTTTAAATGAAGTTAAAGATACATTCAATCAAAAAAGGTATAATCTGATTGAATCCCTAGCAGTTGCAATAAGTGATAATTTAATGACAAATAAAAAAATTAAATCTTTAGATATATCTATAAAAAAAGAATCTCCTCCTATAGATGCAAAACTAAGCTCAGTTGAAGTTAATTTAAGGAAGATTAGATAGTGATTTGTTTCTTGGGAATTGGTTCAAATATTGATGATAGATTATCTAATTTAAATCAATCAATTGCTTTAATATCTGATGACTTGCACATTAATTTTCTACAAGTTTCGAGTTTTTATGAATCGCCTCCAATGTATAATTTAAATTTAAATATATTTTTGAATGGAGTGATTAAAATATCAACTTCGTATACACCATTTCAACTACTAAGTAAGGTTAAAAAAATTGAATTAAAAATGGGTAGGAAGGAAAGTGTTGAAAGATATGAAAACAGAATAATTGACATAGATATTCTTTGTTGTGAAAATGAAATTATTGAATCAAATGAATTAACTGTACCTCATCCAAATATTAAAGAAAGAAAGTTTGTACTTGAACCTTGGTGTGATATAGATTCTAACTATATTATAGTTAATGAAAATAGAAAAGTTAAAGAGCTTTTGGCTATGCTGCCAGATAGTTTGAAATTAAGAAGAGTTAATTAAATGAGCCTATCGTCTTATCATATTTGTATTGAGGGTACCATCGGAGTTGGTAAAACTAGTTTAGTAAACCTACTTGCCAAGGAGATGGATGCAAAAACAGTTCTTGAAAAATTTGAAGATAATCCATTTCTCAAAAATTTCTATTCTGACAGAACTAGGTATGCAATGCAAACACAATTATTTTTCTTACTATCAAGGTATAAACAGCAACAAGAGCTACAGCAGATGGATATGTTTACTAAATCCATTATTTCGGATTATATGTTTGATAAAGATAGGCTATTTGCAGCCCTCAACTTAGATGATATGGAGCTAGATTTATATAATAGAATAGCTAACGAACTTCAAAAGAATATCGTTTATCCGGATTTAACTATTTTTTTACAGTCAGAAACTGATAGGCTGATGTATAATATCAAGATTAGGGGTAGAGAATTTGAAAAAAATATGGATTATTCATATATAGATAATTTAAATCAAATATATAATGAATATTTTTTTAGATATGACAAAGGACCATTAATTATAATTAATACCAATGATATAGATTTTGTTAATAACCCAAAAGATCTTGCTGAGATTATTGATTTTATTAAGCAACCCTCAGAGGGAACAAGGTATTTTAACCCTATGAAAACTTTCAAGTAATGATTTTTAAAATTATTATATACTTATTATTTATTTTCTTTATCTATAGAGCAATTTCTCGTTTTTTTATGGTATCAACCAATACGAAGAACCATAAAAGAACTCAGAGTGGCAAAACAATTGATTTCAAAGATGCTGATTATGAGGAATTAGATTGAAGGCAATTCAAATCAAAAGCCATGGATCTTTTGATAAATTGAATGTTGTAAATATAGACAACCCTACTTGTTTTTCAAATCAGGTTAAAGTTGAAATAAAATACTCCTCAATAAATCATTTAGACATTTGGATCAGAAAAGGTGTTCCTGGTTTAGATATAAATCTGCCAAGAATTTTGGGTTCAGATGCATCTGGAACTATTGTTGAGATTGGAAAAAATGTCTCAGGTTTCAAAGTAGGTGATGATGTTATCATACAGCCAGGTGTATTTAATAGTAACTGCGAAATAGCTAAATCTGGTAATGAGCATCTTTCACCCTCATATGGCATCTTAGGCGAAACTTTTGATGGAGTTCAGTCTGAATACGTTTGTCTTAATCCTATAAATGTGTTTCCTATGCCGAAAACATGTTCGTACAAAGAAGCTTCTAGTTTTGCCCTAACGTTTATGACTGCTTACGAAATGCTTATAAAAAAAGCCCAAATTAAGGCAAATGATTTAGTATTAATCTATGGAGGAACTTCTGGAGTTGGATCAGCTGGGATTCAAATTGCAAAAGATGTTGGTTGTGAAGTTATATCCACTTGTGGAAATATTAACAAAATAGATTTTATTAAATCATTAGGAGCAGATCATGTTTTTTTACATGATGATAATTTATATCAAAATCTTAAAGACAATCTCAATAAAAGAAAAATTGATGTTGTATTTGAACATATTGGAGCCAAAACATGGATGACAAGTATGAAAGTTTTAGCTAAAGGCGGAAGAGTGGTAACTTGTGGAGCAACAACTGGAGGTAACGTTAATATTAATCTTTCTCATATATTTTTTAAGAACTTATCTATTATTGGTTCTACAATGGGAAGTATAGATACATTTAAAGAAGTTTGTAAAAAAATAGATAATAATATTTATCGAACTGTTATTGATAAAGTATTTGATTTTTCTGATGTAGCAAAAGCACATGAGTACATTGAACAAAGAAAGAATTTTGGAAAAGTGTTGTTAAAATTTTAATTGGTAGGAAGTATAAATGAATAATGTTATTGATAGTATAGTAAATCGAATTTCTAATAAAAGCTTAGAATTACCGTGCCCATCGAAAAAAGAAATGGAGAGTGTATATAAAGCAGCCTTGAGAGCGCCAGATCATGCGTGGCTTCATCCAACAAAATTCATTGAAATAAAAGGCAAGGGACTTGATAAACTATCTGCAATTTTTGAAAAATTTGCAATTAATGATATGAAATGTGAAGATGAGTTTTTAATTGATAAATATAAGAATGCTCCATACAGAGCGCCAATGGTATTGGTTGCTATAACAAAAAAACAAGAGCATCCTAAAGTACCCAAAATAGAGCAAATGTTTTCAACTGCAGCAGCAATACAAAATGTGCTAATTTCTCTTGATTCTCTAGGATATGGAGCGATTTGGAGGTCTGGTATTTTCGCACTTAATAGTAAAATTCTTAAGTATTT
Source organism: Fidelibacterota bacterium (assembly GCA_002731795.1). Taxonomy (GTDB): domain Bacteria; phylum Fidelibacterota; class Marinisomatia; order SCGC-AAA003-L08; family D37C17; genus TMED161. Next base: position 10,870 of record PCCQ01000085.1, read on the forward strand.
TAAAGAAGATCAAAACTCAGAAATTATAGGCTATATATACATAGGTACTCCTGTTGGAAGAAAAAAGAAAATACCAGATTTGAAAATTGAAGATTATGTCAGTTTTTGGGATTAAGTTAATTTTATATAAGGATTAAAATAAAATGTTATTTTTAATTTTTTTAATACTTGCAATTATTATTTTTAATCTTCTTTTTAAAGAAACGAGATGGGATTGGAATAAAATTAATCTTGATTCAATTACATTTCCAAAATCATTTATATGGGGAACTGCAACTGCGTCTCATCAAGTTGAAGGTAATTGTAAAAATAACTGGTCTGAGTTTGAAAAGGGTTTTAAAAATAATGGTAAGCCCAATATTAAAGATGCACAGATTTCAGGTTTGGCATGTGATCATTGGCAAAGATATAAAAGTGATATTGAGTTGATTAAGTCAATAGGTGTAAAGCACTATAGATTTTCATTAGAGTGGAGCAAAATTGAGCCAGAATTAGGAGTTTTCAATGATGAGGCTTTAAATCATTATTCAGATGTAATAGATGAATTATTAAAAAATAACATAGAACCTGTTATAACGTTACATCATTTTTCTCATCCCATATGGTTTGATAAACTTGGTGCTTTTGAAAAAGAAAAAAATATTTCTCATTTAGTATCATTTTGTGATAAGGTATTTAGTCATTATTCAAATAGAGTGAAATACTGGTGTACCATAAATGAACCTGGAGTTGTTGCAATTCAAGGTTATTTTACTGGAATGTTTCCTCCTGGAGAAAAAAATGGACAAAAAGCAGGTGAAGTGTATAAAAATTTATTAGAATCTCATGTTCAGATTTACAAGTCTTTAAAAAAACTTCCAAATGGGAATAGTGTAAAAATTGGAATTGTTAAAAACATAAATCAGTTTGATCCATGGAATAGATATAATATTTTTGATTGGTTATTTACGTTTGCTATGAATCATGTATTTAATTGGGCACCCATTAATTTTTTCAAAACTGGTAAATTAAAATTTAGAGTTCCTGGACTTATATGGAACTCTCATATTAATAAAGATGCTGTGAAGTCATTAGATTTTTTTGGATTAAATTACTATTCACATAATCATATAAGATTTAATCCTTTTTCTAAAGATTATTCAGATTTAATGTACAAAAAAAATGATATTATGACTGATATGCCGTATACAATTTATGCTGAGGGGATCTATAGGGCTATAAAGTTGGTTTCAAAGCTTAATTTACCAATAATAATAACTGAGAATGGAGTTGCAGATAAGGAAGATTCTATTAGATCTGAATATATAAAAAAGTATTTATTTGCAGTCAGTAAATCTATAAAAGATGGTTACAATGTAGTTGGATATTATTACTGGTCTCTTATGGATAATTTTGAATGGGCATTTGGCTATGATATGCGATTTGGTTTATTTGAAGTAGATTTTGAAAATCAGAAAAGGACATTAAAAAAAGGAGCTAAAGCATACATTAATATAATTAAAACTCAATCAAATGAATGATAACTACTTAGCAATTATTCTTGCAGCTGGCAAGGGTAGTAGATTAAAATTCAAAGGACCAAAGGCACTTTTTAAAATCAATAACATTCCTTTAATTCAATATCTATATAACTCAATAACTGATGTTGGTTCTATTGATTTATTAACGGTTGTTGGTTATAGAAAAAATACTTTAATTAACTATATAAATAATAAATCAAGTTATGTTGTTCAGGATCTGCAATTGGGAACAGCTCATGCAGTTAATCAATGTACGGAACATATTAAAAAATATAAAAATACTTTTATATTTGTAGCAGATGCTCCATTGATTTCTGAATCATTTATTTCAAATATGATGAGACTCCATGAAGAGCAAAAATCAGATTGTACCTTTTTATATTCAAAATTTCCAATCAATTTACCCTACGGAAGACTTATTTTTGATAATCATAATAGATTATTAAGATTAGTAGAATTTCATCATGCAAATAAACAAGAGATTAAAGTTAATACTTATTTTACATCTCAATATTTATTTAAATCATCTACACTATTAGAGGTATTAAAAAAAATTAATCCTGATGTTAAGACTGGTGAATTCAATCTCACAGACTCTTTAAATTTATTAATTAATCAAGGATATAAAGTCTCACCTTTATTTATAAAAAACTATAAAAAATTGATTGGAATAAACTCTATTGAAGATTTCAATTATATCATGAAAAAATAATGACCTCAAAACAAAGAATAGTAGAAGAGACAAAGAAATTATTTCAAGATAAGTATAATAAAGATCCTGAAGTAATTTCGATTTCACCGGGTCGAATTAATATTATCGGTGAGCATGTTGATTATAATCTAGGCTTATCAATGCCAGCTGCAATTAATAAATATTTATGCGTTGCTATATCAAAAAATAAACAAAAAAAAATAAACGGATATTCACAAACTTTAAATGATAGTTTTTCTAATGACTATATGTTAAATAATGATAATAGACTTTGGGTGAAGTATGTTCATGGTTCTATTCTTGAATCATTAAATAAAAGTAATTACGACAAAGGATTTGATATTGTAATTAATTCATCTATTCCAATGGGTAAAGGTATTTCTTCATCAGCTGCGTTGGAAATTTCCATTGTATTATCTATTAACAAAATATTTAATCTTAAAATGAATAATAATGATATTATAAAAAAATGTCAATCTGTTGACCATAATCATATTAATATTCAAAGTGGAGTTCTTGATCAATCTGCATGCTTGCTATCCAAAAAAAAATCAATATTTACTATAGATTTTTATAATATGAATATCGAATATTTAAAATATAATTTAAAAAATATTAAATGGATCCTTATTGATAGTAATATTAGAAGAGAACTTGCTTCATCAAAATATCATGAGAGAGTCAATGAGTGCAAGAAGGCTTTAGAACTCCTTTCTTTGGATAACAATGAGATTAAAAGTTTTAGAGATTTAAATATTAATACAGCTAAAAAAATATCAATACTTCCCTCAAAATTGAAAAAAAGAGTAGTCCATGTAGTTTCAGAAAATGATAGGGTTGCTAAAATGAAAGAAGCTATAAAAAAAGAATCAATAAGAACAATGGGAGATTTATTAATAAAGTCCCACGAAAGTTTAAGAGATAATTATGAAGTTAGTTGTACAGAAATTGATAAAATGATTAATTTTTCTAAAACAATAAAAGGATGGATTGGAGGAAGAATTATGGGAGGTGGTTTTGGAGGGGCTACTATAAATTTAGTCGAATTAGGATATGAAGATTATTTTGTTGATAAATTATCAATATTTTATAAAAAAAAATTTGGACTTAATTGCGATATGCTAGACTTATCTTTTGTAGACGGAGCAGAAACTATTTATAATAATAGTCTCAATTAAAAATAATCATTAAATTCTATTTCATTTTTCAGGTAAAATAACTCATTATGTCAGAAACTATTTTTGATAAAATTATTTCTAGGGAAATCCCTGCAGAAATCGTCTATGAAGATGAAAATTATCTTGCGTTTAATGACATTAATCCCCAAGCTCCTATCCATATACTAATAATGCCTAAAAAAAGAATACCAACCATCAATGACATACAGAAAAATGATTCAGAATTAATTGCAGGTTTATTTTTTATCGCCAAAGATATAGCAATCAAAAAAGGAATAGATAAAGATGGCTATAGATTAATTTTAAATTGCAACGAAAATGGTGGTCAAAGTGTTTACCATATTCATCTTCATTTAATTGGAGGTCGTAAACTTTCATGGATTCCAGGATAAAATAATTCGATGTTCTTATCAAAATTGAAAATTCAAGGATTTAAATCATTTCCAGATAAAACAGAGCTCAATTTCACTGATGGTGTGACTTCGATTGTAGGTCCAAATGGTTGTGGCAAAACAAATATTGTTGATGCAATTAGATGGGTACTAGGTGAACAAAAAGCTTCCACTTTAAGGTCTACTAAAATGGAAGAGGTTATTTTTAACGGAACCAAGAAAAAAAAACCACTAAACTTTTGCGAGGCAACACTAACCATAGAGAACAATAAGGAGCTTCTTCCTATTGAATATGAAACCTTAGAAATTACAAGAAGATATTTCAGGAACGGTGATAGTGAATATTATATTAATAAGAACCAATGTCGCCTAAAGGATATTCATGAAATGTTTGTTGATACAGGTATGAGTAGTGGTGCATATTCAGTAATAGAATTAAAAATGATTGAATCTATTTTATCTCAAAATCCTACAGATAGAAGAACAATGATTGATGAAGCTTCTGGAATTAATAACTATAACAAACAAAGGGCAGCATCAACAAGAAGACTTATTTCAACAAAATCAGATATGGAGAGAATATATGATATTATGTCTGAAGTTGAAACAAATGTAAAAAAATTAAAATTACAAATGAAAAGATACGAAAGACATAAAGTTTTAACCGAAGATTTATTAGCATCAGAGATATTATTACATAAAAAATCAATTGACTTACTCGATGAGAAATTAAATCCACTTATTGAATCTCGAAAAAGCATGATAAACTCAAAAGATGTTTTACTTACAGATCTATCTAAAAAAGAAAAAAAACTTGACGAGGCTCAAAATAAATTTGAAAAAACTCGATTAAAAATGGAATTGTTTCAAAAGAATATAAAAGAAATTGAAGATAATATAATCAAAATCAATCAAGATATTATTGTTGCTACAGAGCAGGTAGGTCATTCTAATAATCGAATTGATCAATCAAACAAAGAAATTACTACAAAAACTGCGCAATTGTCTGCAATTCAGATCGAAATCAAATCTATGGAAAAAAAGATTTCTCAACTCATCCCTAAAATAGATAAAAAACAATTTGATTATAATAAGTTAGATGAAAATTTTCAAAAACTTTGTGTAGAATCTGATTTGATTGAGAAAAAGATAACTAGTTTTCAGGATCAGCACTCACAGATAATTAATAAAATAAATTTAATTAAAAATAATATTGATAGTAATGAAAGACTAATTAGCCATAATAAAAATCTTATTAAGAACCATAGAAATGAAGTACAGGAAGCTCAAAAACTTTATAATGAGAGTAAGATATCACTAGATAAATTAAAAATTAATTTGTCTAGTGAAAAAAAAGACAAGGATAAAAACTCAAATGAATTAGTAAAAAATGAAAGCAGTATATCAAAAATTGAACAGAACTTAATTAGTTTAGAGAATCATAAAAACAAACTATCTAAGGACTTATTAAAATATAAAAATAAATTAGATTTCTACAATAAGTTGATTACCTCTAAAGATGGCGCCTCAAACGGCAATGAATACATTATAAAAAAACAAGACAACTATAGGAAATTTATATTAGGAAGATTAGAAGACCTCATTTCATGTCCAAAGAATCTTGTTGCACCTCTATCAATGGCTATAGGAAAGTTTTCTGACTACCTAGTTATTAATAAATTATCTGAGGCAAAAGAGATTGTTGATTTTTATCAAAGCAAAAAAATGTCATTCAATTTTATAATATTAGATCAGATCCCAAAGAGCAAAAAAAAGATCTCAACTGATACTCTTCTAGCGAAAATCGAATTCTCTCCTAAATTAGCTGATTTTCTTTATAATCTAATTGGTGATTTTAGAATATTGAAAGAATCAGACATATCCACCAACAAAAAAAATAACTTTATCTTTTCAGATTCAAGTAAAATTTTATCTAATGGTATTTTAAGAGTAAATCCAAATAAGTATGAGTCGGCCATGTATACAAAACATGAAATTTTAGAAATTGAACAGAAAATCAACAAAATTTCTAAAGTTGATCTCATAAAATCAGATAAAGAAATTTCAAAAGAGAACGATAAGAAAAATCGTTTAATAAGTTCATCTTTAAAAATCAAAGAATTAATTAAAATTAATGAGATTAGTTTGGGAGACATTAAGATTGAAATAGAAAAGTATAAATTTTTGATTAAAGAGCATGATAATAAGCAAAGAGCAATTAATGTTAATCTAAATATTTTAGAAAAGAAAATTATAGGTTCTGCAATTAAAAGTAAAGAGCTAAACCAACAAGCTACTAATCTTAATAAAGAATTAAAAGACCTTGATAGAGAAAAAATAAAGATATCGAGAGATTCGTCAAAAGCTAAAAATAAAATTCTTGAAAGTAGACAAAAATTAGAACGTAGTAAAATTAATTTAATTGAGATAATAAATAATAAAAACTCTATTAATAATAGAATCAATGATTACAAGCAAAATGAGAAAGAAATATCTAATGAAATTACTAGGTACAAAGAAGATGTCGATAAGTCTAAAACACTAATAAAAAACTTAGTAGAATCAAATAATCTGCTTAAGAAAGAATTGAAAGAGTTCTATAAAAAAGAAAAATCTTTAAATAAAGAAGTTGGCTCACTGCAAAATTCATATTCAAAAGAATATCAAACTTTTCAATCTTTACAATTAGAAATTAAAGAAAAACGAAAAGTTACTGATTCTAGTAAAGATAATTTAAATGATCTAAATATTAAAATTGAAAAAATTAATTCAGAAATAAGCATTCATAAAAATTCACTAAGTGAGATTTCAGGTCAAAATATATCAAAAGAATCTGTTGAAAAATTCAATAGTTTTAACATTGAAGAAATATCAAATAATATTAATAAAATCAAATTATCTATTGATAGAATAGGCCCTATTAATATGGATGTAGATTCTCAGCATCAGGCAGAAATTGAAAGATTCGATTTTTTGAATAATCAATATAATGATTTAGTAGAATCTGAAACATATCTTCAAGAAACTATAAGTAGCCTTGATAAAGAAGCTAGAAAGTTATTTACTTCAACTTTCAAAGAAATACAGAAGAATTTTTCTAAAACATATAATATGTTTTATCAAGGAGGAGAAGCATCGATAGAATTAAAAGGTGATGATGTTTTAGATGCTGAAATTATTATAAAGGCTACTCCTCCAGGAAAATCATCTCAAAGTCTCAGGATGCTATCAGGTGGAGAAAAAGCAATAACTGCAATTTCGTTACTTTTTGCAATATATCTCGTCAAGCCAAGTCCCTTTTGTATATTAGATGAGGTAGATGCGCCCTTAGATGATATTAATATTAAAAGATTCAATGAAGTCATTAAACAGTTTTCAACGAACAGCCAATTTATTATTGTAACTCATAATAAATTAACTATGGAAGCTTCAGATTATCTCTATGGAGTGACTCAGCAGCAAAAAGGAATATCAAAAATTGTATCAGTTAATCTTAATGATATAGATGAAAGGTTTTTAGTTTAATGAAATTTATCGAAAACATAGATTTGTATAATAAAAAAGTTTTAATCAGAGTTGATTATAACGTACCATTAGAAAACGGTGAAGTAAAAAATGATTTTAGAATTAAGCAAAGTCTTGAAACTATAAAATATTGCCTAGATAAAAACGCATCTGTTGTATTGATGTCTCATTTGGGTAGGCCAGATGGTAATTATGATAATGATAATTTTTCTTTAGAA
>PCCQ01000086.1 GCA_002731795.1 Fidelibacterota bacterium
AGCAGATAGTGAGGCTACTATCAATGGAATAATCTCAATTCCTGATGAACAAGATGACGGAAATGTGTATATAGAAGTTGAAGCAACTTCAAGGGGTGACGAAACTGCAAAAGATGATAAAACAATCAGAGTTTCTGTAGAAGAATTAGAAACGGGTGTAACTCTAAGAAGAGAGGGATCTGGCCTAAGAACAATAGCTCCGGGCGAATCTGATACCATCGTATTTAATATTCTAAGTGATGGAAATGGAAAGCAAGCTATAGAAGTAGTTGCTGAAAGCCAAGCTGGAAGCTGGGTTGTGTTTGAACCTGCAACATTTGATTTAGACGTTGATGAAGCTAAAGTTGTAAGTGCAACCGTAAATGTTCCATTGGGAACATCTGATGCAACATATCGCTTAGAAGTATTAATTTTTGATGATAATGGTTACGAATTAGCAAAATCTATATCAAATATAGTCGTACAAACTCCAATTGAGGAAATACAAGATGTATCACTTTGTTTTGCTGATTTTAGCAATCTATGCTTAGATTCAGCTAACTTTGAAATTACCATCGAAGCTTCAAAAATACAGACTGCATCTGCTGGGTTTATCATTGAAAACAAGGGAACTGTTGATGTAGACGTAGCACTTGAATTGATTATGCCAGATGGTTCTAAAGATACTGATCTCTACTTTGATGAAAATAGTAAAGAATGGAGACTAGCTGTCTCTCCATCAGATACTAAATTATATCCATTAAAAGTTCAAGCTGGTGAAACGCTAGATTGGGGAGCTTTAGCTGTAATTGCAAGAGAAGTTCTACCTGGAACATACACCTACACATTAAATATTTTATCTGCAATTGAATCCTCAAGCGGTGGATATGTATTTGAAATATTAGACCAAGTCACCTTAACAGTTACAGTCGAAGGCGATATCATATCTGAAGAAACTGCATCTGAAGAAGAGGACTCTTTGCTTCCCGGACCTTCGTTCTTATCTGTTGTAGGGCTCTTAGTACTCATCGTCTTCAGAAGAAAAAATTAATCAAAATATTTGTTTAAAATTAGTGTTGGTAAAAGCAAGAAATAGACTAAGTACAAAAGTAATGCTAGAGGCCACATTGTAAGCCAAAATGTTTGTTCTAAATATCTAAGAACTATTGTTATTATTAGTACAATTAATCCAAAAAGTATAGGAAGTTTAAATTGTTTTCTAGCTTTAGCATAAGGAATAGTAGATGCTGTTAGCAATGATACCAAGCCAATAGATAAGGGAATTAGTATATTATAATAATCATTAATTTGTGAATATTTAATTGAAATTACTACTATAAACATAGTTAATCCAGGGGAAGGTAAACCAGAAAAATATTCGTTACTACCTTGGTCTCCTATAGTAAAATTAGCTAATCTGATTATACTTAAAATTGCAATCAATAAGGCTGAAGAAATTGCAACTATATTATCTATGTTATACCTGAAATTCACGTCAAAATTATCATCAAAAATATCTATTGCTGGGCCTTTGTCTAAATCATAGTATAATGAATAAACCAAAATAGACGGAGCAATTCCAAAGCATATTGAATCTGAAATTGAATCAAGATATTTTCCATAATGATGTTTAGTACCAAACTTCCTAGCCAATGCGCCATCAGTTCCGTCAATGATAGCACAAAAAGGCAGTATTAACATGGCTACAATGTAACTTTTTTCATTACCGTCAATCATGTATGTTATTGCTAGAAAGCCCAAAGAAGCGCTTAGCAAAGTTGCCATATCTGCATAAGAAATCAAAGTTAGTGGTCTAAAAATTTGTTTTAAATTAATCATAATTCACTCGTCACTTTGGGTAGCCTGTAATTTTGACAGAATGCGCTTGGGAGCCTCAAATAACTTTTCAGTAACCGATAGTGAAGACATTGGTGTATACTCTGCTAATTGTTGTCCGGCCAATACTCGGTCTCCCTTTTTCACTAAAATTTCTATTCCTGCAGATTCGAATAATAAATCAACTCTAGAACCGAAATGGATTAAGCCTATTCTTTCACCCTTGGTAACTTCTGTATCTGGTTTAACATAACTAACAATTCGTCTAACTAAAACTCCTGCTATCTGAATTACCTTCATTACACCAATTGAGGTTTCTATCTTAGTCATCAGACGCTCGTTCCTGTCTGAATCCTTGTGAAAAGCTGGAAGGTAACCTCCAGATTTATGTTTAATAGACAATACTTTCCCATCAAAAGGAGACCTGTTTACATGAACATTATGTACATTCATAAAGATGGATAGGCGGACCATTCCACTCTTTATTTCTGCCCTTTGTACAAGACCATCAGCAGGACTAACAATTCCAGCTTCAATTTTTCTTTCAGGGTCTCGGTAAAAATACAACAAAAAGAAAGAAACGAATAACAAGATTAATGATAGGGCATACATACTTTCAAGAGGAAGATTTGAATCAAAACCTTGCTCTTCAACTGATTTTGAAAAGAAACCAAATGGAAATAATACCAGGGCAGTAACTAAGAGATATGCTACTTGAGAAGGCATGCCTTTGGCAAAAGGAAGCCCTCGTAAACCATCTGGAGCCTTTCTTAGAGGTAGATCAATTACTCCTAATATAGAATCCTGCATTTCTGGCAAAAAGTGAAATACAGCTATTGCTAGAAATACCAAGGCAATTAAACTCCCAATCTTACCTAAAACACTGTGAGCATAAAAAAAAGTTTCATCGCCCCATATGTGCTCATATGTTAACCAAATTACAACTGCATTTCTAATTAAATTCAAAAGATAAATAGCTGGAACTGTAGCAAGAAATGCATAAAATCTTCTGTCAGCAGGTGCCTTAGTACAAACAACTCCGCCCACGAATATTATCATGCTTTGTAAAGCCGTACACGCTAGTACAATAGTAACTGATACTGAATCTGGATTACGCCATTCGTCGCCTTCAATAGCAATTTGAACTTCTTCATGATTGGAGGCTGGCCTGTAATATTTTGAGCCATCCCCGTAATCTAAATTTCCCAAAGATGTTGGAATATCAAATGAATTTAATATCCATATTGATTGTTCGGCAACTATTTGAATTAACCAACCTGAGAGAATAGGGACTCGCTCAACGAAAAAATAAATTCCGCCAGCAACAACTGTCATCGCAGCTAGCCATCTGAGTGGTTCATAGTTAGCGTTCCAACGTATACTTAGGTATTCGTGTATTGCCAGATAACCAAAAAACGGCATCGCTAATGCACAGAAAAAACCGTTTGCTGGATCATTAATTAGAATGTAATGCTCTACTTGTATCCACCAAAAAAAACCTAGGAGTAACCAGCCGATTATATTCAAATTGTGACCTATTTTTACCGGAAACTTCTTACCGAAAATAATATGGGCCTTGCTTGAAAAAAAATATCCTAAAGATAGAACAATTAAGGAACTGATGACAAGAACTTCTGCAAGTATAGATAAATCGCTAGCCATCAATCAACACTAGAGCCGTTCTAAAAAAAACCTAAGGTCTTTTTTCTAACCAATTCTGTGCTTCTGAATAAGATTCTAAACTACCAATATCAAACCAACTTCCTTTAAATGATACCGACAAAACTGGGTTACGTTTAACGTTCCAAGCTAAAAAATTACCCATTGCATCTCTATCTCCCCCACCTTCTATGTACGCAAAAAAATTATTTATCCCTGATTCTGAAAGTAGCCAATAAGCAGTTGCTGCCACCGTAGATGGAGGAGAAGAAGGTTTTTCTACAAAATCGATGATTCTATTCCCCTCTAGGTTAGCTATACCGTATAATTTTGCTAATTCTACATTTTCAACATCAAATAAACCAATAACATCAGAATTCGATTTTTCGTACAGGTTGATCATTTTTATTAAATCAAAGTCTGATAAATTATCGCCTCCTGCTATGAAAACTGGACCCGTCAATTTTTCCTTTTGGAATAAAACATTTAAAGCGCCTAAAGCCCCTAATTTTTCGTTTTCATTAGGGCTTTCTTCAATAAATAATTCAATTTTTTCATCTTTAGAATTGGATGATAAATACTCTTGGAACTGAGGTGCAAAAAAACTATTTACTGAAAGAATAATTCTTCCAAAACCAAGACTATCTAGAGAACCAATAACATAATCAAGCATTGGTTTCCCTGCAAGATCAAGAAGTTGCTTAGGTTTATTCTTGGTTAATGGCCACATTCTCTTAGCAAAACCACCTGCAAGAATTATGGCGTCCATTAAAGATTTATTTTACCGCCAGACATTAACTGCTGCAAGGCATCATCTGCTGCTGATTCTAATTTTTTAGGATTATACAACTCATCCTTTATGTTCTTTCTATGGTCTTTAACTACTTTCCATCTAGCTTGTCTTTCTTCATTAGCCGTTTTTCTGTGTAATTTTAATGCTTCTAGCATTTCCATAGCCTTAGAATGTTGGTTGTCAGCTTTCTTACGAACACTTACAAATTCTTTGTGCTTTTTATCTGCTTCAGTAGATAAATGAGAAGCTTCTTTCATAAGGTTACTAACCTTTTTGTATATTTTTTTATTGAGTTTGGCCAGAACTATGACTTCACTGTGCTGATCATTAGCCTTAGAAAATTCTGAATCTATTTCTGCATCTAATTCAGATACTTCTAAATTCAAATGCTCTTGAGTTGCAAGTTCGCTCTCTTGTTCTCCCAAACTTCTTCTCAATATTGCTAACTTTTCCATTACTTCTCTCTCTTTAGAGATTGGCATTTCTGTAGTTTCTCTTCTTCTTTCTAAATTAAGAATTTCTGAATGTAATGCCTGAACTGTGTCGGTAAGAGACTTTCCACCTTTTTTGTTTCCTCGCTTCTGTTGCTTTATTGAAATTAGTTGTTTAGCTTTTTCTTGTGCGGTATTTCTTACCTTCTGATGTTCAGCTTTAGCGGAAGTGTTTGATTTCATTTCTTCCCTGTGCTTCATAATCTCTTCCATAATCTTCCCTCTTTGATCATGCAAAGCATTTCGCTCATCCCGGAGGGAGCGTGCTTCATCGTTGAAATTATTCCTTTTCACTACACAACTTTGAAAACGTTCTTCAGCCAATTTAATTTCTGATTTTGGCTTTTTTTGTTGTCTAGATTTCTTTTGACTCATAACTAAATACGCCTCTAGGAATTGTAAATCTCGAGCATATATTATAAAGCTGACTATTCAACTAATATGCAAATGGATTCAATATCGAGTATATTGATTTATCAACAGGCCCCACATCTAATTGCATAGGCTCTCCTGTGAATTTTTCAACTACTTCCATGTATCTTGCTGATGCTTCAACTCGAATTTCATCTGTAAGCTTAGGCGGCTTACCCTCCCCAGTAAAACCTTGTTCAGATAGCCAAGTTCTGACATATTCTTTGTCAAGCTTGCGTGGTTCCTCACCTTTTTCAAATCTGTCTTCATAATCGTCTTTCATCCAATACCTACTTGAATCTGGAGTGTTAACTTCATCCATAAGCATTATTTTACCATTAGATATACCGAACTCATATTTTGTATCGACAAATATCATTCCATGATCTGCAGCTCTAGAAACTCCTCTTTCATATAATCTCATTGAAATACGTGCTAACTCTTTGTAAAGGCCAGGGTCAACGGCACCTCTTTTGTATAATTCAGATGGTGCAACTGATTCATCATGTTCACCCTGTACTGCCTTTGTTGACGGTGTGATTATAGGCTCTGGAAAAGCTTCGTTCTTACGCATGCCATCTGGCAACTCATTTCCACAAAAATTTCTATCTCCTTTTTGGTAAGCCGTCCATGCTGATGTTGAAGTTACACCAGTTAGATAGCCCCTAACTACCATCTCAACTTGAATTGGTTCACATCTTTTAACTTTCCAAACATTGGGATGAGGACGCTTAATAATGTGGTTTGCTACAATATCTGCGGTTTCACCAAACCACCAATCTGCTAATTCCGTGAGAGCTTGACCCTTGAATGGAACAGTACCTAAAACTCTGTCAAATGCAGAAATTCGGTCTGTAGTAACCATAGTTATTGTCTCTTCGTTGATATAATTATCTCGAACTTTACCTTTGTATAACTCCCCTTGGTCGTCAAAGTTTGTTCCTTCTAGCGCATATTCTAATTGTTGTTTTATCAGGTCTCGGTCCATAAGCTATTTGCTCATTGGACAAGGGACTAAAAGAGCCTCTCCCATGTGATTTTACTTCCATGCTTAGTAAAACTCTGAAAACTGCTGCTGGAAAGCTGTTTGATCCGCTGGCCAAAGGACTCGGTAAATTCGGTGTCAAACCGAATCATATTACAATTTCTGGAGTTGCCTTGACTATGTATGCTGCATTGCTATTGTACAATCAAAATATTTATCACGCTTTTTTGGTAGGGATGATTGCATCCCTTTTCGACGGTGCTGATGGATTGGTTGCAAGGGCGACAAAAACTAACTCAGTAAGAGGTGGATACTTAGATGCAACTTTAGATAGATATGCTGATTGTATCGCTTTTAGTGCCCTAATTCTTTGTGATTGGGTAAATCCTTTACCTATTGAAAGCCTTGAATTTATTTCCGGACAAATGTGGGCAATGGCTGCAATGATTGGGGCATTCCAAACATCATATTGTCGTGCAGCTGCAGAAAGGCTGGGTGTTTCACAAGAAGGTATTGGGTTAATTGAAAGACCCGAAAGGTGGTTTATTTTAGGAATGGGATTGTTGATTGGCGAATTGATGGGGGATGTGGAAACTATCATTACGATTGTAGTTGCTTTGCTTGCAATCTTAGGAAATTTAACGGCCATACAAAGAATGAACCATTTTTGGGTTGAGGCTAAAAATGAATAAAGAGTTATTCAAAGAAATTTACCTGTCTTTCTTCTTTTTAGGAAGGGCACCTATTGCCCCTGGAACGTTTGGAACTTTAGGCGGTGTCGTGATAGCATTCCTATTAACTAATTACCTTGAAAACAATGCAGGATATGCTTTACTAATATTAATTCTTCTAATGTACTACTTTGGTTTGATATTAGCACCTTGGGCTGAAAAAAAGTACGGAGGCGATCCTGGGATATATGTCCTAGATGAAGTCATTGGGTATCTTATCATAATTGCTTCATTAAGTCTAATTCAATTTTCAATGGAAAATAATATTTGGCTTTTATCCTTTATCTTATTCCGAATATTTGATGTAGTAAAATTATGGCCTGCCAGAAATTTAGAAAAACTGCATGGAGGGCATGGAATTTTATTGGATGACATTGCTGCTGGGTTTCAAACCTTACTTGCTATACTTCTTTTGGACTTTTTTAATCTTATCTGACTCCTATCTTAACTCTAAAATTATGCCGATTAATTTTTATTCTGGCCTTAATCTGTAACATTAGACTTTTATGACTACTGAAATCGAAATACAAGTTGGACTAAAATCAGGAATGGCCGACCCTGAAGGTGTTAACGTGAAAAAAGCCCTAGATTTATTAGGCTTTGATAGCGTTAAGAAAGTGGACTCCGTTAAGTGTTACAGAATTATTATTAATAAAAACGAAGCTGAAGCAATTAAGGAATGTGAGGAAATTTGTAAAAAATTATTAGCAAATCCGGTAGTTCATGAATATTCTATTTCGGTGGCAAAATAAATGCTTGAACCGGTTAAAAATTTGGAAAATGTTTTTTATGTTGATTTAGAGAATTCCGATTTGGATGAAGTTGTAAAATCCTTGGGACTTGGTTTACTAAGTGATGAAATGGAAAATGTAAAAAAATACTTTTCTAAAGAAGGAAGAAAACCTACTGATGTTGAACTACAGGCTATAGATCAAGCATGGTCTGAGCATTGTTGCTATAAATCTTCTAAACCTGTCCTAGAAGAAACTGTTTTTGGGTTGAAAACATCAAAAAAAGTTATCGCACGAGAAGATGCAGGTATTATGGAATTTGATGATGAACATTATTATGCTGTCGGATTAGAATCCCACAACCATCCTTCTGCACTAGATCCTTACGGAGGGTCAGCAACTGGAATTGGAGGAATACTAAGGGATGTCGTATGCATGGGTGCACAACCTATCGCACTTGTAGATCCTATCTTCTTTGGAAATTTAGACTTGCCTAGAGATGAGCTTCCTGACGGAATTAAGCATCCACAGTATCTAATGGGCGGCGTCGTAGCAGGAATTCGAGACTACGGAAACAGAGTTGGAATTCCAACAGTTGCTGGACAAGTTGCTTTCCATCCAAAATATACTGGAAATCCTTTAGTAAATGTAGGGTGCATAGGTATAGTAAAAAAAGATTTGATGATTCATAGTCATGCTGGAGATATAGGCGATATCTACATATTGGCCGGTGGAAAAACAGGAAGAGACGGAATACATGGCGTTACTTTTGCTTCTAGAGATTTAGATGCCGGATCTGAAGACGATATTGGAGCTGTTCAATTAGGCGATCCCATTACAAAAGAACCTTTGATGCATTTATGCTTAGAATTAAATGAATTAGGACTATTAACTGGAATGAAAGATTTAGGAGGTGGTGGACTCTCCTGTGTCGTAGGTGAACTTGCCTTAGATGCTGGTTTTGGTGCAAAAGTTGACTTGGAAAAAGTTCATTTAAAATTAAAAAATATGGCACCCTGGGAAATTTGGGTTTCTGAATCTCAAGAAAGAATGATGTTTACTGTTAAGCCTGAAAATGTACAAACCGTCTTAGATCGATGTAATGCATGGGACGTCGAAGCTGTTGCAATTGGAGAAGTAATCAAAGAAAAACGAAATATTGTGAGATTTCACAATACTGAAATTTTGAATTTGGACTTAGAGTTCACAACCGGAGGGCCGGTATACAATCGGCCATATACTTTACCTGAGATTAACAACTTAGAAGCTGTAGAATTGCCTGAACCTCCTTTAAATTTATCTGAAACAATTGAGGAAATTATCAGTAATCCCGAGGTAGCTTCCAAAGACTGGGTAATCAGGCAATACGATCATGAGGTCAGGGGCGCTACAGCAATTAAACCAATTCAGGGTAAAATCGGTAAAGAAGTTCATGGAGATTCATCTGTATTAAAACCTGTAGAGAATTCTTGGAAAGGACTTGCTTTGACCACAGACATTAATCCCCACTTGATGGAAGCTAATCCATATCATGGCACTATGAGCGCTGTTGAAGAGATTTGTCGTAATTTGGCTTCTGTAGGGGCTAGGATTGATTCATTAGCTGATTGTTTATGTTTTGGAAATCCTCAAAGGCCTGAGATTATGGGACAATTTAAGTCAAGTTGCGATGCACTTAGAGATGCCGCATCTTCTGTTGACGTCCCTTATGTTTCAGGTAATGTTAGCTTATACAACGAGACTGCTGAAGGCGCAATACCTCCTACACCTGTGCTGATGGGAATCGGACTTGTTGATGATATTAGGAAATGTGTAACTAGTGATTTGAAGAATGAAGGTGATATATGGCTAGTCGGAGATAATAAACAACAGCTGGGTGCTAGTTTGTACTATAGAAGCTTAGGCATTAATTGCCCTAATGTACCTACCACTGACTTTGACTCATTCATTCCCAGAATGGAACAATTAATTGATGCTATCGAATGTGGAGAAGTTGTCGCATGCCACGATATTTCTACTGGAGGCATGGCACTTGCAATAATTGAAATGTGCATGAGTGGAGTTGGAGCCGAAATAAATTTATCCGGAGACATGCGAACTGATTTAGAATTGTTCAATGAATCAAATGGAAGATGGATTGTTCAAGTTAAACCGGGCCTCGAAAACGAATTTTCTAAAAGATTTGATTTTGCTAAAAAAATTGGAACTGTAAATGAAGATGT
Source organism: Fidelibacterota bacterium (assembly GCA_002731795.1). Classification (GTDB taxonomy): domain Bacteria; phylum Fidelibacterota; class Marinisomatia; order SCGC-AAA003-L08; family D37C17; genus TMED161. The sequence goes on from PCCQ01000086.1 coordinate 9,839, forward strand.
GAACTTTGTATTAAATGAAAAGGAAAGTATCATGTTTTCAATTGAAGAATTAAGAAAAATGTGGACCGAACCCCTATGGAATAGGATGGCTTAAGCTTTTAATCCTGCCTTTAAATATTTAGGCTATGTCGACAGATGCAACTAGTAGTTATGTAGCCGATACTGGGTCTATTGAGGCCATTTTAATTTTGCTAGTATTTTTGATTGCTTTCGCTTTAATTTTAGGGGAAATTGTAGATCGTGTTTTGGCAGCTTGGGGCGGTGCTGTTGGAATGCTCTTGGTTGGAACTTACTACAATTCTCTGACTTGGTGTACAGGAGGTGGTCACGGTGAAGCAGGGGCCGTATGTGAAAATAATCTGTTTGAGGCTATAGATTTCAATGTCATAGGATTGTTATTGGGAATGATGATTTTTGCTGGAATGCTAGAAATAAGTGGTTTCTTTGAATTCGTGGCAATAAAAGCTACAAAATTATCTGGCGGAGACCCTTGGAAATTGGTGTTCTATCTAGGAACTTTTACCACTGTAATTTCTGTCTTTATTGATAATGTTACAGCTTTGATTCTAATTGCACCAGTAACTCTAAAAATTTGCTCTAAGATTGAAATTAGTCCTATCCCACCATTAATTGCTCTAGCAATTTTTTCAAACACAGGAGGTGTAGCAACATTAGTAGGAGATCCTCCTAACGTTTTAATCGCATCATATGCAAGTGCTCGAGGCTTGGGATTCGGTTTCATGAGTTTTATCTACCACTTAACTCCTTTGGCTATAATTGCTTGGGGTGCTACTCTTTGGTTTATGCATCGCCACTTCAAAAACTGGAGAGAAGTTAAACCTCAGAACGTGGAAGAAGTAACTAGTGAAGATGAATGGGAAGCTGTAAAAAATGATACTTTGATGTACAGAACTTTAGGAGCTTTGGCAGTAACTGTTGTAATGTTTGCTGCAGTGGAACTTTTGCACTTAGATTTAGAAATTTCCGCTGTATCTCTCGGTGGTGCTGGTATTGCTATGTCAATTAGTATGCTAGGCGTTCCCGAGGAAAAACGTATGGACATACATGAAGTTGTGCACAAAGTTGAATGGGGCGCACTTCTGTTCTTTGCAGGGTTATTTGTTATGGTTGGAGGGCTAGAAGCTATGGGATATCTAGAAGCTATAGCTAATATGATCTTTGATAACTTTGGACCTGATGGAACAATACATAACAGTCCCGTAGTATTGGTTATTGTTCTCATTTGGGTTTCAGCTATTGCATCAGCTATAGTTGATAATATTCCATTTTGTGCAGCCATGTTACCTGTGATTCTAGAAATAGGTGAATTAAGTAAAGATCCAATTACAGGTGTAGCTGAGGTAGATATTATCCCACTATATTGGGCTTTAGCTATTGGCTGTGGTTTTGGAGGAAATGCTACCCCTATTGGTTCTAGTGCAAACGTCATGACTATCGCAATTAGCGAAAGAGGCGGGCATAAAATTTCAACCAAAGAATGGCTAGGTGTAGGAGTTCCTGTTATGATTATAACTTGTACTATAGGTTCAATAGTCGTTGCCCTATTCTACGACCATTTCCTAACAGCTTAGCTAACTAGTATCGCAATCTGAACAAACGCCCTTTGAATCTAACTTGCCGGTGCATTCTAAGCATGTTTGTTTCTCTAAAAATGTTTCTAGCCAGGCTGATTGTAGCTCTGGTTCATCTGCCCGCTTCAACATTGATAATTCATATTCACCTTTACTACTTTTGTCATACAATTTAGTAAGATAATTTATATCAAAACTAATTGATTGTTTTTCAACGATTCCACTTTTAGGAAATAATGGAGAAAGAAAAACCCCTGCTATAAATGAAGCCATGTGTGTTCCATGGCCAATACCGTCTTGTGTATTCATTCCAACATATAGTGTTTCCATTGCCACAAATACTATTGTTGCAAGAATCACAGGAACTCTTTGGAGGAAAATTGGACCTAATAACATTGGTATCTCATCTCTAGGATACAATAAGGCAAAACCACCCATTATCCCAAAAACAGCGCCTGAGGCACCTATGTTCAATGTGTTAAGGCCTTCTGCATTGAAAACAGATACCGAACCTGTGGTCAAAGAACCTAATATTCCTGAGATAAAGTAAATCAAGAAAAAGGATCTAGAACCAATTCTCTCTTCAAATGGTACACCTAACAAAATTAGAACTAGCATATTCATTAGAATATGCATCGAACCTCCGTGCATAAACATAGCTGTTATGATCGAAACTAATCGAAATTGCGGCTCGGCAATATACTGCGATTTGAAACCAAGATCAACTAGAGCTTCAATTCCTAATTTTGGAGATAGCAGATACATTATCCACCAACTTGCGAATATTGAAAAATTGATGAAAACCAATGACTGGGAAACCATGAACTGGTTACGTAAACAATAGTATGAAACTAATAATCCTATTGTAATCAGAATCAATGTCCCCATTGATGATATTGGCTCTGCCATATTTCCGATTTAAAACTGGGCCTCATTAAAGCTGACGCTAATATTTAAAGCGGAAAATAGGGGGAAGTAAAACTTCCCCTTTTCCTCATTGACTTACTTATTCTTCTTCTCTTCTTAGAGAAGCACCAGCTGCTG
>PCCQ01000087.1 GCA_002731795.1 Fidelibacterota bacterium
AAAAATATAATCATAGATTACTAGACTCCATCAATCCAATCAGCTGGTTGTCAGTGGTTAAATTTATAAAAAGCTATGCCCCTGATTTAATCATTATAAGATTTTGGAATCCATTTTTTGCAATCAGTTATTCATATATATTAAAGAAGATAAAAAAGCATTTTAAGTCAATCAAAGTAATATGCGTTTGTGATAATATAATACCACACGAAAAGCATTTTTTTGATAAGCTTCTTATTAGCAAAATATTTAAGCAAATTGATGGATTCGTTGTAATGTCAGATCAGGTTAAAGAAGAATTATTAGATTTAAGGCCTGATGCTAACTACGTTAAAGTTTTTCATCCAATTTTAAATGATATATCAATTAAGGATAAAACAAAGTCAAAGAGTAAACTAGGATTGTCAGGTAAAAAAATAATTTTATTTTTTGGATTGGTTCGAAAATATAAAGGCCTTGAAGTCTTAATAAAATCTAATAAATATTTAATGAATAAACTTAAAGACTATCAAATTTTGATTTGTGGTGAGTCATATGCAGATACAAAATTTTATAATAAAATGATAAATCATTGCTCTATTAGTAATGAAATAAAATGGATTAATGAATTTATTCCTGATGATGAAGTTGCAACTTATTTCTCAGCTTCAGACATTGTAGTCTTGCCATATCTTAGTGCATCGCAAAGTGGAATAATCCCTTTGGCTTACTCTTATCAAAAACCTGTAGTTGCCTCAGATATTAAAGGAATTAAGGAAATGATATTAGATGGAAAAACTGGTTATCTTTTTGAAAAAAATAATTCAAAAATGCTCTCAGAAAAAATTGAAAAATTTTTTACAATTAAAAGAGATTATTCATTAGATATAGAAAAGTTTAGAGAATACTTTTCATGGGATGAGTTTTCTGAAAAAATTCAACTTTTATATAAAAGCCTATGATTAATTCTACTAAATATAATATAAAATTTCATGTATGTATACTTAACTGGAATGGTCAGGAAGTTCTTCGTGATTGTGTCCAATCAATTTTGAATAATCAATATGAGTCATTTAAAGTAACTGTAATTGATAATGGCTCAGATGATTTTAAGTCAACAGAATTAGATCCAAAAGTTAATATAATTAAGCTTAACAATAATTATGGCTTTGCAAGAGGATACAACCTTGGTATAAGTAAGGCAAAAATAGATAATGATGAGTATTTAATCTTGCTAAATAATGACACAGTAGTAGATAAAAACTTTTTTATAAATTTGACAGAGTCAATTAAATCTAAAAAAACTGAAAGTATTTATGGACCTAAAATTACATTTGATGATGCCAAGGATTTGATATGGTATGCAGGTGGGAAAGTAAAACTTGATAGAGGGATAATTGAACATGTTGGTATTAGAAAGCCATCAAGTGATTTTAGTATTGAGTCAAATACTGATTATATTACAGGGTGCTGTATGATTGTAAAAAAAAGTATTTATGATGATTTGGGTGGATTTGATGAATCATTTTTTATGTACAATGAAGATGTAGATTTTTGTTTAAGAGCAAAACTAAAAAAAATAAAATGTGTTTACTTGCCCTCAGTGATAATTAGTCATAAGGTTTCTAGCTCATTAGGTGGATACTTTTCTAGAAAAAAAATATTAATGAAAATCAAATCAGCATTTTTATTATATAAAAAAAATTATAGTAAGCCTTGGGCTACAATGCTTTTAGTGAAATACTGTATTAGATCATTAATGAGTATCAAACTATAAAATATATGCAAAAAGATTATAATTTTACTTTTGTAATTGGCGCTCAGAAGGCTGGCACAACTACAATACATGAGCTTTTAAGGGCGCATTCTGATATTAGTTTGCCATCTATCAAAGAAACTCATTTTTTCAGTGATGATAAAGTTTATCGTAAAGGCTTAGATTGGTATCTTAGACAATTCGATTCATCTAAAAATATTCTTTGTGAGGTTGATCCATCATATTTATTTTATAAACAAGCTTCTTATAGAATAAAAAAAAATCTAGATAATTCTAAGTTTATAGTAATTTTTAGAAAACCTTTAGATAGGGCCTTTTCTCACTATTTAATGTCATGCTATAGAGGTCATGAAAAACTCTCATTTATTGAGGCAATTGAGAAAGAAAATGAAAGATTAGCTAGTGATGTAGACCTGTTCTCATTCATTAATCATAGCTATATAAGTAGAGGGGATTATCAGAAACAGTTAAGTTTATACCTCAATGAGTTCAATAAGTCTAATTTTTTATTTATTAATTTTGACAATTTATTTCCATCATTTAATAGCAAGATGATAAATTCTATATGTGAATTTATTGGCATTAATAATAATTTCAATTTAGAAGAAATGCCCACTCACAATAAAAAGCGTATGGTTAAATCAAATTTCATTAGAGATATGATATATAGAGAATCAATTACAAAAAAAATAGCTGGTTCCATTATTCCATCTGATAAGCTTAAGTTGAGAATTAAGAAATTTATAGATAATTTTAACTCTAAAGATTTCGATCCTAATATCTATACAACTGAATATGAAAGAGTTATGAATGAACTTCCTAAAAAATATTTGAAATGGAGTAACGAACAATCAGAGCTATTAGAAAAATCAACGGGTTTAGATTTAAGATCTTGGAGATATGAAGATGTCTAAAACATTCCAGCCAATTCTATTATCAGGAATGCATCGTTCTGGAACATCGATGGTAACTAAAATTTTAAAAGATTTTAGTTTGGAAATTGGCCATAAGCTAGATGATAATAATGAATCTTTATTTTTTCAGAGAATTAATATCTGGATGATGTCTTTAATGGGTTCTTCATGGGATAATCCACAGAGTTTTAATAGTATAAATGATAATATTAAAGATGATATTGTATATCAACTTCAGAAATTAATTGATAGCAGAGCTAACTCATTGTATTTTGGGTGGAGTAGTGTTATAAAAAATAAATCATTTAGTGATATTGAAAAACCATGGGGTTGGAAAGATCCAAGAAATGTATTTACTCAAAATATTTGGAGACAAGTATTCCCAGATATTAAAATGGTTCAGATCATAAGACATCCAGTCGATATAGCGGTAAGTTTAATGAAAAGGCAAAAAAAAGAAATTAAATCAGATATATTAAGAAAGAAGAAAAGCTCCAACGTTATCAAAGCATTATTATCAATTAGTCATTCAAATTATAACTCAAGCATGATCTTAAATTCATATAATGATTGTTTTAAATTAATAGAAATATATTTTGATGAAATTACTAGAAATCCTTCTTCAAATAGTTTATTAATAAAATTTGAAGATATTTTATCTAATCCTGAGTTTGAGATAGGATCTTTATTGGACTTTTGTAGTATTCCTTATAATCCAGAACAGTTAAGTGAAATTATTTCTACCATTGATCCCACCAAAGGTTTTTCATATAAAGCCAATGTAGAATATTTAGATTTAGAGGATCAGGCTAAAGATTTAATTAATAAAATGGGGTATTAGATTGAATATAAAATCCTTTTTATTTGTATTTAGCATATTATTGTTTGCCACGAGTATATTGTTTTATGATGTTTTATATTCCGATTCTATTTTCCTAACACAGGATTCTATATCAGCTAAGTCTATAAAGCATGGTATTGAAAAATCTACTGTTGATTTTGGTGAATACCCTAAATGGATGCCGTGGATTTTTGGTGGACTCCCATCTACCCATTCAATGCAAAATATTTCAGAATATTATTATCCACATCACATAATCAAGCTAATAAAAATATTTTCAATACCTTGGTTTTGGAATTTTTTAATACATTTTCTTTTTGCTGGCTTAGGTATGTATGTTTTACTTAATCACCTGAAACTTAATTTCTTTTCCTCACTGTTTGGATCTCTTGCATACACTATAATGCCTTGGATGATTACAATGATAGTCCATGGTCATGGTAGCCAGGTAATGACAGCAGCATACATACCTTGGGTAGTTTGGGCCATGTTTAAATTAAAGAATGAGCCTGAATTACGGTATATATCAATTTTAGCCTTATTAATTGGTTTACAACTTCAAAGAGCACATGTTCAAATAGCCTATTATACTTGGATTCTTATGGGTATTTATATCATTTATGATTTATATGTTAGTTATTATTCAAAGTCAAAATACGATGTAAAATTTATAGCAAAATGGGCTTTTGCATCAATTATAGGATTTTGCATGTCACTTTGGATATATATACCATTATTAAATTATGCTCCATTTTCAAAAAGATCTTCATCCGCAGGAGGTGCATCTTTCGAATATGCTACATCTTGGTCAATGCATCCTTATGAATCACTCACTATGCTCCTTCCTTCATCTTTTGGATTTGGTGAATTAACCTATTTTGGGTTTATGCCTATGACAAATTTCCCTAATTATTCTGGGATAGTGATTGTATTTATGACTTTTTTTGCATTTCATAAAACATCTAGACAGCTAAGTTATTTTTTCTTAACTATTTTGATTACTAGTTTACTCATTTCATTTGGTAAGCATACTTTCATATATGAAATATTATACAACTGGTTACCATATTTCAATAAATTCAGAGTTCCTTCAATGATATTAATACTTTTTCAATTTTCTATTACAGTACTGGCTGCAATTGGATTAAATAATTTATGTAAAAACATAAAAGACAAAAGAGTTCTAAAAAAATCTTTAATTATATTAGGGACTATTTCAATCATTGCAGTTTTGAGACTTGTATTTCATGACTTTTCTAATGCTTTAGACAAGCGTGTTACTACAAATAATTTGCGTGTTGAATTAATGCAAAATGATTTATTCTATAGTATTGTTTTGTTAGTTTCAATTTCTGTTCTGATTTATCTATTTACAAAATCAAAAATTAAATCCAGATTGTTCCTTATATCAATTATCTCATTATCATATCTTGATTTTTATAGAGTCAATTCAAAAATAATTTATCCGGACTTAAAGACAACTTACAGTCAAGATATACCTATGAAAAATAAAGATTTCCTAAATAAACATCTCGATGAAAATTATGATGATATTATAAGTTATCTCAAAAAAGATGATTCCTATTTTAGGGTATTTGAGGCTTCTTTTGATAGTCAAGGAAGATTACGGCCAGAACATAATAATAATCGTTTAGCTGCCTTTAATATTGAATCAATTAACGGATATCATCCAGCAAAGCTCTCAATTTATGAATCTTTTAATTCAGTTCCATTATTAAACAGATTAAAACTGTTTAATGTAAAATATTTGATTTTATCAAACGAAGTAAATATACCTGCGCTAAAATTGGTTAAGGCTGGAAGCTATTTTTCAAATCTATCATATAGAAAGGTTTTTCTATATGAATATCTAGATTTTCATCCCAGGGTGCAATTTTTAGAGAAAATAAATAAAGTTGACAATCGCCAAGAAGGATATCAAAAATTAAATTCTGAAATTTTTGATCTTAAAAAAGATTCATTTGTTTCTAGTAATGATTTTAATGAGGATTTAGAGGTATCTTATAATTCTGAATCGGAAATTTTAATCAAGGAGCATATCCCAAATAAGATAGTACTCTCTGTTAATGCTAAGGGCGATTCATCAAATAGGCACTTTGTATTATTAAGTGAGGTTTACTTCCCTCATGGATGGAAAATTTCAGGTGCCTCAGATTTAGAGATTATTGAAGTCAATAATCTTTTTAGGGGATTTTTTGTTCCTAATGGTTCTACAGAAATAACTCTTGAATTTAATCCATCAGATTTAAAATATAGTGCTTTGGTTAGTCACTTTTCACTAATAGTAATCTTGATCCTTTACTTAGTTTCTTTGTTCTATCGTAAAAATGAAAAACTTTAAACTTCAGACAAGTATTAAATTTGTTTTATCTGCATTTGCAATAATAATGGCAATAGCTGTGCTTTGGATTAATAGCACTGTAATATCAAATCTCAGAGAAGGAAATCGAAGGCAGATTGAAAAAATAGCTGAGTACTATAGTAAAGAACTTAGTGATAGTGAAAAATTAGATTATACATATTTTGCAGATGTTATTCTTCCAGTATTATATAACTTTGAATTTCCAATTATTATTACAAATGAAATTAATGACGGTTCAAATATTGATTTTTTACCACCAATAAATATAGATATAAAAGAAAAGGTTAATTCTCAAGAGTATAGAGATGAGGTATATAGGCTAATTAAGCAGATGGATGAAAATTTCATTCCATATGAAATAACGGGAGATGATGGCTCAGGAGAAGGAAGGCAAATAGTATATCATAAAATTCACTATGGTGATCAAGATATTATAAGAACGATTGCATTGCTCCCATACTTAAATTTTGGTTTTGCAATATTGTTTATAACAATTGCTGCATTCGGAATTCAATTAATTCGAATCAATGAAAGAAATTCAATTTATGCAGGTATGGCTAAGGAAACAGCACACCAATTAGGTACTCCTATATCTTCTCTTATGGGTTGGGTTGAACTTTTGAAAGAGAAAATGTTAGTTAAAAGAAGGAATAAGATTTTATCTTCCATGAAAAATGATCTTTCAAGACTTTCTGAAATTAGTGATAGATTTTCAAAAATAGGATCAAAAGTGAATTTGAAAACAGTGAATATTAAATCATTGTTAGAAAAAGTAACTATGTATATGTCAGAGAGACTTCCCAAAAGCTCTAAAACAAAAATAGTATTGCGTTTAAAAAATAATACTAATTTAATGGGTGATGCTGTTCTATTAAGTTGGGCTTTTGAAAATCTGATAAAAAATTCGATTGATGCAACTAATCCAGAAACTGGTATAATTGAGTTGAGGATTGATAATACAAATAGTGCAATATCAATATTTTTCAAAGATAATGGAAAAGGAATTAAGCGAAAAAATTGGAATGATATATTTAGGCCTGGATTTAGTACTAAAAAAAGAGGATGGGGGTTAGGATTGAGTTTAACCCAAAGAATCATTGAGGATATTCATAAAGGAAAAATTGTAGTAACTGATTCATCGAAAAATGGTACAACAATTAAAATTACTTTCGATAAATGATGAAATTTATTTTTGCATCAAATAGTCCTCGACGTAAAGAAATTTTATCAAAATTTAATATAGATATTAAATTTGTTTCTCATCGTTTTAATGAGCGTGGAATTGATAAAAATATTGAACCGCATTCTTACTGTAAAATTATTGCAAATGAAAAAGCAAATAGTATAGTAGATATATATCCAAATCGACCAATACTTTCAGCCGATACAATTGTTTTGTCACCAAACAAGAGGATCTTTGAAAAACCAAGAAATGAGGAGGATGCATATAGAATGCTTAGGGAGTTAAGTGGGGAAAAGCATCAAGTCCTAACTGGAGTTTCATTGATACACAAGAAAGCTAAAATTAATTTTTGTTTTACAGAAACCACATTAGTTGAGTTTAATGATTTAAGAGATGAAGAAATTTATTATTATATAAAACATTTTGAGCCATATGATAAATCAGGTAGCTATGGCATACAAGGATTTAGTTCAATTTTTGTAAAATCAATAAATGGATGCTTCTTCAATGTTGTTGGTCTTCCAATCTCTAGGTTGTTTTACCATTTAAAGAAATTTGATTTAATCCAATTTTCTTGAATTCTTCCAATAATAATAATAACTTATAGATACAATGAGTGAGCAAAAACTATTTTTCAATGATCTGAAAGCTAAAAGAGAGAGTCAGAATATTTCTTTAGAAGAAATTTCAGATTTCACCAAGATCGATATTAAGTTTCTAATTGCCATAGAAGATGGAGATTTTGGGTGCCTTCCTGATGTATATATGAGATTATTTCTTAGGTCATATTGCAAGTATATCTCAGCTGATGACGAACAAGCTCTTAATGATTATGAATTTTATACGATAGGTTCAAAAACAGAATCAAAAACTTTTTCTATTCCATTAGAACCAGATGATATTGATACAAATATTGACCAAAAAGAGTTAAATTTACCCCAGGTCCCAACAGCTAAAATTGTAACAATTGTAATTACTGTAATTATTTTGATTTTTACATTATTTCTTATAAGTAATATAGATAGTGATTCTAGCCCTAAAAGTGATAATTCTAATAAATTAAATATAAAAGAATCTTCTGAGAATCTAAAAATTGTTCAGTATAGTTCTTTGCCGGACAATAGTCCTCTCACTAATCTTGATTTTGATGCAAATAATTTAATTGCTGGAAATAAAAAAAAATTAGTAGCATCTGATCCGTTTACATTTAGAGTGGAAGCTTTAGCACAAACAAAAATTAATGTAAATAGCGGACCAATAATTAGAAATAAAGTTATGGAGAAAGGCCAGGTAGAGATTTTTCCAATTAAGGATAAGATATCTTATGACTTCTGGAGTGCACAGCATATAAAATGTTCATTAAATGATATCGATTTGACTGAGTTTTTTGGTAGTGAAGATAATTCTATTCGCGGCTGGTTTACTACAAAAGATTTGTCTCTTAACTATAACTTCTATAAACAGTCACTTTAAATTATCAAACGAAAATAAAACTTATAACTTCTTAGTTATCCCCATACAATAAATTCAAAAAAGTATTTACGTGTTATTGCTTATTAATTAGCAAGACTCGCTTCTTTGCGTATTAAAATCTAGCTATGAATTATTAAAAAACCATATAAAGATAAATAAAATTAATATATTTCTTGCATATAGGTGGTTAATAGTTATATAATAGTGGGTGAGTGTGGGTAATAAAACCTTTTAAAATATAAACTATATAAATGAATTCGATAAAATTAAGATTTACTGGTGAGTATTCTAATTCTCTTGATATAAAAAATAGAGTGAATATTCCAGCCAAATTCAGAAAAGCACTAGATCCTATCAATGATAGGACTTTTGTTATTACAAGAGGCTTCGATCCATGCTTAGCTCTTTATCCTATCGCTGAATGGAATATAGTAGAGCAAGAATTAGCTTCTTTGAGTTCAATAAGAAACAGGAATAGGGAATTTGTTCGATCTGTGGTTAGACACGCATCTCATGTTCAGTATGATAAGCAAGGAAGAATTATTATCCCTGATAATTTAAAAATCTATGCTGGAATAGAAAAAGAGGTTTCAATAATTGGCATGATCACAAAAATTGAACTTTGGAGTCCTGATAAAATTAAAAAATATGATGATCAAATTAACATTGATGAGTTTGATGATCTCGCGGATGATATAAGCTTTTAATTATGAATAATATTGACCAACATCCTCATGTACCAATTTTACTTGAGGAAGTGGTCTCTAAAATAATAACAAGGAAAGACGGCGTATATATTGATTGCACCGTTGGCTTTGGAGGCCATTCTTTTTCTATTTTAAAAGAGATAGATAGCAATGGAATGCTTTTTGGAATTGATTATGACCCTTATGCCCTGGAATATTCACATAATAGATTATCTGATCTAAATAAGCCTTTTGAATTAATTCATTCAAATTATGCAAATCTAAATGAGCTTTGTAAAAGGAAAGATATTAATGATGTTGATGGGATTCTATTTGACCTTGGTATCTCCTCCTACCAAGTTGATTCAGGGTATAAGGGCATTTCCTATAGAAAAGATGGAAAGTTAAATATGGCATTAGACCCAAAATGTACCACAGATGCACAAAAAATCCTACATGACTACAATGAAGAAGAATTAGCAAATATGATTTATTATAATAGTGAAGAAAAGAATTCTAGGAAGATAGCGAAATCAATAAAAATTAAGATATCGCAAAATACGATTGAAACAAATTTAGATTTAGTTGAAGCTGTAAAAGAAGTTACTCCCATGCGATTTCTTAATAAAACACTATCAAGAGTATTTCAGGCTTTAAGAATTGAAGTCAATAATGAGTTTGAAAATATATATAAATCAATTATTGATTCAATTAGCATACTAAGACCTGGAGGAAGATTAGCTGTAATCAGTTTTCACTCAATTGAAGACAGAATAGTTAAAAATGTTTTTCGCTCATACGCAAGAGGAGATAGTGCATATATAGGTAGAATGGGATTTCAAGTTAAAAAAAATATAACCAAGAAAGTTAAAATTTTAACTAAGAAGCCAGTTACTCCAGACAGAGATGAAATAGGATATAATAAGAGGGCAAGAAGCGCAAAGTTAAGAATAGTAGAAAGGCTAGCAATTGCATAAAAATACAGGTAAATCAAAGCGCTGGATTATAATTGGAATAATAACACTTTTTTCAATTTTATTTTTAACTATTAGAGGAGAATCTAAAAAAATTAGTGATGAAATTATTGCCTTAAAGATTAAAAAGAAAATGATTCAAGATAAAAAGATACATTTATTATCTAAAAAAAATAGGCTTATATCGCAGATTAGAATTGAAAGAATTGCAAAAGATTCACTTGGAATGAAAAAACAGCCTATAATAAATAAAACAGCATTTCTACAATCACATTAAATGAATAGAACATATATTGCATATCAAAATAGAATTAAATATATAATAAACATTATATTGATTTTTGGTATCCTCATACTTTCAAGGTATTTCCAAATTCAAATTCTTGGAGTTGATGGTTTTCAACAAAAACTATCACAAAAAATTGAATACAGAAAAAGTATCAAGGGTGAACGAGGAAGGATTTACGATCGCAATGGAGAACTATTAGCTGGTAATATTGTAAAGGTTGATTTATGGGTAAATACATTAAACGATTATGAAAGTGAAAAAATCTGCTCTTTTGCACATCAATATTTCAATATAGACTCTACTAGTTTAGCTACAAAACTAAAATTAAATAAAAAAAAATATTTACCTATAAAAAAGGCTATCATCCCTGAAAGTCTGGAAGATATACTTGCAGAAGTATCAAGCATTAGTGGCTTAAATGTAGATATGTATAATCAAAGATTTTATCCATACGAGAAAATTTGTTCTCACGTTGTAGGGTACACTAACAATAAGGGGGATGGAAGATCAGGTGTAGAGTTGCAATTTAATGACCTTCTTTCTGAATCCATAAAAGATGACGTAGCTTTTGATAAGAGTTCTAATGATAGATGGAAGAATAAAGAGAAAGAAAGATTTAATGATGAATTAAACGGAAATGATATATATCTTTCTATAGATATAAAGTTACAAAAATATCTTTATGAGGCTCTTCATAAAGGACAGGATAACTCATTAGCTCAATCAGCCAATGGAATAATAGTTGACCCTTTTAATGGTGATATCTTGGCTATGACTGGGACCCCATCATATAATCCTAATAATTTCAATCAATATGGATTAGCAAAGCATAAAAATAACGTTGTATCTAAACAGTACGAGCCAGGTTCAACGATTAAAGTTATTCCAATAATAGAAGCTATTCAAAATTTGGATGAACAGATGTTGATAGATTGTGAGGACGGAGAATACAAAATTCCTAGAACTAATAGAATAATAAGAGACCATGAACCTCATGAAATATTATCTATAGAAGAAGTATTAGCATATTCCAGCAATATCGGAATAGTTAAAATAGCAGATATGCTAGGTGAGGAAAAGACCTATTCATCTTTTCGTAAGTTTGGGTTAGGTAGTAAAACTGGAGTTGACCTTCCAGGAGAAGAAAAAGGAAAAATATCTAAACTTAAAAAATGGTCAAAAACAACACATTCAACAGTAAGCTTTGGCCAAGAATTATCGGTTACAGATATGCAGCTTTCAATGATATATGCAGCTATAGCCAATGAAGGATATTTGTTGCAGCCAAAGATAGTTAAAGAAATTCATTATCCTAGTCAAATCGTCAAATTTGATGACGCAAAAATTGTTAGAAAAGTCATGAATGCTGAAACCAGTAAAAAAGTATTAGATATGCTGAGTATGGCTGTAAATATTGGGTCCGGTCAAAATGCTGCTATTGATGGGTATCAAATTGCAGGAAAAACTGGAACCGCTGAAAAATATATAAATGGTGAATATTCTAAAACAGAATTTGTTTCATCGTTTGCATCTATTTTCCCATCTTCATCTCCTAAGTATGTATGCATAATATCAGTTGATTCTCCAGAATATAATAAACATTGGGGAAATATAACGGCCGCACCAATCGCAAGGGAAATAATTGTTGAAATGATTAATAATAATTTTTTAACAACAAATTATAAAGAAATAAGCTAGCTTTATGAAAATAAGAAAAATATTAGAAAATATAAATTATTCTGGAAAATTTGAAGATATTGAAGTATCTAATATTTCATATGATTCTCGTAAATCGACTAAACAAAGTATGTTCATTGCAATTGAAGGCCAAGACTTTAACGGACATGATTATATCCCTCAAGCAATAAAGAATGGCGCAGTAGCAGTAGTTAAGGAAAAAGGATATAATAAAATAGATGAAGCAATTGATATTGAAGTAGAAAATACTAGGCAGATATTACCCAAAATAGCTAAAAATTTTTACAGCGATCCGTCTTCTAAAATTGATACAATTGGAGTAACTGGAACAAATGGAAAAACAACAACAGCGTTTTTAATTAATAAAATTTTAAATGATTGTAACTATAATAGTGGAAGCATAGGAACATTGGGCTTTGTATCATCAAATGAAGTAGTTAGTACTGGCTTTACAACTCCAGAATCTTTAGAATTAAATAATTTCATTGACCAGCTAGTTAAAGGTGGCATGGAAAATGTTGTCATAGAAGTTTCATCTCATTCTCTAGCTCTATCCAGAATGGATCATATCAAAATTGATACTGCAATATTTACCAATTTAACTGAAGAGCATTTAGATTTCCATAAAACGATGGAAAATTACTTTTTAGAAAAATTAAAGTTATTTACATCTTTATCTAAAGATTCTTTTTCAATTATTAACATTGATGATCCCTATTCAGATAGGATAATAAGGTCTACTTGCTCGAACATATTTACATATGGATTTTCTAAAAAGGCAGACATATATCCAGTTTCCTCAAAAATTGATTATGGTGGAATGGATTTAATTTTTTCAATTAATGATAAAGAATATAAAGTGTGCACAAAAATTACAGGCAGACATAACATTTATAATATTATGGCAGCTATTTCTGCCTGCAAAATAAAAAATATATCTACCAATAAAATAATTAATGCTATAGAAAATATGGATTTTATTCCTGGAAGAATGGAATTTGTTGGAAATAAGAAAAATAAAATTTTCATTGATTACGCACACACTCCAGATGCATATGAAAATATTCTAAAACTAGTTAATCAAATCAAGGAACCTAATGATAAAATCATTACCCTTTTCGGCTGTGGAGGAGATAGAGATAAAGATAAACGACCATTAATGGCAAAAATTACTGAAAAATATTCAGATAAGATAATTGTAACATCAGATAATCCGCGAACAGAAGGATTAAACTTTATTCTGGAAGATATATTAAGTGGATTTAGCCAAAAAAAGCATGAAGTTATTCAAAATAGAGAAGATGCAATAAAAAAAAGTATAAATATCTTGGATAAGAATTCTGTCTTATTAGTCTTAGGCAAAGGAAGAGAAGAATATCAAATAATTAATAATGAGAAAATATTTCATAGTGATTTAGAAATCATCAAAAGAGAAATAAATGCGAATTAAAATAGGTGACAGGGAAATATTTTCTAGTTCAATAAAAAATCTATTAGATGTTGATATGAATATTCAAAGATTAAATGCTATCACGTTTGATTCTAGGAATGTCGAAAAAGATGACATATTCATTGCCCTGTCAGGTGAAAATTCAGATGGACATAATTTCATCCATGAATGCTTAGATAAAGGTGCGTCATTAATCATAAACGAAAAAATTAAAGCAGATAACATAATAAAAGTAAAATCTTCAAAAGAAACATTGAGCAAATTAGCAAGTTTATATAGAAGCCAAATGAGTTGTAGAGTTATTGGGATTACTGGATCTAATGGAAAAACAACTACGAAAGAACTTTTAGCTCATATTTTACATGGTAGCTATAGAATTTCTTACACTAAAGAAAATTACAATAGTACCATTGGAATGCCGATGTCATTATTTGCTATAAAAAAATCAGATGAAATATTTATAGCAGAAATTGGAACAAATAAAAAAGGTGAAATAAAATATTTATCAGATATAGCAAAGCCAGATATGGCTTTAATTACAAATATTTCAGAATCACATTTATCCAACCTAATAAATCTAAATGGTGTTTTTGAAGAGAAAATAAATTTATTCAAAGCTCTACCGCAAGATGGCATTGCATTTATAAATATGGATGATAAGTTTTTATCAAAATTGAAAAAAGATATACAATATAATCATATAACATTTGGATTTAATGGCGATTGGCATTTTAATGCATCAACGAGAAAAGGTTCTAATTCATTGGTTATCAATGGTGATAAAGTAATTATTCCTGATAGCAGTAATTTGCACCTTTACAATGTTTTGTCCACATTTAGTATTTGCGCCACATTAGGCGTAGAGATCGAAGATTTCAATCAAAAGTTAAATCTATTTGAAACACCATCGGGTAGGGGAAATTTAATATATATAAATCAATTTATCATTGTGAATGATACATACAATGCCAACTATGGTTCTGTTGTTAGTGGCCTAAGAAAGCTTTCAAATATGAGAGCTAATCATAGAAAGTTGATTGTTCTGGGAGATATGCTTGAATTAGGTAAAAACGAGAAGCAAATTCATAAAAACTTATATGATCATATAAATCATAATAAATTTTATCGAACTTATTTGTATGGTTCACTAATGCATGAATTATTTTTAGAAACAAAAAAACAAAAAACTGAAAACGATATTAGATATTATGATAATCAAGAAGAATTGATTAATGAACTTCAGACTACACTCAAGCCTAAAGACATATTATATATAAAAGGTTCGCGTGGAATGAAAATGGAAAATATAATCAAAGGAGTAGCCTAGTGCTTTACGAATTACTATATCCATTATCAGAAAAGTATTTTATTTTCAATGTATTTCAATATTTGACATTTAGAGCTGCAGGTGCAGCTATTACTTCGTTATTAATAAGTTTCTTCATCGGGCCTAAAATCATCCGCACACTCAAATTTCGTCAAATTGGCGAAAAAATCTATAATGGGCCTGAATCTCACCAAAAGAAAGAAGGTACTCCAACTATGGGGGGGGTAATTTTACTATTATCAATTATCCTCCCCTCTATCCTTTGGTGCAGGTTAGATAATGAATTTTTTCAACTCATACTATTTATTACGATTTTCATGGGTTTTATTGGATTTGTTGATGATTATTTAAAAGTAATAAAATCATATAATAAAGGACTTATTGCTCGTTATAAGCTTATTGGTCAATTTATATGTGGTGCACTTTTGGGTTTCTATTTAATATCTATAAATCAATATTCATTTATTATTGAAAATGGCGTGAGTATTCCAGTAAGCAATACATCTATATCCTTACCTTTTATTGCAAATGGTATTTATGATATAGGTATCCTCTACATATTACTCGTCATTATCATTGTAACAGCTTCATCAAATGCAGTAAATCTTACCGATGGACTTGATGGATTAGCTGCTGGTCTTGTTGCAATAAGTTGCTTAGCTTTTTCAGCGATAGCCTATGCTACAAGTAGATATGATTTTAGTGATTATTTAAACATCATATATGTACCACAGTCAGAAGAGATTTTTGTTTTTGCATTAATTCTGGTGGGAAGTTGTATAGGATTTTTATGGTTCAACGCATATCCAGCAAAAATTTTTATGGGAGATACAGGTTCATTACCAATAGGTGCAGCTATTGGAGTTATGGCTATATTATTTAAAAAAGAAATATTACTTATTATTATTGGCGGTGTTTTTGTCGTTGAAGCATTAAGTGTTATAGTACAGGTTTTATATTATAAAATAACGAAATATCGATCTGGAAAGGGACGGCGATTCTTTAAAATGGCACCAATACATCATCATTTTGAACTTATGGGTTGGCATGAAAATCAGGTAGTTGTAAGGCTATGGATTATAGGTATAATATGTGCAATAGTATCATTAACCTCATTCAAAATACAATAATGGATATAACAGGTAAAAAAATTTCAATTTTAGGTGCTGGAAAAAGTGGCCTTTCTGCGGCAAAGCTTGCAAGTTTTTTAGGTGCAGATATTTTTATAAGTGATTCAAGTTATAAGGTTGAGTGCGAAGACTATAAAAATTTTGAAAACGAATTAGGTCAACATTCAGAAAGAGTATTGGATTCAAATTTAATTATAAAAAGTCCTGGAATTCCTAATAGCATTGAAATTATAAAAAAAGCAAAAGAAAGTAATATCAAAATAATTAGTGAAATAGAATTTGCAGGTTTTTTTACACAATCTCCTATTATAGGAATAACAGGCTCAAATGGCAAAACTACAACAGTAGAATTAGTAAATCAGATATTCTTAGAAGCAGGATACGATTCGCTACTTGGAGGTAATGTGGGGATACCGTTTTCTGATAATGTGTTAAAAGAAATTGAGAAAGGTATGAATAAAGCTATCCATGTTTTAGAATTGAGTAGTTTCCAACTAGAGCATACTAAAGAATTATCACTAGAAGTAGGATGTATCCTAAACATTTCAAAAGATCACCTTGATAGATATAATGATTTTGAAGATTACATTCAGACAAAATTAAAAATAGTCGAATTGCTAGATGAAAGTAATTATTTGATATATAATAAAGAAGATAAAGTTCTAAGAGAAAAAATTTCAAAAAATAAATTCATTCCTTTCAAAAAATCTGACTGCTCAGCAATTAGAATAGATTTAAATCAGATACCATTAAAAGGACTGCATAACATAAGTAATATATCAGCAGCTCTAGCAATTGCTAAAAAATATTCTATTGATATTAGTCATATTGAAAATACATTAAAAAAATTCAAACCATTACAACATAGACTTGAATATGTAGATACTATTAAGGGAGTTACAGTATACAATGATTCTAAAGCTACTAATATAGAATCTATGGTTGCTGCTATTAACGCATTTAACCAAAAAATGATTATTATCATTGGAGGACTAGCTAAAAAAGAATCAGATTTTTTAAGTGCAATTAGAGAAACAAAAGCTGAGATAAAGTTTATTTCATGCTATGGAGAAAGTGGTGATTACATTTATGAGAATTTAAAATCTGAATTTAATTGTGAATATAATAACAAATTCTCAGATGCTGTTAGTAAAGCATTTGCAGAATGCGAAAAAGAGGATATACTGCTTCTCTCTCCTGGATGTGCAAGTTATGATCAATTTAGTAGCTATATCGATAGAGGTAATAATTTTAAAAAAATAATAGTGGGATTAGCTTAGGTTGAAAGAAAATATAATAAATCTTAAAATCTTAACTTTTTTAATTTGCTCAATAGGCATTATTACTCTTTATAGCGCTAGCTCTGCTTATGCTGCCTCAAGATTCTCAGATTATAAGTATTTTTTTGAAAATCAATCAATAAGACTTCTAATAGGCTTAGTTCTATTAATAATCACTTCTCATATTAATTATAGAATATATAATAAAAACTCTAGAATAATTATAATTTCATGCTGGATATTAATTTTCATGGGCTTTTTAACCTCTCAACATTTGCCTACATCTAGAGGATTAATTCTATTTGGGAAAAATATTGTAAGCACATCAGATGTAGCTAAGTTTGGATTAATTGTTTATCTCGCATCATATGTAGAATTACATAGAAAAGATATAAATAATATGAAGGATTTATTATCTGATTTAATCCCCTATTTAGGTTTAACTCTTTTATTGATATTCTTTCAGCCAGATATGAGTACAACATTTACAATCTCATTAATACTATTAGCTTTGATATATGTTGCAGGACTAAAGACAAAATATATTTTCTATACTATTATTTCAGGAGCATTAGTAGTTGTATTAAAGATTTTATCAACAAGCTATCAATTTAGAAGATTTATAAATTGGTTTTCTGGTAATGGAGATAGTCAAAGTTCAGGATCGATTTTAGCTCTTTCTAATGGGGGTTTATTTGGGAATGGACTTGATGGAAGTTTAATTAAAAAAGGCCATCTTCCTGCAGCTCATACAGATTTCATGTTACCAATAATTGGAGAAGAATTCGGCTTTATAGGTATTACGTTAATATTTATTCTATTTTTTATGTTTTTATATTATTCAATAAAAATTCTACAACATATTGATGATTGTTTTGGCTTTTTTCTTTCTCTTGGAATTACAATGAACGTCATTGTTTATTTTCTGATTAATTCTGCTTATGTAGTAGGTGTTTTCCCTACCACAGGGCTTCCATTGCCATTTATGAGCTATGGTGGGTCTCATATAATCCTAAGCTTAGCTTCGATGGGAGTGATGTTTAATATTGCTAAAAACAATCTATCTAAAAAGAGAGTAGTATATAATGAAGTATGATGGGAAAAGAGTAATTATTGCTGGAGGAGGAACGGGTGGACATCTATTTCCCGCATTGGCAATAGGCGAAACATTAGAAAAAGATGGCATGCAAGTTAAATATATAGGAAGTAAAAATGGAATAGAGGCTAAAGAAAATTATATAGAAAAAAATAAAATTGAATTACTTGATCTGTATGGAGTATCAAGATCATTTTCTTTGAATAGTTTTAAGAGTAATATTCTATTATTAATAAAGATAATAAAAAGTTATAAAAAAGTTAAAAATACTATTGATACTTTTAAACCTGACCTAGTAATTGGTACTGGGGGATATTCATGTGCAATCCCCCTTTATTTAGCTCAGAAAAAAAATATTCATACAGCAATACAAGAGCAAAATGTTCTGCCAGGACTAACAACAAAAAAATTCTCAAAAAAATCTACTATAGTGTTTACTGCATTTGATGAATCTCAAAAATATTTAAATAATTGTAATTTATTTTTATCAGGTAATCCTATACGAAAAAAAATTAAAGAAAAAAATTGCATTGAAGCTAAAAAAACATACAATCTAAATCCTGATAAATTTACAATATTAATTATTGGTGGCAGTCAAGGTGCACGTTCAATAAATAAACATTTCAAGAAGAATATTAAAAAGTATATCGAAAAAGGATTTCAAATTATATGGCAAACAGGAAACAATTCGTTTGATATTATTAGTGATATCAATAATGATAATATTCTAATGTTTGATTTTATTGATGATATCGAAAATGCTTATGCTGCATCTGATCTTATTGTTTCTAGAGCTGGAGCAACTGCTATCTCTGAAATATTATTTTTAAAGAAGCCATCAATATTAATTCCATATCCATATGCTTCAGATAATCATCAAGAAATAAACGCAAAGGTATTAGAAGATAGAGGTGCTGCTGTAATGATTAAAGAAAATGAGCTTAACAACTCATTACTTGAAAGAAAAATATTTGAATTGTTTGAATCTAAAGAAGCAATGAACAAGATTAGTTTAAATGCTTCAAAGCTTTCAAGCCCCAATGCGAGTGATGTCATTAAAGATAAAATAAAAGAGATCATGTCATGTTAGGGAATCAAAAAAAAATACATTTCATAGGAATAGGTGGCATAGGAATGAGTGGCATGGCAGAACTTTTAAATAACCTAGGGCACATTATTACTGGTTCAGATTTATCAGATTCTGATAGAATACAGCATTTAAAAGAAATAGGATTAGATATAAGTATTGGACATAATATTAATAACATAAACAATCATGATTTAGTTGTTTTCTCATCTGCTGTTAAATTAGAAAATCCTGAAATTATAGAGTCAAAAAGAAAAAATATTCCTGTCATAAAAAGAGCAGAAATGCTTGGAGAATTACTGAAAGTTAAACCTATTAGTATTGCTGTAGCTGGAACTCATGGAAAAACTACTACCTCTTCAATGTTAAATTCAATATTAACTAGGTCTGATCATAAGCCTACATTAATTGTTGGTGGAATAGTACAGGGATTACTAGCAAACTCAATTTTAGGTGATGGAGATACTATTATCGTTGAAGCTGACGAATACGATAGAACTTTATTGTCTTTAAGAGCATCAATGTCAATAGTTACCAATATTGACTTTGAGCACTCAGATTGCTATGAAAATATTGAAAGTTTAAAAGAAACATTTCTTTCTTTTCTAAATGCAACATCATTTTATGGAATAAACGTCGTTTGTTATGATGATTTAAATGTTAAAGCAATTATAAATAATATAAAACGACCTTATATAACTTATGGAAAATCAGATGATTGTGATATTCGATATGAGAATCCCGAATTTAGTGAGCATAAAACTACATTTGATTTAGTTATTGATCATTATAACCATGGCAAGTGTGAGCTTAGTGTCCCTGGCGAACATAACATTTTAAATTGTTTAGCTGCAGTTGGAATTTCAAAAGAGCTTGATATCTCAATTGATTTAATTAAAGAAGGTATAAAAAGTTATAAGGGTGTTAAAAGAAGATTTGAAATAAAATATAAAACTGAAAACAATATAACTATTGTAGACGATTATGCCCATCATCCATCTGAGGTAGATGCAACTATCAATACTGCTTTAGCAGGATGGAGTTTGAATAATCTTATTGTTGTATTTCAACCACATTTATATTCAAGAACTAAAGAATTTCAGAAAGAGTTTTCAGAGGTACTATCAAAAGCTGATATTGTAATTTTAACAGATATATATCCAGCTCGTGAAAAAAAGATTAAAGGAGTTAACTCAAATTTAATTCTTGATAAAATAGTTGGTAGTAAATCATTTCTTGTGAAAAAAGATGAAGTAGCAAAGAAGATATCAAGTATTTGTTCTAACGATGATATGATAATTGTTATGGGGGCAGGAGATATTAGAAATATTACAGATGATATATATAATGAAATTATAGATAAAAAATAATGAAAGAAAATATTGATAAAATATTATATAAGCTATTAATACTGGGTACAGTTTTAATGATTTCATATGGAGCTGTAGATCAATTCATTGGAGAAAATAATATTTTTAAGATTGATAAGGTTATTTTTAGTGGATGTAATCTAATTGAACTGGAAAGTATTGAAAATCAATTTTCATTTATAAAAGATAAGAATATTCTTTCATTAAATGTTGATGATATTGAAATGAAGTTAGAGAATTATGATTTTATAGAAACTGCAAAGTTAATAAAAGTCTATCCCTCTACAATTATTATTGATATCATTGAGATCTCTCCAATTGGAATTTATAAATACAATAATAATAATTTATTAGTTGATAGCAATAGTAATGGATTCTTATGTAGTTCAAATATATCGAGTTCAATTCACGTTCCAGAGATCAAAATTCAAAATGAAATAAATTTTGAAAATATTTTCAATACACACCAGTATAAAGCCTTAAAGCAGATTCATAATACAAACCCAAAATTATTTTATCAAATAAAAAATATCACTGATATAAATGATAAAATTTTAGTTAATACGCAAATGTCAAAAATATCATTTAATAAAGCACATTATATATTACAAATCAACCATTTAAATAAGCTTTTAATGCATTCTGATGAATATCAAAATTTTAATTATATCAAATTTTCACATCTTGATATTGTTGTTAATGAAAGAGGATCAATATAAGTATGGAAAATAAAAAAATAATTACAGGGATAGATATAGGTACTACTAAAGTTGTGGCAGTAATAGCTGAAATTATCTATGAAGATAAGTCAACTATTGATAATAATGTCAAAGGAGTAAAAATTTTAGGACTAGGAGAACATCCATCAGATGGTTTAAAAAAAGGAATTGTTGTTGATATAGTAAAAACCACTAAGTCATTAGAGAACGCAATTAAGCTTGCTGAAGAAAAGGCCGACACTGAAGTGGAAGAGGTTTATGTAGGTATAACAGGTGACCATATTATGGGTATGAATTATAATGGAAAAATACCAATTAATAATGCAAATCAAATGGCTGGAATAGGTAAAGAAATATCGGAAAATGATGTGCAAAAGGTTTTAGAAGCTTCTCAGGCTATAAACGTATCTCCTGGAAAGCGAATACTACATACTTTATCTCAATCATATGAAGTTGATGATCGAAAGGGTATCCAGAATCCAGTAGGGCTATCAGGTAATACTCTAGGGGTAAATGTTCATCTTGTAACAAGTTTAATAAACGTAGAAAAAGATATAGAGACATGCTTTAAAAAACTGGGAATTGGAATAAAGAAATTTGTTTTAGAACCACTTGCATCATCCTATTCAGTTTTAGACTCTAATGAGAAAGAGCTTGGAGTTGCATTGATTGATATAGGTGGTGGCACGACTGATATTTTAGTTCATTATGATGGAGGTATAATGCATTCAGCTGCGATTCCGCAAGCTGGTAAAAATTTAACTTTTGATATTTCCCATAGATTTAAAACAACAATTGAACAGGCAGAAGAATTGAAAAAAAAATATGGAATTTCTAAAACTGCATTAGCTACAAATGAGAAAATATTAATAAAAGGAGTTAAGGGTAGAGAGTCAGTTGAAATTAGTCAAAAGGATTTAGCAGAAGTTATAGAGCCACGAATGATTGAAATACTTACAAAGTCATTAGAGCAAATTAAAAAAAGTAATGTAGCCAACAAACTGAATTTTGGAGTTGTAATAACAGGCGGTGGTTCTCAACTTAAAAATTTAATTGATTTATCTCAAGAGATTTTCAATATGCCTGTTAAAATAGGATTCCCAGAGATTATTGATAGTGAGGTATCTCAATATAAAAATAATCCAAGATACGCAACAGCTTTTGGAATTGTACAGTATGCCTCATCATGCAAAGCGGATGACTTTACAAGCAATGTAGATTTCAACGTAATAGACAAAATTAAAAAATTGATCAATAAACTAACAAATTGGTACTAAATAAAAGGAGAAAGTATGTTAATTGAACCTGGAAATCTGATGGATCAAAAAGCAAGAATAGTTGTTGTCGGTGTTGGAGGAGGAGGTGGAAACGCCCTGAATCGAATGATTGAAGAGGGAATGAATAATGTTGACTTCATTGCCATTAATACTGATGCTCAAGATTTAGAATACAATAATTCTCAAACTAAGTTACAAATTGGAAAAGAACTTACTCAGGGGCTAGGAGCTGGTGCAAATTCGGATATTGGCGAGAAAGCAGTTGAAGAGAATAAAGAAGTAATTATAAAAACACTTTCAACCGCAAATATGGTATTCATAACTGCAGGAATGGGAGGAGGAACTGGTACTGGAGCTGCTCCAGCAATTGCTGCTATTTCTAAGGAGCTTGGAATTTTAACTGTTGGGGTTGTAACACAACCATTTATGTTCGAAGGTCCAATGAGAAAAAAAAGAGCAGATAAGGGAATAAAAGAATTGAAGAAAAATTGTGATACGCTACTAGTTATTCCAAATGAAACTCTTCTAGAGATTACTGATTTAAAAGCTACTGTGAAGGAATCTTTCAAAATAGCTGATACTGTATTACTCCAAGCTACAAAAGGCATATCTGATTTAATTAATGTTCCAGGGTTAATTAACTTAGATTTTGCTGATGTTAGTAGAGTTATGCAGGATGGAGGAGAAGCAATAATGGGCTCAGGTATTGCAAGAGGAGAGGAAAGAGCTATCCTTGCTGCACAAGAGGCTATAAACTCCCCATTACTCCAAAACAAGAGTATTAAGGGAGCAAGAGGAGTATTAATTAATATTACAAGCTCCGAGGATTTGGGTATTCATGAATTGAACCAAGCATCTGATTTAATTTATAAGGCAGCTGGATATGATTCAGATAATGATTATGATCAAGAGCATGGTGAAATTATACATGGATTTACCGTGGACAATTCATTAAATGATGAAGTTAGAGTTACAGTTATAGCCACAGGTTTAGATCAGCCTGAGGAACAAGAATCTCAAAATATTCAAGAGGTCCAAAAACAGGAAAGAAGATATCAAATACCAGATCATGATTATAATAACCCTCAAACATCAATCGACATTTTAAATAGCAATAGATCTGAAAGTGTAATTGATGATGGTAAGCCAACTGAATCTATCAGCGAAGAAATAAGCACTGTTGAAAATTCTGAGGATATTCCAGTTTTTGGAGATGATTTAGATGTGCCTACTTACCTTAGAAATAGATTGGGTGACTAGAAGACTATCTTATAATTGATAATTTACCTGCAGTATTTATTGACTCCTCGTCAATTTTAATTTCTGCAGTATAGAAATAGGTGCCGTTTGGTAAAAGATTTGAATTAGAGTCACTACCATCCCATTCTATTGATATAAAATTTTGATTAGATTCATCTGCAAGCTCCATTAATAAAGTTCCATCTTGAGAATAGATCTTAATTTTTGTTTTAACTGAATAATTTTCATTATTTTGTAATTGAAATGTAAAAAAAGTTCTTTCAGAGAATGGATTAGGGAAATTAAAAAGATTATATACCTCACTAGATTTTTCCATTATATTAATTTTAAGGCTATCAACAGTTTTATTATTAGCATTATCCCAAGTTTCAATATAAAGTGTATTCTGACCATTAAAATCAATAGGTGCTCCAATTTTACATAGAAGATTATTGCAAGATTCAATATACGTGCAATCTTCTGGGTTTACATTAATGTAATTGGATTCATTATTAAACCAATACCTTGTTGCATGACCAATATTTTCTGATGTATTTACTCCCAACGAATCTGATATTACTATGCTTATCGTATCATTCTTAGAAACTATTGAATTTGAAGTAATTTCACTTTCATTTGAATAAAAATCAATCCGTGGACCAGATTCATCATTTATAAAATCATTAGAGGTTTGGATATATATTGGACCGGAGAAAGAAATATTATTATCAAGCTGCTCTTGATAAAATTTAATTTCAATATATTCATTTGAAACTAGATCAATTGGAGGGATGTAGCATGTATTACCTTCAAAATTATTTTGATAGATAATTTTTGGAGAATAGTAAAATGAATAATTTAGTTCATTATCACCATCTGTATAATTGAGTTCAATTTTTGGTTCTTCATTTAAAATTTGTAAAAATTGATAATCATTATTAAGTGATGCTGGCTCTAATGGATAGGATTCTAATAGATTGACATTATTGCTATATTCAATAATAGAGTTATCTAATTTAGCTAGTGGCATTGGTATCGCAGGATCACCAAGTATATCATAGAGATATCCACCATCGCAATTGCTTGTGTAGTGAAAGTTACTTGAATGAGAATCATAGAGGTGGTTTTTTGAGTTAAGAAATAAATCTCCTAGACGAATTAAACCTTGCCCATCAAGAATGTACTCTCTTATATCTCCATAAAAATTATCTAAAAATTTTTTATTGATTGCCTTACTTATTGATCTAGTGGCTCCCAAAATAGCAATGGCACCATTAGTTTCTAGTAGTAGAGACTCGGACATAGAGTCAACATTATCGTATCTACCAAAATAGCAAGTACCAGCTATCCATATTGGTAGCTTAGAATCTGGTATATCAATAATGTTAATATCTCTATCCTTATCAATGATATGTTCAGCTGCCCACGTTTCTGGATCACCGTGTCCTATATAATTAATTATTGCGGCTCCGCTATTTAAGTAGTTAATAATATCATCGGTTAAGGTAGGTAGCCTTCTTTCAGATCCAGAATATTCAGCTTCGTACATTGGTCCATATAAAGTTTTGGTAAAAGATATATCTGAAATTTTTTGATATATGGAGTCAGAATAGATTGTATGTTGAATTTCACTTTGCAATGAAGAATTATTTTTAATTTCATCATCTGAAATTAATAATATTTTACTCCTCCATGCGCCATTTGATGTTGATTCAATATAATCTTTTAGTTTTAAGCTATATTCTATTGCTTTAGAAGGGATAGATGTTGGGATTCTTCCAGTTGCTAGCCTAGGTGGTGAAGATTGATCAGTGGAGCTAAAAAAATCATCAGATGGATACTCATCTTGTCCATTTCCGCAGTTTACAGCCTTTGTTGGACTAGGAATATCATTCTCATCACCGATGATTAATAAATATTTTAAGCTAGAATTTTCAGAAATTTTATAATCTAAATAATCATTGATTGACATGCTCATGGTATCAATTAACGCAAGCTCCATATTTAAAAAATAGGTCTTTGAGGGATCAGAATATATATCAATTATATTAGTAGCTGAATCTTTTAGATCATTTGTAGTAATTATTATATAATCTGTTGAAAGTAGAAAATTAAAAACATTAAAGAATATAATTATTTTTTTAGAAATCATATTTGCCTTTTATACCATAATAATTCGATTATAAATAAAATTAATATAGTTTTCTATCTTATAGCTATAAATTTTGTTCCGAATTAAATTTTCACATCAATAGATATAAATATAATTTTATACTAAATTTTTGAATTTAACGACCTTTGATTATTTATAAAAATTCATTAAATTCTTTTCGAAAAAACATTAAAAATTTAGTCTAAATGAGTCTTTATAAAGAATATATTAAGCAAATAGATGATCGAAAGAAACTAGGGTTGAGCCCCAAGCCCATTGATGATGGTTTACTACTTGAAGAAATAATAAGTCAAATAAAAGATATTAAACATGAGGCAAGAAAGGCATCTATAGATTTTTTTATTTACAATGTGATTCCAGGAACAACTACTGCAGCTTATGTAAAAGCTAAATTTTTAAAAGATATCATCGATGAAACTTATTATCTAGAAGAAATTTCTCCAGATTACGCTTTTGAATTACTCTCTCATATGAAAGGGGGCCCATCAATTGAGACTCTTATTGATTTCGCACTCAGTACCAATCCTTTAAACTCTAAAAAGGCAGCAGATATTCTTAAGACTCAAGTTTATTTATATGAGGCTGATATGGATAAGTTAGAGATTGCATATAATCAAGGAAATAAGGTCGCGGAAGATATTTTAATTAGCTATTCAAATGCAGAGTTTTTTACACAGCTCCCTGAGTTAGATGAAGAAATTAAAGTTGTAACTTATGTTGCAGGAATTGGTGATATATCTACTGATTTTTTATCTCCTGGAGGTGATGCGCATTCACGATCTGATAGAGAGCTTCATGGGCAGTCTATGTTTGAGCATAACACAAATCTTCAAAATGAACTTCTCGCATTAAAAGAACAGCATCCCGATAAAATAGTTATGCTAATAGCTGATAAAGGTACAATGGGCGTTGGATCTTCAAGAATGTCAGGAGTAAATAATGTTGCCTTGTGGGTTGGTAAGCAAGCTAGTCCTTATATCCCATTTGTAAATATTGCTCCAGTAGTAGCGGGTACAAATGGAATTTCTCCAATATTTTTAACTACTGTTAGTGTCACTGGGGGAATTGGTCTTGATCTTAAGAATTGGATCAAAAAGAAAGATTCCAATGGTAATGTCGTTCTTGATTCAAATGATGACCCTGTTTTAGAAGAAGTTTATTCTGTTGAGACAGGAACAGTTTTAACTATTAATACAAAAGATAAAAAATTATATAAAGATAATGTTGAATTGTGTGATATATCTTCTGCCTTTACTGCTCAAAAGATGGAGTTTATGAGGGCGGGTGGTTCATATGCGGTTGTATTTGGGAAAAAAATACAGTCATTTGCCTCAAAAGTTCTAAATATCGAAATGCCTAATGTATTTGCATCATCCAAAGAGATATCTCATGATTCACAAGGGCTTACCGCCGTTGAAAAAATATTTAATAAAAATGTTCTGGGCTCTTCATCTGATAAGAATCTTCACGCTGGTTCTGATGTACGCGTAAAAGTAAATATTGTAGGATCTCAAGACACGACAGGATTAATGACATCACAAGAGCTTGAGGCGATGGCTGCAACCACTATATCTCCTGTTGTGGATGGGGCTTATCAGTCAGGATGTCATACTGCCTCTGTTTGGGATACCAAGTCGCAGGAAAATATACCAAGACTTATGAAGTTTATGAATGACTTTGGACTTATTACAGCCAGAGACCCTAAAGGTAAATATCACCCGATGACTGATGTAATACATAAAGTCCTAAATGATCTTACTGTAGATGATTGGTCAATTATTATTGGCGGAGATTCTCATACAAGAATGTCAAAAGGTGTTGCGTTTGGAGCAGACTCAGGTACGGTAGCACTTGCTTTGGCTACTGGAGAAGTTTCAATGCCAATCCCTGAATCTGTTAAAGTTACTTTTAAAGGAGAGATGGTTTCAAACTTGGATTTTAGAGATGTCGTTCATGCCACTCAATCTCAAATGCTGGAAAAATTTGGTGGAGATAATATTTTTCAGGGAAGAATAATAGAAGTTCATATCGGTACGCTTCTATCTGATATGGCTTTTACATTTACTGATTGGACTGCTGAGATGAAGGCTAAGGCATCGATATGTATTTCAAATAATGAAACTTTAATTGAATCCCTTCAAATTGCAAAAAATAGAATAAAAATTATGATTGAAAAGGGTATGGATAATGAGATTCAGGTTCTTCAAGGACTGGTTGATAAAGCTGATCAACGAATCTCAGATATCAAATCGGGTAAAATTCCACCATTATCTCCAGATTCTGATGCCAAATATTTTGCTGAATTTGAAGTAGATTTAGATAAGATATCTCAACCAATGATTGCTGATCCTGATGTAGATAATGAAGATATCTCAAAAAGATATACTCATGATACAATAAGAGCATTATCTTTTTATGGAGGCAGTAAGAAGGTTGATCTTGGATTCGTTGGTTCATGCATGGTCCACAAAGGCGACCTTAAAATTCTTGCTCATATGCTAAAAAACCTTGAAAAGATAAATGGTTCAGTTGAATTTAATGCGCCACTAGTTGTAACGGCTCCAACTTATAATATTATAGACGAACTTAAAGAAGAGGGAGATTGGGATATCCTTCAAAGATATTCAGGATTCGAGTTTAATGATCAAGCCCCTAAGAATAATGCACGAACAGAATATGAGAATATGATGTATCTTGAGAGACCAGGATGTAACCTTTGTATGGGAAATCAGGAAAAAGCAGAGAAAGGTGATACGGTTATGTCTACATCTACAAGGCTTTTTAAAGGTCGTGTTGTTGCTGATTCAGATAGAAAAAAAGGAGAATCATTATTGGCTTCAACTCCTGTTGTTGTGTTATCAGCTATACTGGGAAGAACTCCTTCTATTGAAGAGTATCGAAATGCAGTCTCTGGAATTAGTCTAACTAAGTTTAGTCCTCCTACAAATAGTTTATATTCATAGTTATGAATAAAGAATTAAATGATAAGCTTATTCTAATTACAGGTGCATCTTCCGGAATTGGAAGAGGATTGGCAAAAAGACTTTGCCGTAATGGCTACAATCTAATTTTAACCTCAAGATCTAATGAAAAATTAAGCCAATTGAAAGATGAACTATCAGATTTTTCTGAAAAAATTCATTTAATAGCATGCGACTTGACGAATTCTGATGATATAGAAAACCTTTATAAGAAAACTGTAGCGATTGGTTTTGTAGAATGTATTGTAAGTAATGCAGGCTTAGGTAGATTTTCAAGTATTGATAAAATGAGTGTTGATGATTGGGATATTCAAATTAATACTAATCTTCGTCCATCATTCCTTCTTGCAAAACTCTTTGTTGGTCAAATGAAAAAAAATAAAACAGGTCATCTTATTTTTATTAACTCAGTGGCAGGTAAATATGGTCACTCATTTTCAAACTCAACTGCATACGTAAGTTCAAAATATGCTCTAAAAGGTTTTGCGGACTCTCTAAGAACTGAATTAAGAGACTATAGCGTTAAAGTAAGTTCAATATATCCAGGAGCAATTGATACAGAATTCTGGGATGCCATAAACGTTGACTTTGCTCGACATGAGATGCTATCAATTGACGATTTATCTGAAACGATACTTCATGTAATTGAGGCACCAAATTCATCTGTGATAGAAGATGTCGTTGTTAGAAGAACTGCGGGTGATTTCTAGATAACCAAAAAAAAATCCTAAAATACTATTTCTCTTGTAGAGAAGCCTATCTTGTATTAAATTTCTTGGCTTTAGTAAAATTTGTTTTTTGAGAAGAAAATGTTAGAACAATTACAGACACATCTATCTACAATCATCAAAAACATAAAAGGCCAGGGAAAAATCTCTGAGTCTAATGTATCTGATGTTTTAAGGGATATAAGAATTGCTCTTTTGGAGGCTGATGTAAATCTGAAGGTGGCAAAAAAATTTGTTGAACATGTAAAAGAAAAAGCTCTTGGTGAAAAAGTATTAAAATCTATCAGTCCAGGACAGCAATTCACAAAGATTCTTTTTGATGAATTAAAGTTTTTTTTAGGTGGTGAAGCAAAGCCTTTAGAATTTGATAGCTCTGGTCTTACTGTAATTCTTTTAGCAGGACTTCAGGGTTGTGGTAAAACCACAACATGTGGAAAACTAGCACGCTTTTTGAAAAAAGATAAAGGTAAAGATTCTTTATTAATTGCAGCAGATTTACAAAGACCCGCTGCAATTGATCAATTGATCACAATTGGAAAAAGTATTGATGTTGATGTCTATTCTGAGAAAAATAATGATCCGATAGCTGTTGTTAAAAATGGATTGATGGAGGCAAAAAGACAGGGTAAAGACATTGCAGTTATTGATACAGCTGGTCGATTACATGTAGATGAGGATATGATGAATCAGCTAAAATCCATAATAGAGGTTTCTAATCCAAATGAAATTTTGTTCGTAGCTGATGGGATGACTGGGCAAGATGCTGTAAACTCATCTAGGTCATTTAATGAAGCAATTGATATAACGGGTATTATTTTAACAAAAATGGATGGCGATTCAAGAGGAGGCGCTGCATTATCTATTAAACATATCATTCAAAGACCAATTAAGTTTATCGGTACCGGTGAGTCTATCGATAAGCTTGATAATTTTCACCCTGAAAGATATGCTAGTAGAATCCTTGGTATGGGAGATGTTGTTTCTCTTGTAGAAAAAGCACAATCAGTAGTTGATAAAGAATCATTAGAAAATCTTGAACAAAAAATTAAAAATCAAACGTTTTCTTTAATCGACTTTCAAGATCAGATTAAGCAAATAAAAAAAATGGGACCTTTATCTGAAGTTATGGGAATGATCCCAGGAGCAAATAAATTAAAAATGGGTGATTTTTCAGATAAAAATTTAAAATGGGTTGAAGCAATAATTTCTTCAATGACACTTAAAGAAAGAATAAATCCAGGAATAATTAATGGATCTAGACGAAAAAGAATTGCACATGGTAGTGGTCGTCCAGTTCAAGAAGTAAATGCATTATTAAAGCAATACAAACAAATGAAAAGCATGATGAAAACAATGAATAAAAATAAAGGAAAATTTAAATTTCCCTTTATGTAAATATTAAACAGGAGGTTAGTTAATTGTCAGTAAAATTAAGATTTAAGAGAATGGGAAGAAAAAAACGACCATTTTATAGATTAGTTGCAATTGATTCAAGGACTAGAAGAGATGGAAGAGAAATAGAAAAGCTAGGCTGGTTTAATCCAAGTAGCGTTGATGAGACTTTTAAGTTTAATGAGAACAGAGTTGTGCATTGGCTAGATCAAGGTGCAATTCCATCACTTACTGTTAAAAATATTTTAGGTAAAGCTGGATTTAATCATAAATACCATCTGATAAGATTAGGGAAAAGTGAAGATGAAATCGCTAAAGAAATGGAAGCTTTTTTAGGTAGACAGAAAGATAAAGAGCAAAATAAGATTGAAAAGAAAAAACTAAAAAAAGAACAAGAAAGCGCTGCAGCTAAAGCAGAAGAAGCACCAGCTGAAGAAGCTGCTGTAGAAGAAGCACCTGCTGAAGAGGCTGCTACAGAAGAAGCGCCAGCAGAAGAAGCACCAGCTGAAGAGGCTGCTGCAGAAGAAGCACCAGCTGAAGAAGCTGCTGTAGAAGAAGCACCAGCTGAAGAAGCTGCTGTAGAAGAAGCACCTGCTGAAGAGGCTGCTACAGAAGAAGC
>PCCQ01000088.1 GCA_002731795.1 Fidelibacterota bacterium
AATGGCCAAATGCCTCTTTCTACAAAACAACTAAATATAAGATGGGAAGATGGTATAAAGAACTTTCTTTCAAATAAAAAATTAACAGATTCATACAATCTACTCTCTTCTGTTACAGATAATGAAATTAAAGAAGAGTATGTACGGAATAATATTGACTTAACAATCGACTACTTATATATAAATAATAGTAATATTCCAGATTCGGCTATAATTATTTCAGAAGATGAATTATTGGCTTATTATGAAGATAATAAAGAAGATAAATACCTAGTTGATGAGAAAGTTAAGCTTGACTACGTGATTTACAAGTCTTTAGTATCAGAAGATGATACATTAAACTATAATATTGAAAAAGATAGCTTAATGAGTGAAGCATTCATATTAAGTGATGAGGCAAACTATACCTCTTTTGATCAAGCTTTAGATTCTTACAAAAAAACGATAGAAGATACAATAAGCGTATCTCAAGCATTACAAGGATTTTCAGGAATACCTTCTGAAATGGGAAATTCAAGAAAAGTTATTAGATTTGCTTTTGATGGAGATCTTAATATGGTATCTACTCCTTTTGAAATGAATAATGGAATAGCTGTATTCCGTATTTTAGAGAAAGATAAAGAATCATATAAACCATTCTCTGAAGTCAAAGAATCTATTGAAAGGATTCTTATGCGAGATCTAAAAGCAGAAAAAGCAAAAACGATGATTAGTGAATTTAAAAATACTAATTGGAGTGATATCGCGAATTCGAATGATTTAATTAATCTTGAGTCGCAATCGGAAGGTAAGATCTCTGCTAACTATAAGGGAATAGGAAAATCTCCAGAACTTGAAGGTGAGTTATCAGCATTGAACGAACCAGGAGATGTATCAGGTTTAATAAAGACACCGACTTCATTTGCATTTGCAAAACTTATCAATAGAGGTGCTATTGATGAAGAAGATTATGAGGAAAAATATCCTAATATAAAATCTCAATTGTTGCTAAGTAAAAGATTTTCAGGTGGATATAACGAATGGCTTAGATCTAGAAAAGAAAATATTGAGGTTGAAGATTGGCGCCATCTAATTTACTAGTTATTTGAGTTAATAAATTAGATACTTTTAGAAGATATGTTGTTGGGGTCCCAAAGATTCTCAGCTAAATCAAGTTTCATCGAAATAAAACGCCCTAAAACAAATAAGTAATCAGAAAGTCTATTCAGATATTTTAATACTTTTATATCCGTATCTGGGTATTTACTTAATACAGAAACAACGGAACGTTCCGACTTTCTGCACATTACTCTTGCCGAATGAATGTATAATGTCAAATCATTTCCACCAGGTAATACGAAGGATTTTAAAGGATCTAATGCACTATTCATGTCATCAATATCTTTTTCAAGTAAAATAATATCGTCATTTTCAATTTTAGGAAGATTGTCGTTTGTATTAGAGGTTCCTAAAGATGCCAATACTGTTCCCAAATTAAAAAGTTCATTTTGTATTGAAATAAGTCTTTTAGATATATAGCTATAATTATCAATTTCTGGGAAACTATTTAAATGTCTAAAACAATGTCCCATTAATACATTAAGCTCATCAATTTGACCATAAGATTCAACTCTAAGATCGTTTTTAGGAACCTTCTCATTACCAATAAGATAAGTAGTACCCTTATCGCCTACTTTAGTGTAAACCTTTGATATGTTTAGATTTGGTTCTTTATATTTTTTTTTCAAAATTTAATAGACTAGTTTAGAATAATTTGTACAAGTAAAATCACATCCATAATATTTACTTCATTATCATTATTCAAATCAGCAACAATATTTTCATAAGCACTTCCATCATTGTTCAATATAAGCGCTACCATTCTTACAACATCTAGTATATCAACTCCACCATCCGAATTCAAATCTCCCATAACATAATTATCTATAGAGGCAGAAACTGGAATAATAATATTAGCTGCTGCATTAGATTCTAAAATCATATAAGCAAAATAGTTACCAGAATCAAAACCTTGCATATCTATCGTAACAATAATATCATCTGAATTTTCATAATCTATGTTTCCATCATACTGACTTAATGTTATCCATTCGGGAGATTGTTTATATGACAAAGACAATTGATTTGATAAATCTAAATCATCATATGGAACTTGTTGACCAATTGTTCCCAAACTATTTACAATTCCAATGGTTGCTCCATCATTAGAAACACCTTCAATTGATCTATAGTTTATATCTATATCTCCTGTCGGAAATAATATTATTTGGAAATCATGTCTTATATCATTATTTGTCCAATGTATAACATCTTCATACCAAATAACCATTCTATCTCCATTAGAATGATATTTTACATAACCCTCACCCACAGAATTATCTCCACTAATAGGATTCAAGTCGTCCCAATAAGCTAAGATTGCATTTCTAGGCGCGCTTTCATCAAATATGTTTTCATTATCCCATTCATCATTATCTTCTCCAAAACCTACCCATCCATTTGGATT
Organism: Fidelibacterota bacterium; assembly: GCA_002731795.1. Classification (GTDB taxonomy): domain Bacteria; phylum Fidelibacterota; class Marinisomatia; order SCGC-AAA003-L08; family D37C17; genus TMED161. Next base: position 2,507 of record PCCQ01000088.1, read on the forward strand.
AATTAAAATTTGGTCATAACTATCTCCATAGAAAGGAAAGTTAAAGCCAATATCAAAATAGCCAGGAGACTGATCATTAGATTCAAATACTACAGATGTATTATCATCAGAGATATCAATCCAATCATAGTCAATGTATTCATCAGCATCTGAAGAGGACCAAGCATAGCCACCCTCATCAACATTTGATTGTTGATTTACAAATGGAGATATAGAGAGATTATATGATAAATTAGACTCAGGTTCTCCCGAATTGGTAATGCTAAATATATCAGTTAATGATTCATTCGCTTCCAAACTATAATCTAATGAATTATTAGAAATTTCAAGATCTGGTTCAGCATAAAGAGATGATGTTCTAGTTGTTATAAAAATAGCTGATTGATCTGTCAACTGGCCTGCAGCTGTAGGATATTGATTATTGAACGTATACTCTAAACCGATTAAACCAGTATGATCTTCAATGCCAACAGAAGTATACATACCATGAACTACCGCACCATCATAGTTGCCAACAGGATAACTTCCAATACTGGTATTATTAAAAACTCTATATTGTAAGAGCATTTCATCATCCCCTGTAGGAGTTTGTGAACCAGTATTATATAATATTATTTGAAATTCCTCATTTGAATTGGCGTAGTACGTATCAAAGTTATACCACTCTATTATAAATCTATCATTAGGTTGATCATAATATGCATACGCATCACCATCTTCTAAATCATCCCAAAATACTGCAACCATTGGAGAGGGTCCACCCGTACCTGGTAGGGGATAGTTCCTAAAGGATTCCAAATTAGATTCTCCAAATGATATCCAGCCATTACTACAAACAGATATTCTATCATAGTCTTCCCCATAAAAAGTGAAGGTAAAAGGCAAGTCTATAGTAGTAACGTCATCTTGATTATTACCATTATCATTTAAATCCAATTGGTAGCCATCTCCTCCTTGGGATGGAGCAATTTCAACCCATGAATATGTAGGTGCTAAATCATAATCACTATCTTCTTCTCCATATATGTAATATCCATATGGATCGGGTCCAAATGGATCATTAATAGTTACTTCTCCAACTATCAATTGTAAATTTATTGCTGTGCAAATGTATGCGAGTCAGTTACTCTAACAGGAATATTGTAGACTGCTCCATTAATAATACTATTGTCTGTAGAGAGCTGAATCGTTTGAGATATACTACTATTTCCTGGTGAAGTTTCAATCCAAGAAATTAAATCAGTTTCAAAAATTAAGTCACTATCATTATTAAGTATTTCACCATAGAGGGAATCAAAATCTATTTCTCCATTATTAGTAATTTCAATATTTAAACTATTTGTAGAACCTGGAACAAAATTTCCTTGAGCTCTTAGAGAAACTGAACCTGAATAAATTGGGATATTTAGAATTTGATTTGATTCAAAACTACTATTATTACCTGAAATATTTGCATAAAACATAGGCTCTTCATCAATAGTTATAGATGAAGGAATATTTAAAATTAAATCTTCAACCAATACTGTTTGACCTATATCAATATTTTGAATATTAATAATATTCTCTGATGTTAAAGATAATTCAGATGACCTTATCTCTACATTAATATTTTCAATTGATGATCCTGAAAAATTAGTCATATAAAAATCAATCGACAATTGTTCTCCTGGGTTTACAAATCCATCTAAATTACTTGATGCATTAACTTCATGAAATAGGAGTGAAGCACCAAGGACTTCAGGGAAAATACTATCTTGATTTAATGAAAATGAAGTTTCTGAATACACACAGTCTTGACATGTAACTGTGACAGTTACTTCACCATTTTGGCCTAAAAAATCATTTAAATCAATGATTGCATTACCATCTTCCCCGCTTATTGCATTTATATATATATCATTTAGATTTAAATTAACATTTGCACCTGATACAGGTGTTTCATTCTCATCTATAACTTGTACTGTAAAAATATTATCCGTTCCCATGGAAACATTATCTAAATGGTTTGCAATTAAAGTTCTTGGGGTGTCTGTCCATAGAATAGTTGAAGCATCTCCCATTAAGTTATTCCATGCTGCAAAATAGTATACATTATTATTAGGGTTTTGAGGATATGCAAGACTAAGAGCTAATTCACCATAAACTAATGCTTCTCCTGCCGTCTTTGCACCGTAAACAAAAATACCACTATACATTCCCATCGTAACTATATTATTAAAAGCTGTATGCGTATATGGCTGAGCTGTTGCAACAACCCCAACAGCTCCTCTCGGATTATTAACTGAAGTACCAGCTCTCAATAGAGATTCAGAAATACACGATACGTCAGTTGAGAATGAACCTGTATCACAAGTAAGTGTTGTCAAAAAAGGTAATTTGAAACCATTAGATAAATCATTTACATCATTGTCATCAAATCCACTAAAACCATAAAAACCTCTATAGTTCAAATAAGAAACCCCAGAGTTTAGTTGGCTTCTCATAAAATCATCAAATGTATTGCTTCCGGAATATTGTTCATTTATATCCTCCATACCATAATTTTCCATAATCTGCGCAATATACTCATTAGTTATTACCGTTGAAATACCAGAGTCGTACGGATCTCCAACAAGAGCAACACTTTCAATCCAATCAGGTCCTGCGTATAATTTTTCATAACCAATTATCTTACTTGCAACTACAGAGAACTCATTTTCAGATCTCACTGATATTCTTCCAATAGCAGCGTCAGCTAAAACATCATCTCCTTCAAGCAGTACATATGGAAGGTCACCCTCAGCATAGGTACCACTCCAGCCGCCACCTTCTCCTATATTGTAAGTAGGAACAGATGGGACGCTACCACCACCTGATGCATCTCCAATTAGATTTATAAATTCTGGTGGATTTTCCCAATTATCATAAGCATTTTGGATATAATTCTTAACATATGTTGTAGAATTTCCACCTACTTCAGTCAAATCGACAGTTGTAACTTCAAAGCCTTGTTTTCTCTTCCAATCCACAAGTAAATCTAAATATGTATAATCTATAGAAGAACCACCGCAGATATAAAGTATAGATGGATTTTGATAATCAATTTCACGATTATCAAAGGTATCAAAGATTAAATTATTGTAGATGTTTTGAAATGTTCTTGATCGTTTTTGATTTTTAGAAATATAATTTTCTTTATTTCCAACCTCTTCAATGCTAATCTCAATTTCTTGAAAAACTTCAAGTGACTTTGTGCTTCTATCGTATAAAAATGGAATAACGTCTAAGCTTAGAATCTCATTTCCTCTCAAAAGAGATTTTTTTTCAAAAATTATATTTTCAGGATATACATTCTGATAATCCTTTGTTAATTCAGCTACATATAATTCGTCTCCTTCAATCTCATTAAGACGTTTTGCTGATTGATGTGGATAAATATCTATGTTATCAATGTTATATGAAGAAATAACATTATATGTGACTTCATACTCTTTTGAAGGATCTAGACCATAATTAAGAGTATATTTGGGAAGTTCAGGCATTCCATCATCTATGGTTAAGGTTTGTGTGTTTATAAACTTTTTATAGCCCTTATCTACCCTGGTTTCAATTTCCTTGTTTTGGAACGATATAACTACCTTATTAGATTCTTTTGAATCTAAAGTAAATGATTGAAAGTTATCTGAAAAAAGAAAAGTTGAAGTAATTAAAATTAAAAATAACTTAAAAGTTGAAGTCATGACTTTATCCTTATCTATTTTATTGTAGAATTAAATTTACAAGAGAAACAATGTCTAAAATATCTATGGTATTATCTGAGTTTATATCTGATGCTGTAAACTCTAAATTAGTTGGGGTAGTGTTCCCTATAACAAAATTAATTTGCATAACGATATCTAGTACATCAAGAGTAGAATCTTGATTTATATCGCCAATTGAAAGATTTGATGTCGATGAATAGAATCCATTTCTTTGTTTATTTCCTCTATACATATTCCAATCAGATACACTATTTGATTCAAACTTAAAATCTATACTAGATAAATCTGTTCCTGTACCAACCATAACCTCTAGTGTACCATTTTGATTTACATCAAGTACTGTTGGACCACTAGACAAAGGAAGTTGATGGAGAATGGAAGGATAAATAAAATCAGTTCCATCTTGATTTAAAATAATGATATTACTATTGACACTTGAAATAATTTCATCTTGACCATCATTATCTAAATCAGCAAAAACTGGAGATCCTATTACTTCTCCATTTACATCACGAGGCCATCCTTGGTAAGAATTTCCATTAATATCAATATTATATATTTTACCATCTGAAGATCCAAATAGTATCATTAAACCTTGATCTGTATCATTAAATGAAGGGGATGAATAAATATTACCATCAGTTTCTATCGAAAATCTAACATTACCACTTGAATCAATAGAATAAAGATGATCATCTTTTGAGCCTAAGAATATATATTTTTGGTCAGCATAGCTTACAATTGAAGGAGCAGATTGTAATTTATCATTTAAATTTAATGGAAAACCCGGTGCTTCTAATAAATTATCATAAATCAAATGTAGGTTATCAGAATCAGTTCCAAAAACAATATCATCTATTCCATTGCCGTTGAAATCAGCTAAAGCAACACCAACTTTCATTTTTTCTCCAATAGTTAATGGGAAACCTTCAACATCAGTTGCATCATGATTAATTGCAAACAATTGATTTTCACTTGTTGAGCCAGGTCCAAAACTACCCGCAACAATCTCTAGGTGTGGATCAGAGTCAAGTTGACCAATTGCTGGGGTTCCAAGCAGATACTTATCTGCATTATATTGATTTTCTAGTCCATTTTTATCAAAGATGTAAATAGACTTTGTCTTTGATGTTACTACAAATTCAATGTCACCATCCAGGTCAATATCATCTGCTGCTATTGCCCCCCATACATTATCTCCTATTTCGTATGGGAAATTCTCATTTGAAACTGTGCCATCAGATTCAACGACATGAACAAAACCCATATTATCAGAAAAGATTATATCATTATCACTATCTCCATCGATATCTAGAACTAGTGGATTAGTTAAAATCTGATCAAATGTATCATAAGGAAAACCAGCCTGAAATAAAGAAACATTTAAAGATATATCGAAAGTTTCTAGATATTCACCATCATTAGCAAGGATATGAAGTTTCAAAGGATGACTCCCCAATGATGCTAAATCAGAGATTGTAATCAAAAATGGGTATGCAGGAGTATACTCCTGTCCAGCACTTAAGTTACCAATGATAATTGATTCATTTTGTACTTGAACATCATCACTCAAAGATTCTAGAATTATTGAAACATCACTAGCATCATTCCAAGGTACATAATTTTCCAGGGTTGTATAATATCTTACAGTTTCTCCAGGATTTACAACTTGATCACCATCGCCAACAAATTCAATATATTCAGTATTTGTTAAAACTATATGAGGTTCATCAAGTTCTTCTGGAATTAAATTTATTAGTGCTCCCTGACCAGAATTAAATCCATTTAGAGCACTTAGGAGATAATAACCATTATTTGAACCACCCCATCCAAAATTATTATGAAAGTAATCACCTTCATAACCATCAATATTCCATGCATGTCCACCATCATTGCTATATCCAACGTAAATTATTGGCTGATTTTCATCTAAATCAGATTCTAAAAATTGTCGGTATTGAGATGTAGAATAATCATCTGCTTGTACTCTAGAAACACCATGATCATAAATGAAGTAATTTTTCATTGCACTATATGCTGAATTACTTCCACCCATAACACTTGCACCTGAACCATCAGGGCTAAATCCCATATTTACAGCTACTGCTGCATGATATATTAATTCTTGTGCTTCGGTAGTAGCAAAATTATCTTCCATTTGTGAGTAATCATATGTTGAATTTCCATAATCAGCATATTGATAGCCATAACCACCTGCATTAAAACCATGAGAACCATATCCAACCTCAGGATATCCCCAATAGTACATTATTTGGACCATAGAGATTGCAACACAGCCAGCATACACATTTCCGCCTGGACCATCTTGATCTGCAGGACACATATTGTTCCAAGGAGAATCCTGATTCCAATTACAAGACAAAAGAGGAGTAACAGATCTTTCTTGAATGTAATCAAACGGAGCTGAGTATAAATCCCAAAGACTTCTAATATCATTGGTTGGCTCCATGTCATTATCTATTATTGTATCAATATTATCTTTATAAACATTGAGGAGATAATCAACTTGTGGAGGAGTATTAGTACTAGTAAAAAGATTGTCAAAGCTATATGCAAGAACTGGCATAGCAGAATCATGCGCAGATACTATAATAAAACCATTATCAATTAGTTTAAAAATATAAAAATATATTGTGTTATTTTCTTCAATAACATCAACTTGATCTAATTCAAAAGAATTAATTCTAGAGTTAGAAAAATTTTGAGCAATCTGTGTTGCTCGATTTAAATCGACAGTATCTGAAAAAGAAAAACACAGTAAAAGTAATGTAAAAATAATTTTATTCATTATAAGAATCCTTAATATTATTCAAAATGTACCACTCTTAATTTACATTATAATTATCTATAGAGAAAAAAAATATCTGTAACAAAACGTAAGTAGAGATTTACCCTTCCCCAAAAATCGTTGCAATAATTTTTCTTGTTTGTTTTGAGTCTCTATGTTCACATAAATAAATACCTTGCCACGTTCCTAATGATAAAGCACCGTTCGATATAGGTATAGATAATGAATTTCCTATTATTGATGACTTTATATGTGCTGGCATATCATCAGGCCCTTCAAGAGTATGTTTGTAATAAGGCTGGTTCTCAGGAACTAACTTATTAAAATGAGATTCTAGGTCAACCCTAACTGTGGGATCCATATTTTCATTTATCGTAAGTGAAGCGGAGGTGTGCTTAAGAAATAAATTCAATAATCCTATTTTATAATTTGTCATTTGGGGAATATTAGATTGAATAATATCAGTAATTAGGTGGAATCCCCTGGTAGTTGAATTAATATTTATTTCTATCTGTTCACATTTCATAATATTTTATTAAACTAAAAGTGCTCTTATCAATTAATTCAAAGAGCACTTTAGATTTTTGGTATAGATTTTTTTTACTTAAGTAGCATTAACTTCTGTGT
>PCCQ01000089.1 GCA_002731795.1 Fidelibacterota bacterium
GCAGGTTTAATGAGGACATAAGTCCATGATTAGTATAGAGCAATTGATTCAACGATTAGAGGCTTTACACGAAGAGCATAACGACCAAGCATTAGAAGTATCAATAGATATTTTTAACCGTCTGAGGCGCAATATTTCGGGACGCAATACTCTATATGGGTATCTCTCAGATGACATGTGGCGCGATTTAGAGTGGTGAACAAATGAGTCAAACATCAATTCAAGAAATTAGAACTTTGAAGGTAGGCAGATACATCGTCATAGATGATGAACCATGTAAGTTAGTAGAATATGTTACATCGAAACCAGGAAAACACGGTGAAGCAAAAGCTCGTATGGTTGCTATTGGCCTTTTCGATGGCCAGAAAAGGTCGTTGGTACATCCTGTAAAACATAAAGTTCATGTACCTCAAGTAGATCGGCGTAAAGCTCAAGTTTTAGCCAATTTAGGTTCTGAAATTCAGATGATGGATTTAGAAGATTACAATACATTCAATGTGCCTTTATCAGTAATCCCTGAGAAATTCCATGGAAATATGGAACCTGGAAATGAAATAGTTTATCTATCTGCAATGGGCAGAGTTCTGGTAACAGACTAACGTGACAGAATTCTTTGCAGACGCAGAGTCATCATTTGATAATTCTAAATTTGTATATTATGGCTATCCTTACGACGGAACAGCTTGTTTTAGAAAAGGAGCCTCTTTAGCACCTGATGAGATACGCAAGCACAGTTACAACTTTGAAACTTATTTACTAGAATTAGGCGTAGATATCTCAGATGTTTCAATGAATGATTGGGGAAACATTGACGTTTCTTCAAACCAAGAAAAAAATGAAGCTGCAGTTGAAGAGTTAGTCTCTAAGATTGTTAACGCAAACAAATTCCCCATAGGTTTAGGAGGCGAGCATTCGCTAACTCCTCCCGCAGTAAAAGCATTACATGCAAAGTATCCTACGCTATCTGTTGTTATTTTAGATGCTCATTTAGATTTTAGAAAAGAGTACGAGGGTAATCCTCTTTCTCATGCTACTGTTACGAGAAGGGTTAGTGAAATCGTGGGGATGGAAAAAGTTCGACCAGTGGGTATTCGTTCGGTGTCTCAATCTGAAATTTCAGAGGCTAGGTCAGTTGGATTGAACTTTTTGGAATCTGGTTGGACTGAATTGAGGGAATATTTATCAGACGTTATTGAAGATTTAGAAGGGCCAATTTATTTGAGTTTAGACATGGATGCCATAGATCCAGCATTTGCACCAGGAGTGGGAACTCCTGAACCTTTGGGTATGACTCCTTATGAAGTAATACAGACAGTCAACTTCTTTGCAGATAGGATAGTAGGTTTTGACTGTGTTGAAGTTTGTCCACCTCATGACAACGGCAATACTTCTGCGCTTGCTGCAAGGTTAATTCGTCATTTAGTAGGTGCAGTATGGCAATCTCAGCAAAGATTCAAATAAATTCAGTATTCAACAGGAACAGGATCTAAACTTCTCCACATATACCAAGTGGCTATAGAGCACCATGGGCTCCACTTTTCCTTGAATTTCATTAATTTTTCTTTGCCAAGTTTTTCCTTGTTATTATAATGTAGGTTAATTGCATTAACTAATCCAATGTCTCCAAGTGGTAAAATATTAGTTCTACCCAATCTAAAAATGAGAAACATATCTGCGGTCCAAGGGCCAATCCCTTTAATTTTACACAATTCATTACTTACTTCCTCATCGTTCATATCTTCCCAATCTAATTCAGATAGGTTAGCATTTACAATATTCATTATGTAATTCGATTTGGTATTGGAAAGTCCAGTCTTTCGCATATCTTCAATACTTAATCGTAGTAGATTATTCTCTGTTATTGAATTATTACATGCTTTATCTAGTCTGTTCCAAATTGCATCTGCAGCTCTTACTGAAATCTGCTGCCCTACTACAGATCTTACTAACGTGTGCAATGTGTCGTTTTTCATTTCCATTCTCTCTTCGGGATAATTTGCAATAATTTTTGCAATGATACTATCATTTTTACTTAAATCCGTCACTGCATTATCCCATTCAGTAAGCATATTCATTTAGTTTGAATACCGCGCACCTAAAATAGAGCTACGTTAGTGGAAAATATGTGCGGGGGTCGCATAGTCTGGCCAATTGCGTCGGGCTCAAAATCCGATCCTTAGTGGTACGTGGGTTCGAATCCCTCCCCCCGCACCATTTAGTTTAGATTCGACTGAAAACTGATTCTATTTTTGGCCTTTTAATTTCTGCAGGAGTTTTTCCATATCCAATATATATGAATCCAATTATTTCCTCTTCGTCACTGTTAATATTTATAATTTCATAGGTATTAGGAGACTTTGTTACTTTACTAGTTGACCATTTACTCCCTACGTTGTCATGAGCCAGTGAAAGCATCATATTCTGTATTGAACAGCTGCATGCAGCATAGTCTTCTTTTTCAATTACAGGATTGCTTGATTTAATTTGAGAAGCTACAATCATGTGAGAGGGGTTCATCATTTTATCATACAGTTTTGTTTCAGCAGATCTAGATAGTTTAATTTTTTGTGTCTTGAGTTCCAAAGAGATTTCAAATATTCGTTTCCTTTTTTCAACACTGATATCTTTGTATCTCCATGGAAATGTAAGCTTGTGGCATGGTGCTAAATTTGCAGCGACAAGTGCTCTGTCGATAATATCATCGTTAACTTTTTCTTTTTTAAATTCGTGAACTGTTCTTCTTTGTTCAAAAATAGGATTTATGTTCATAATAGATACTACACTATTTTTAGCGTAGTTATTTATGTTTTATTGCATTTCATTCTAATGTATCAATCCACATTTTATGAAAATAGGGATTTCCAGTCAGTTCAGGGTGAAATGTTAACGCCATGTTTTTACCTTCAATGCATCCTACAACATTACCTTTACAGTAGGCAATAGCTTGCGTTTTTCCAATGTCAGTTATAGCAGGGGCTCTAATGAAAACGCCCCTAAACTCTGGGTAGCCTCTAATTTCTAATTTTTCTTCAAAAGAATCAATCTGCCTTCCGTAAAAATTTCTATCAATAACGTAGTCCATTTTTTCAAACGTAATATCATCACTCTTACCTAGTAGTATGGCCCCTGCACAAGTTCCCATAATTGGGATATCACTTTCCTTTATGAAATCCCAAAGGTTAGAATTAACAAGTAACTTACGTAGTGTTGTTGATTCGCCACCGGGCATAATTAAGCCATCAACCTCTCTTATATCATCTGTATTTCTTACTTCTTTGTTGCTAATATTTAGCGAATCTAAAGCTCCGGAATGTTCCGAAACTGCACCCTGAAGAGCTAATACGCCGATGAGCATAAATTGAATAGAATTTTACCCTTAAAATAGCTTCTCATTTTTTATTTTAAAAAAATAAATGCCAACCTTTATAATATATTGGCGTCATGTATGTAATCCTTCAACGGGCTAAAACCTGTTGATTTAAGGACTCAACCAAGGTGTGTACATATGCAAGAAACCTATAAACTAGAGAAGAGAGATTGGGCTGCAACCCTAATGGCTGTTGTAGTCGTCGTGACTATGGTCACCAGTACGTTCGTACTGTTTGCACCAGAGGCATCGGCAAGAACCGGAAGCGATAGCTACGGTTATAGTTTTAAAGATTCAGCAGAATCTGATGGTCCAGCGTATGCTTGGACAGATATTGTAAGTAGTGGAACAAAACTTCTTGGCAGTACAACAGATGGTTCACAAGGTCCATTTAACATCGGATTCGATTTTGAATTTTATGAAACCTCGTATGATAAGTTTTACAACGGAGGAGATAATGGATATATTTCATTTGGAGGCGTTGTTGCTAACAGATGGACACCTTACTCAATTCCTTCCACACAACTTCAGCCAGACTCCATTATTGCAGGGTGGTTTGATGGTGGTTTTTGTACATCTAGAAATCCTAACTCTGGAGTTTACTATGAAACAGTGGGAGACGAAGGATCTAGACAATTAATCATACAAATGCAAGACCAAGTATACTGGAGTGCTAGAGATGGCAGTTCGTACTGTAGTAGTGGAAGTTCATGGGCAACTAACACACTCACTTGGCAAATTATTTTGAGCGAAGGTTCAAACGCTATTACCTTACAATATAAGGATGCAACCGGTGGTTCTCCTTATGATAATGAATATTTGACTGCAGGTATTCAGGGACTTAATGGAGGCACTCAATATGGTATTCAATACAAATACAGATCTACGCCTTCTACCACTATTTCAGATCAAACTGTAGTAGAGTTCCTACCGCCACCTCCAAAGAGGAATGACCTGAAACTTTCAGCAACAACAATTCCTGAACCAATGTCATTGGCTGAAAACAATATCCTAGGTGCAACTGTAATGAATAACGGTGTTAACTGTGACACAGCAGGATCCTGTACGCCAATACCAGAAACAGATGTAGATGTTACAGCTAGTATTTTTTCAGTTAAAGAATCAACAACTGAATATGATTTCAATGACAGATTAGATTCTGAAGGGTGGACTCACTCCGGTATAGGCGGAGCTTCAACTAAGTGGACTCAAGCACTGAATGATGGTGTTGGAAATTACAATTACGGCGAAGAAGGAACTGATGATGGTTCTTGGTCTTCAGGACGTAAATCAACAACCTTCAGTGGATTGTTCAACGATAACCAAAGAATTCACTACGATGGAACTGATATACTTGTAGCTGATGATGGGTCTAACTCAGTTAAGAAAATTGATGCTACAGATAACTCTGTAACTACCATTCTCGGACCTGACTCTGTAAATTTAATAAATGTTCTTGACATAACTTCTGATGAAGATTATTATTATACCTTGGCAAGAGCATCCAGTACTTATTCCTCAACAACACGCATATGTAAATGGGATAGAGACGATGGTTCAATGGTAGGTTCTTGCTCAACTGCAGGAAGATATGGTACTGCATTATCTATTTATGAGGATGCAGACGAACTATTCCTTCTTCAGACATCATCAAGTAGTACATACCGTAAGATTGTAGGTTTTTCTACATCTAATTTGGCAACTAACGGAAAAGCAATTAGCTATGGTAGTGGAGTGTCATCATTCTACTATTCCCAAGATATTGATGTAGATGAAAATTCAGGAGATGTATACATTTCATACCGAGAATACAATGGTCGAATGAGAGCATACGACAGAGCTGAAGACGGCAGTTACTGTGCAAGTACCTCTTGTTACACTCAAGTTTTCACTGGAGCTAGGTATCCAATCAGTATGGAAGTTCACGACAACTATGCATACATAATGGGATACTACTACACATCATGGTATGGAGGTATCAAGAAAATGCCTACCAACTCTTTAAGCAGTATAACAACTGTTATTTCCTCATTCACGCAAGGAACTTACAAAGGTTCTCTTGCCATAACTGACTCGGAAGACATTTACGTGTCCAGTAATTATGCATACAGTTACTACAATTTCTTGAATTATCAAGATGCAGTATATTATTTTGAGTCTGGAAGTACTTCAGGTACCGCTACTACTACAATTGGTCCAGCACCAACATATCTTGCAGCATTGAGCTCTCCTGCAATGGATCTTAGTGACGCAGTAGGATTAGAGATGTCTTTCAAAATCTCATATAATTTCTACTTCAGATACGAAGGAGCTTACCTAGAAGTTTCAACAGACGGTGGAAATAACTGGGAATATATTGATAATGATAAATTATCAGGTAAGAAATATTATGGAACTACTTACACAACATATGGTAACCCAATAGATACTTCAAGAAATGCATGGACCTACTATGATACAGATGGCAGATATTCCTCTTACTCTAATACAGAAAACTGGAGAGAGACTACTGCAACTCTAGATGAATACACAGGATATGACGACGTACGTCTTCGTTTCGTAGTTGGATACAATACACAGCTTCAGGCCTGGTACAATTCATTCTTTAGAGTAGATGACGTGTCTTTCACAGCTTTAGAAGCTGATGAAACTTTTGCTACAGAAACTCAAACCATAGATTCTCTTGATTACAAAGCATCAGAGTCAGTAAGTTTCTTTGCAGAAAATAAATTTAAGCCTAGCGCAGAAGGATTGCAAGTCGGAGATACTGTAGGAATATCTATCAATGTTCCAGGTAACGATAATGATGAAGATAAAACTAATCAACGAGTAGTTGTCTTCAGAGAGGTAAAGTATGTTATTTTTGCAGATGACTTCGAAGGCGATGATAAAGGATGGACTTCTGGTAAGGTTCAATTCGGAACTAGTGATTGGGAAGTTCGTTCAATAACTGCATCAAGTGGTTCAAATTCGATGGACAGCGGTTATAGAAATTCTAATCCAACACCTTCCGACACATACGTTTCCACACCAGCTTTGGATCTAGGTTTGCCTGTTGCAGCTGAGCTTCAGATGAAAATATCATACTATGCATATTTCACATATGATGGATATCAAGCACAAATATCAGAAGATGGTGGAAGTACTTGGAGTATGATAGCGCCTGAAGGTGGCTATCCAAGGACTCTTTCTACCTACTCATATTATGGAAATCCATTACGCGGTCAACCAGGATATACCTATTATGGATCTAGTACTGGCTTTACCAGTGCACCAGATGGAAACAGCTACATTGATGTAAAATTCAATCTTGATGCATATACAGGTCAAGATGATATTAAGTTCAGATGGGTTGCAGGATGGGGTACTTTGAATAAGAATTATGGTTTCTACAACTCATTCTTGAGATTCGATGACTTTGCAGTAACTGGTCTTGTGTACAATGATAACGTAGGAGTAAGTGCTCTAGAGCTTCCAGATCCAATTGGAATTGATGAGACTATTGAATTGTCTACTACAGTTATTAATGCAGGAATTAATAATCAAACAGCCGGAGCAGCTAAAGTAAGATTGCAATTAGGGCCTATGGGTATTGCAACTTATGATTCTAGTGACGACATAGAGTATACTTCTGTTTCAGAAGCTGCAACAGCTGGTTGGAGTTTAACGGATAAAGTATGTAACACTACATATGGAACATGTACTTCCTGGGGAAGTCCAGCAGGTTTCACAATTGTCGCTGATGATGATACAACCGCATTAGGTCCAGAGGATGGAGAATTCGAGATGTATTACAGTGGCGGAACTACAGAAACCGTTACACCTACCTTGAACTTTGCAGATGCAGAAAGTGATTTGAAATTAACCTTGAAACACAGGTATAATTTTGATTATTATTCGGGCATGAGTACTGCATACAATGGTGGTCAAGTCCTGATTTCTACAGATGACGGAGATAATTGGGAATTATTTACGCCTGAAGGCGGATACCCAGGAACAATGTACAATTATGCATTCTATGCAAATCCATTGTACAATCAACCTGGATTCGTTCACTGTGGTGACTGTTCAGGAGTAAGTGGAACAGCTTCAGATAATGAAGACAAGTACATTGAAACTGTATTCGACATGGCTGACTATGTTGGTGAAACTGAAGTAAAACTCAAGTTCCAAGTAGGAATGTATCGATATCAATATCCAGGTGATGGAGAACACTGGTACATTGATTCATTAGCATTTACTGGAACAGGCATGGAGTCTGTAGCCTTTGAAGAAATTGTAGCAATTTCCGGAGCTGCAGGACCATTTGTTAGCGGTGAAAAATTCGAATATTCAAAAGATTACCACTTCCAAGTTCCAGGTGAGTACAAAATAGAGTTCACCTCTTGGATTGGGTCAGATCCTTCAGCAGGAGATGATTTTGCAGGAGATAATATTGCAGCTGCAACACGTGAGACTATGTTTACCATAGCCGGAACAACAGCAGACGCAGATGCAACCTCTAACAAGAATGATGAATTGAACAGAATGTACTACGAAGACGGTTGGACATCAGCCAAAGATGGAGGTCCTGAAGACGGGCATCAATGGAGAACAGATTCAACATCAAGTTCTCCTGATTCACCAGTATGGTGGGTCGGACCTGATGCATACGGTTCCTCATACAACGGAGATGATGTAAGTCTTATTTCACCAGTAATCGATCTTTCACAAGCTACTTCAGCAAAATTAGTGTTTGATCACGTATTCTCGTTCTATGCAAATATTGGAACCTTCAACTATTACTACGATGGTGGTAGAGTAGAAATTAGTACTAACGGTGGAAGCACTTGGTCAGCCTTACCTGTCACATCAGGTCAAGGATATGGCGGATCTGTCTACAACTATGCGTACTATGGTAACCCACTAAGAGGTCAGGAAGCTTTCGTAGGAATTTCTTCAGCAGGTACTAGCATGGTAGAGTCGCAATGCAGTTTGAATGACTACACTGGCGAAGGTTTCGACAATGTAAGGCTAAGATTCAGATACGGAGGAGCTTTCCCTAACTGGGGAAGTACTTGGAGCATTGATAATGTTGGTATCTACGGACTTGGTTTCGATTTGAAGCAAACTAGTTCATCAGTACCTTACACATTAGAAGTTGGTGAATCAACTACAATAACTACCTCATTTGTAAACCAAGGTAAAGGAGATCTAGGTGCCGGTGGCGCAATGTCAGAAGCTTATGCATATGCATACGTTAACGATATGAGCGGTAACGAGCTATGGTCTGCTTCTAGTGCATTACCTAACTTGGATATGGCATACTATGATGAAAACGGAAATACATTTGCAGGTGAATCAACACCTACAATTACTTTTGATTTCCCAGGTATGTCTTCTGCAGGTATGTATACCGCTGGTGTAATGGTTGCAGATTCTAATGGAGACATGTTGTCAGATTTATTCTCAGCAAACAACGATGTAAATCACATGCTGTTAGTAGGTCTTGGAGCTGAAATGGGTACACCAATGCTAGCAGGCGGATCTAACTGGGGTGCAGCTTCAGATGTTCCATCAGATGTTGGCGCAGGTGCGCTTGGAGTCTCTTGGGATGAAACAGGCGTTGCAACAGGAACATTAGAAATAGACATTGCAGGCCAAGGAACAGGATTTGTACCTGAATCACCTACAGTTCAAATTGGAACAACTGTGAAATGGACTAATTCAGATAATATGGTTCATACTGTAACAGATAAAGCATCTGAATTCGATTCATTTGATATCGCACCAGGTAGTTCTTTTGAATTAACCTTCAATGAAATAGGAGTGTTCACTTACTACTGTAAATACCATCCAATGATGGAAGGTACAATCACAGTTACATCTGACAACAGTGCAGATGAGCAAGCAAGAACAAACTACATCAATGTCTGGTCATCAGAATCATACTTATTCTTCTGGGCTAAGTATGACCTATCTGACGACAGTGCAATATCTGTATATGCACAAAAGAAAGGTTCGGACATAGATGATGCAGGAACACTAGCCCTCTGGGGAGCTAATGGATTCACGATAATGGATGGTTCAGACCATTCAGTCGTCGGAGATTCTTTAACTGGAGACAGCGGCTGGAACCCATATTACATCTACTTAGATTCTAATAAATTGGGTTACAACAGTTTAGCATATGATCCGGAAGATGATAACTCCTATGCATTTGTTTTCAGAGCACGTGGTGTAGAAGGTACAGCTGAGATTGGAAACGTACAAGTTGTGAGAACACAAGATACAGGTTTCTTCTTTGCTAAAGATAATCCAAATAAGCTAACTTATGAGATATTCCCAAGTTTAGCAGTAGAAATGGACTATTTCGCCAAGAACATCGGTACAGAAGATAACGAGTTCCAATTCACTCCTTCTTTGGTTGCACAGGGTAAGGACTACAAGGGAGCTGCATTCACAATAACTGTACAAGTGTTAGTTAATGGAGTAGAAGATAATGATGTAACTTCAACATCGGATGGTAATGGAACTTTCACATATGGAGTAGAAATGGCTCCAGATGATGAAGCATTAATTACTGTAAGATTCTTAGCTCCGGACTTTGACTCTGAGAAAGGCGAACCTGCAGGAAACCGCAAGTTTGATGTGAAAATGGATCCTACCGACACAGGTAGTGATGAAGAAATGAGAGAGCCAACTTCGGCAACCTTGTTCATTAAACCATCACAATTTGTTCTAGGAGATATGTCATATGACAGAGCAGGAGTTCTTGAAGGCGATTCATTAGCAATAACTGTGAAGGCATGGAACGAAGGAAACTACGCTTCCGATGTCTTAATGGTGGTCTACGTAATTGATTCAACTGGAGACGCATACAACACACCAGACGGTGTAAAACGTATGACTAGAGTAGCTTCAACTATCGAACCAGTAATGGCACCAAAACCAGTTCTTGAGTCACAAGGAATCTATCAGACATGGTACCCAATAACAGCTGTTTGGGAAGAAGCATTCATACCAGGTGAAACAACTCAGGATTTCACAAATGTTGAGTTATACGCAATGATTAATCCAGATCCAGAGCAACAAGATGTTGACAATGGTTACAAGAAACAAGACGAATACTTGAACCAAAAAGACGATAATGATGCATTTGGACAGATTGCAGTTGTTAAAGACAAGTCATCTACTCCATCTTTCGCACTTGGAATAGTTGGTATGTCAGTAGCAGCACTAATTGCAGCAGCTGGTGCTTCTCTAAGAAGAGAAGAAGAATAAGTAAGTCAATGAGGAAAAGGGGAAGTTTTACTTCCCCCTATTTTCCGCTTTAA
>PCCQ01000090.1 GCA_002731795.1 Fidelibacterota bacterium
GTTTTTAGTTCGTCTACATGAATCCAAATCTTCTCCCAATCTACTTCAGGTTCTAGCCAGTGTAGGGGTGGGCAATACTTTGTCCGAATGGGGACCTTGATGATGTTGTATTGTGGTGGCCAGAAAGGATCACTTGGTGTTCGCATCAATTCTTCTTTGATGATTTTATAATCATCTTTCTTCTGAATGTAAATCGTGTAATCTAGAGAAATATCACCACCCAATTTCTCATCTGTAATCTCCCGGAACTTATCCGATGAAGAGTTTATTTTCTCATCTCTAACCTGTTTCTTACCTTTCGGTTTCACGGGGTATCTTTCTATGCTCTTACGCTTCTTCTTTGCTTCTTGAAAATTCATCGGGTAAAGACGCTGTAGTCTCTTGACCCAACGTTCGTCTTCTACTTCTTCAACTTGTGGTAGGGTTTGAGATTGCGATATCCCGCTATTCACCATAATAATGCCTTGTTCTTCAGGGGATTTACTTCTTTCTTCTTGTATGCGCGCAATATCATCTTCATACTCAAAAGTCCGCTCTAGGGGGACACCATTGATAACAACATCTGACCATGTGACTCTTGGTGAGTAAAGTTCATCTGACTTCTCACCTAGTTCGCGATAGTGAACCGGCATAAGATGTCCAGAGTCTTCCGACTTAAAGGCGAACTTATGGGAATCAGAAAATCCTTCCATTGTGAATTAAGTTGAGATACTTTTCAGTAAATATTACTCTTATTAAATGTGTTTTTGATTATGAATCAATCATAAATCAAATTTTATAGTGAATACTTCATAAAAAAGAAGATTAATTGTTCATAAAAAAATAATTTTAAAAAGAAGAATAATTATTCATATATTTTTTTTAAAAGATTACACATTGTGATATAATCACCTTCAGGGAATGTAGTTTTATACTCTTCAATCTTGTTGAAGAGTTCACTTAAAAACTCTTTCTTTTCTTTTTGTTTTTCAGATATACGATCTAATCTGGAATAAAGCGAACTATTAACATATTTTACATCTCTAAATTTATTTTCTAAACTTTGTAGTTCTACTTTGTGTTTTGAAATTTCATTTTTAAGACTTTCTATCTCTAAATAAGAATCACTATTTTCTTTGTATTGAATACCTTGTTGTTTAATCAAAGTCCGAGCATCTTCTTTAAATTTCTCTTTGTTTGATACTTGAATATCATACTGAACATAAAATTCAGTTAGTATCATAAGCATAAATTGAAGTATTATTTGAGAACCTACTAAGAATAAACTACTAAATATGAAACATATAAACCTTGTATTTTCTCTTTCAAGTGGATGTAAAGCACCCGCAAGAAAAGTAATCATGTGAAAAAGAGAAAGTATACGATTTCCATACTTAACTCTACTATCTATATTAGATCTTGGTGGTGCCGTTGGATCGTGTAATCCATACTTTTCTCTACAAATCATACAGAATCCCGAAAATGTTATAAACATGAAACCAATATAAATCACTTCCATGGTTTTAAGATAAAATATCTTCCTTTTTTATTAGTAAATGAAATATTGAGTTCATTATCAAATTTATATCATTCTGGGAACATTTATGATAATATATTATCATAAATTTGATTATAAATTACTCTGAATTGTATCACTAACAAATACATTCAACGATGTCTGTTCGCCATAGTCATATATCTCCAGAGTTCCACTCTATCATGACTGATGAGATTACAAAGGTCTGCGATAGATCTCTGCGTAGATGGGGTCCACATCAACTATGTAATGGATCACCAGCGACCGGATACGTCCATCCACTTATGTTTTTAGATATGTTAGAGAAAACTATCAGTGTCCGAATACCTTCTATCCATGAGTGCGAAAGCTATTGTGGTGCCTGTTGGGAATCGAGAGAAATTGGAGACCCCTTTAACGATAATATTTATTCTTTTCCTGATCGAATTAGATCAATGATGAAATCTTGGGTTGAAAATGTAAGTAGTATAGCATATGGTCTTTATCAGAGAGATATTCAGGATTATGTCCCTTGGTGTGAAATAAGGAAGATACTTCACTTTTACCAGTCTGAGGCTAGATTACAGATAAGTAGATATCAGAATGAGGATCCAGAAAATTTAGAAGTATTTAAAAATAGATATCGAAGGGAATTATATGGGAACGCAGAACTCGGTCACACTCTTGAAGGTTGGCGAAATGTCGCACCAGTACAACCATCAGTTATCAAAGAAAGATGTGAATGGCAAATTCTAAAACTGAATAATCTATTCCGGGATCAATGCGTACCAGAAATTGATGAAAGATACCCGGAAGGATTACTTAGCGTCCAACATAGTAGAGAAGATATCGCTCAATGGTGGGCTGTTAAAATTCAGCAAGAATGTAGTCTTTCATGGGTCAGTTGTCGCCCAGGCGCAGAAGCATGGGAAGACCCGGATGTTTTGCGAGTTTTAGCAAGTGTGGGTTGGACACCTCAGCAAGATCGAGACATCGATGCGCTGCTTCAACGTGCTGACCAAGAATCAGCCAATGAAGAACTGCGCCTCGCGCGGCTCGAGGAAGCGCTGCGTCGAGGAGCAGCGGAACTCGCCCAAGAAGTCGAAACACCCGAACCACCAGATACACCTTCTATAGAACGACCACGTGTCAATGAACCCTTACATCCAGCTAAAAAAAAACTTACAGAACTACTTTATTTCATTGAAGATAAAAGAGAATCATGGAATATGAATGAAGGAGATTATTTAGTATTAACAAAAAAGCTAAAAGAAACTTTTGACTCAGTATAAAAAAATTAAATTTAGAATATTATTTTTTTTAATGAATTAAATCTAACAAATGTCTAGTGATTCATAATAATAGATTGCATCATGTTTGTCTATATCGAACTTACCTTTTTCTGGATGCTTCAAGCGTGTCCGCATAGCCCATGAATGGATAATAGGGTAAGGTTTTCCATCCACCTCAGAAATATATCCAATGTATCCCAATCCGTTCTCTGCATCATATAGGTTGCCCACGATCTTAGATCCATAACAGGGATTATCTTCAAAAGGTCCTATCTCATCGCAAAACATACTCCATCCGAAAACGCATGCTGTATATCCTCTTGATTCATCGAACTCGGTATCTTTTGATTGAATATTCAAGTGTCCATAATCTTCAAGGATATCCAGTTCCATAACCTGGTTCACGATGCTCTGATAATTGACTGGGAAAACATTGGTGGTTGACATTTCCTCAAGTTTGAACCGAACAAATATTATTCGTATATTTTTGTATTAATTGGTTACAGAATTCTTAAATCAAATTTTTATTCTTATAAGAAAAATTAATCTTCACATAAAAAATTTTTTTTGTATTTTCTGCTATATATTTTATTTTTATGTATTTTTGTATCTATATTTCTCTATCTAGATTTCTAAGCTAGTTTGACGCTTGTTGAGATATTGTTAAACATCTTGGTTGCTTTTTCTTCTGCTTCTTCAGCTTCAAGATATTCGCGTTCAAGTATTTCCATGACCCGGCGTGCTTTTTCTAACTTCTTCAACTTAGCCTTCTTTTCCCGAGTTGCCTTGGCTAACTTTGCCTTACGCTCTTTTTCAAGGATTTTGAGTGTCCATTTCTTGAAGGATTTTTTCTTTTTACAATCTTCAAGAGCGCCTAGCGTACTTGTTTCGTAGTGGTCAGGATTTTGACACAGGTTATGGGTAGAAAGACCCCTTTCTCTATTGTAATTTTGCCACTCCGAGTTGACATAAGCACAATACACACCTGTGTCGCGATAGTTTCCATATCCTGGAAGACACGGAAAATCATCCGTATCAACACCATCGCTGCGAACTTCTCTCCACGATTTAAGTTTAGATTTTAGTGATGCTGGTGGCATACAATCGCAACACCAACTATTATTTAGAAACCAGTTCGAGTCTCTACAGCGCTTTGTAGACTCAGGTGTGAATGGTTTACCTTCACAGAAGATAGGTGGTGGCATTACACCTGTGTCGCGATAAATTTCATATTCCTTGTTGTGATCCCTTTGGCGCGCCGATTTTGGTCCAATATGGACACTGGTATCAAGTATCTTAGTGGGTGTGTTTTGAAGATATAGATGTTTCCAAACAATGGGATCATCCGTGAAATCTTTCCACAACGTGTTTACTTGGGCTAGTATACACACGGGTCTAATACTCAAGTGTGGGAGGATTGAACTGGTAAACACTTCGAACGGGATATCGTTGAAAGTAGCCATAACTGAGATACTAGAAATGGATGCCTGATATTAACAGACAAGTGAGTTTTTTAAACTGATCAAAAAAATCAATCTCAAATCAAATTTATGAACAAAAGCGACAAAAAGCGATAAAAAAATTTTTTTTGTCTTTATCTAAGCTAATTTTCTGTATTTTTATTTGTTTTTATGTATTTTCTGTATTTTTATTCTGTTTTGTATTTTTAGTGAGTGTAAATGCAAGTCCAGCGGAAACCATTACCCTTGCGATTCCCATCTCCGACATCTTGAAGTGCTATTGTCATTAGCTGAGGTGAACCTGGTTGACCGATGTATCCCTTGAACCTGTATGGGATATAGATATCTCCATAAACAGAAGATGCCTTCGCGTATCCCTTGTTGCCTCTGTCTTCGGGGAACTCGGTTTGAATCACGGCTTGAACAATGTAGCGCTCCTTGAGGGATGTCTGGTAGAGAACACAAGACTCACCATGACTTTTGGTAGCCATTGCGAAATCGCCAGTGCACTCACCAGCCCAGTTGGGAGCCTCACCCTTCTCGAAAGCCAGGAGCTTGTGCCTGTTGTATGCTTCAAGAGACTTATTATACTGCTTAGAGTTTACCCAAGACTCGTATTCAAAGTCTTCTTCTGCTGCTTGAAGAACTTGTGTGACTTCATCATCTTCAAGAGGCCATAACATGAAGTGTGCCCAGACCCGATGAAGAGGCCATTCATCTTCCCCTTCATCTAGGGGCAAGAGGTGTGACCAAGAATCAGAGCGCCTATACCACGAGTCGTCGTAGTGATCCATCGCATCTATGACTTCTCCGATAATACGGATCTTCCGATCAAGCTCCTTGTTTCTTTCCTCTTCAACTGCCTTCGTCAACTCGTCGATAATTGCCGTATCTTCGCCGTCCATAGTGAACACCCCATCAACTGCCACACCATTAGTGGTGCTTGGTAACAGGGATATTTCAATCTCTGAGTCGCCACCCCAGTAGACGGGGTCTTCTTTCGTGAACGTCTGGAAGACTCCGGGTGGAAATGTCATCGTGGAAGCCATACTTCTGTTCTTTGCGGAGAGAAAGCGAGAGTGATGTGCTTTGTGAAGCAAAAGCGAGAGTGCTGTGTTGTGTCTGTGTGTATACAGACCGATGGTTGTTAATCTAATCAACCAGTGAATTATCCTAAATCAAATTTATGAACAATTAAAGAAAAATTAATCATATACGAAAAAAAATTAATCATATCTATTAATATTATCTATTTCCTGTATCCAAAATAAAACGGCATTTATTTGACTATCTGTCAAGTGAGTATTTATTGTATTATTATATTCTAATTCGGATAATAATACATAATTTATCATATCTGGTGTAGGATATACTAAATTCAATGGTATTAATTCTAAATTTTCGGGCATAACTTTCACATTATTTATTATGGGTGCATGGAATTCCATATAAATACGCTTTTGTGATTCAGTAAGATTCATCCAACTTGTCATATATGATAGTTTAAAAAAAAACTTTGTTGAAAACCGAACAAAAAAAAATTTAGTATATCCTATCAAAAACGCCTGCGACACAGAGGTCTCCACTCTCCTGCCGAAATTAATCTGCTCGGGAGGTTAGGTGACATGATTATCTCAATATGATTAGAACAACTCTAATCCCCTTAAGTGGGAACCACACTGAGGTGGCTATTAGCTCCGGAGTTCAGCCCCCGGTTTACGTTGATAGGTATTGTCTGAGTTCGGGTAACCAAAGGCGTCCCGCTCACACATCCAGCATTCCTAGCATACTAACATTATATTTATGAGCGCCCATCAGGAGGACGCGACCTGGAATGCGGATATGCCCCTGTATCATCTTATTCAAGAGGGATCCAATATTAAGGCCACAAGCTACTCGGACCCATACTCAGTTCTGTCTATTTTTGCGCCCATAATCACCAATAGGGTGTGTATATTTGGTCTTATACTTATGGGAATGTTCCTGACTGTCAGAGTCAACAACCTACTCAAGATAATAACTGGCGCCTAGTATGATCGGCGACTAATCCTTTTGTGTCTACTGCTAACGCTAACCTAAGCGTCTGGACTATAGCAGCGCCCGTTTATCCATCTTAGGACTCACCTGTCAAGATGGGGCAGAGCAAGGTGCGGGGAGATGACACATCATCCCCTATTCGCGGGCCTCTCGCCCGCCCGAGGCTACATATCCTCGTCCATTATAATATTTAAAATTTAAATTAAATTAAGCGCGGGAAAGCTAAAACTCACAAAACTGCGAGTTGTTTGATTCAAAAAGCTAATCAATCATAAATTATCCCAAAATCAAATTTATGAACAAATAGAGAAAAATTATGAATTTACGATAAAAATTATCGTTCTACACTGGGCATAGAGAGTGGAGGATTAAAATATTGTTCGGGTTCTCCGATCATACCATGAAACCAATATTTTCTACCAGTATCATCTACAAACTCAAACTTGAATTTATATGTATGGTCTTTATTAGGAAAAATATCATCGTAAGTATATAATTTACCTTGCCAATTATTATTAGGACCATAGTATTCTTTAATATGTTCTGTAATATATAATTTTTCTTCACCATGTCTCCATATTTGAGCAAGAGATAATTGGGGTCCCCTATAGTTCTGATAATATTCTGATTCAATCATTTTTATATGAATAATAGATAATCTTTTAAATATATTTATTCTCCTTTCATATATAATTCTTTCGTAGGATAACTGAAATTATCTATATAGTCTGTATCTAAATAATAAGTTAAATTTTGTTGTTTAATAATATCACTCTTACTTGTCCAGCGATTATTATTCTTTAAAAAATCATTAAGATATTTTATTCTTCCTCTAACTCCCTTTTTACCTCTTTTTAACCTCCACTCACATTGCATCGCAGATTTCATATCTTGAAATCCATCTATAATTAATACAGGATACCAGTGTTCCCTCTTACTTGTATATCTTGCCCCGCCTTTAATTTCACCATTATGTTGTCTTATTCGTTTAAAAATATTATTTGTCATACCAACATAAGAAAGATTATCACATTTCAATAGATAAACAACATACATTTAAAATTTGATTTAAATTAAATACATTGAAATTATTTTAAATAATATTAAAAATGAGTTCAGTTACAATATCTATGAATTCAGATACATCAAACATTGATCAGATAAAAGAAATGGATAAATATTATAATGATATCATTGATAATCTTCAGTTAAATTTACAGATGGCTGAAGGTCGTATTAGAAAACTCCAAGATAGCGAATTTAAACTTGAATCTGAAATTGAAATTCTTAAAGAAGAAATTTCAATACTAAAAAAAGGATAAAAATATAAGAATTATATATAATGAGAATTATAGAACTCTATAGTATATTACCCTTTATTATTTTTATTATGATTCTGCCTTATGTACTTCTAGGATGTATGATAATGATATATTATAAATATAAATCTTTTTATAAAAGATACAAATATATTTATTTTATATTGTTATTTTTTATCTCCATATATGTAATGATAACAAGTATAATGAATTTTATTATATACGCTTCAGATGCACCTTTAATAGGAAATAATATTCCACAAGAAAATACAGGGTGGAAATACAGGGGGGGAAATCTCTTTATTAATTGATTTTGAATAAAAAAAAATAATTAATGTGTCAAATCATACTTTATCTTATAAGCAAGTGATAATTCAGGGTTATCTACTAAAGCATTGATTATATTTTCTTTATCAAAGGTAAATATATCATTTTCATAACCATATTTTTTGATTAATTGACTACAAGAAAGACAACAATATGTAGATTTTATTTCGCCACATTTATTCCATCTCCATATATAAACTTGAAGATTACGATTTTTTTTATGTTTTCTTAAATATTCTAATGCTCGTTGTTCAGCATGAATAGAAGATCGATGATGATTACATCCACAAGCACGACTTGAACCAGTGTGAACAACTATCCTTTTACGTTTATCATAAATCCAATAATTCACAGCAACTTGACAAGTATCAAATGAAAATAAGTTATTCACTTTTTTTGGATATTGTTTCAAGGGTATATCTGGATATTCTAAATTCATTTCACAAACACATTTTTAAGTTATTTTAATTAAAAAAATTAAAGTTTAAATCAAATTTATTCAAAAGATAAAACATACTCTTTTTTTTCTTTACATTCGGGTGATTTCAAAAAATCTTCTTCTGAATAAATTAACCGATAAGTCATCATTTTTTTACCTTTCACGCTTCTCTCCATACCAATACACTTATAGTGATGTATTTTAATAAATTGTCTCAAAATAGTAATACATTTCTTTTCATTTAAATCGGTTAAATATATTTTACTCTTACAAGGGATATAATATTCTTTTAATGTAGGGATTAATTCTGTTAATTTCTGAATAGTTTCTACGTCTTGCATATGTTCTTTTGTAAATAGTCTAGTATCCTCTATGTTTTCTAGACCAAACGCCTCGAGCACAGACTGAACAATTTGTAAATCTGGTATATTTTTAAATAATTGATTTTTAGGCATTGATACTATATTTAATAATAAAATGATTTTTAAATAATAACTAATTTTTTTAAATTTTAGATTTTCTAGGATGAATATTTATATACATTCCTAAAAGACCACCTTTTATATCCGCAGGTCCCATAGTAAATGTATTTATA
>PCCQ01000091.1 GCA_002731795.1 Fidelibacterota bacterium
GAAACTATTTCACCTTGCCCAACAGTCAAAGGGCCATCTGATGATAAGTGGGTTCCCCTATAAGTTCCAGATCCATTCTTGTCAAGCCAAACAGCAAATGCGCCACCATTACCATCTATACATAAGTTGTGACTTGATTGCTCACCGGTTTGATTTGAAAGAGGCACACCTCCAGATGCCCATAGCTGATTACCGTTAGAATCGATATGCTGACCATAGATATCACCGTAGTAATTCTCGTCCCTATAATCACGCCAAATTATATATGCTCCTCCTTGATTATCAGGTACAATTAAAGGATCTTCTTGTCTGCCATCTACATCTACAACTACAGCACCTCCATCTTGCCAAAGGTAATTTCCATCTGAATCAATTTTTTGAGCGTAAATATCTCTTATTGAGTTTCTAGTATCAGACCAAGTCATAATTAAACTTCCATCACTTGCAACAATACCACTTCTTTGCCATTCTATGTGAACTCCTTGTCTCAATGGTAATCCCCCATCTTGCCAATTAAATTGAGAAAAAAGACTTGAAACAATTATTAGAGCACTTAATAATATTTTATACATTCTTATATCTTCCTATTTTATGTTATAAATTGATATTCCGTTCTCAGATGCAACATATATATCATCATTATGCACCTTTACATCGTATACGTAATTATCGTCTCCAACATTTAGTATACCTTTTAAATCTAATCCAAGTGACTCATCCCAGTCATAAATGAGCACTCCATCATTTCCTGCAGCCAAAGCAAGCACACCACTCTTATAGTCAATCGCATTAATTGAGTAACCATCTGCAAAAGTTAAATTACCAACTATTTCACCATCTGAGTCAAGTAACGCCATGTAACAACCTCTATCATTATCAAATCCTCCGATCACCGTTTGCCCTAAAGAGAATATGCTTTCAGCTTCTCCTCCTTGGACGTAAAATGAAGACCAAGGCACTAGAGGATCATCTGAGTTATGTTCATACTTATAAACCTGTACTCCAAGTCCACCAAGAGTTAGACTCAAGAGATTATCAGCATAAAAAATCTTCATTGCATCAATACTTGGATTAATTGCCGCATTGCAACCATCATTCTCAAATAACGCTTCACCTCCAAATGGATCAAGAGTTTCAAAATACTTTCTAACTCCCACTGAGGTTGAATATTGATCAAAACCATTAGGAAGCCCATCGACTTGATGCTTTTGTAATGTAAAAACTATTGTTGTATCCTGAATTGCATCATTTATTGCCAAGCTTCTATATGTTAGACTATTACCACATGCATCTAATGTGATACTTGGACTCCCATCAAAAAAATAAACCACAATACCATCCACATCATCTAATACAAAAACCTTATCTTTAATACTGCCTGAAATTGCTACATCATATGCAGCATCATCACCAGTACTAGGATTAAGATCAGCAATATGATTCACTAGTTGTAAGGTATCAGAATCTGTAATATCAAATCTAAAATAACCATTGCTAGAAGCAGCTGCAACTAATATGTTATCTGATATATCAATACCCCTACAAGCATCTATAGTCTCATAATGCCACTCATCTAGAACTTTAATCCCTAAAGGATCAGATTCCGTACCACATCCCACCAAAAATAAAATCGATAATAAAATTAACTTCATTGCAACTCCTTAATACAATATGTTTAAATTTGAACTAAATGAGACTTTATAAGTAATCTCAAACTTATTAAAGTCTTTAAAATCAGAAACCCAGTAATAATCAGACTTAACATTTCGATGCCGATACTTGAACTTAAACTGATTATTAATCTGATTAATTTTTTTATCTACCCAAAATGAAAAATTAAACTCATTATGAGTTCTCCCATTATGCAACGCACTCTCTCTTGAGCTGAACGATAAATCATCATCATTCTCTGCCTCATAGAACCGATTTTCAAACATAAATGAAGTTCCAAAGCTATCAAAAGTTTTTTTCTTTCTCAATTTTTTCTTAAAACTAACTCCTAGATTATGTTCTCCATACGAGCGATTCACATTAGTTGAATGATAGCCATTATTATTTGAGATATTATCACCATCTGAGTAAGAATACCATATGCTGTTTGATGATTTTAAGAATCTAAAATAATATTTGATCTCAAATTGAATTATACGTGTATCAAATTCCGTAAAACTTTTATTATAAAAATAGTTGGTATTATTCAGCTTTAGTTTTATCCAATTTCTATTCATCAATGGATGTGAATACGAAATAGAAAAACTTTCAATGGAGAATGTACATACTTCATATTGCTCTTTTGACATATCATGATCTATATAATTTCTCAAATAATATTTCGGAATGTATCTGTGTGAAAATTTAATCGATTGATATGGAGCAAACTTTATCCCTATTTGAGATTGGAATATATTAAATGATTTCTCTGATGAACTAAAATAATGATTTCGTGTATAGGCAAAATTAAAATCAGTTTTTAAATCTTTAATTATATATGGCTGGTAATCTATTTTAAGCTTTGGGGTAATATATCCGCTATCGAATGCACTGGCATCAACAATATTGGGCAATAAAGTTGAATCAAGATTTAAATCTGATAATCTAAATAAATTATTATCATAACCCATTGATACAGAACTGGTATAATAGATTGGAACTTTAAATCCACTAAAAATAGAATTAGAACAAAGTACTGAAAAGAATAAAAGAGACAAAAGAAATTGTCTAGTCTTTATCATATCTTTTTACTCTTATATATGTATTGCTAGAATCTTCAATTATAGCATCTTGGGTATTTGCATAATATGAGTCCTCTCTAGAAAAGAATGAGCCTTTACTAATTGTATAGTAATGCTTCCCCTTGGGAACATTTATCCAGCATGTTCTCCATTTACTTACTTTCTCACCTGTTTCATTCAAATTACTGAGGGATGATAATTCAGAAGAAAAGGAAAATGTTCCGATATCAAGTCCATTTTCTTTAATAAATAAAGAATAATCGTTTGCCTTAGAATTATGAGATGGATTTGAAATCCTGCTAAACACTCTGATAGAAGTTGGTCCCTCGACCTCAAACTTCAATTTGTCTGAATTCTGTTCCAATTTATACCAATATCTTGAAATCAACTTTCCACTTTTTTGGCTTTTAGTATCTATTTTATATTTTTTCTGATTATTAATTGTACTGATAGTTCTAGAAACAAGCTTTGATCTATCAATCTTATCAACCACTGTACGAATAATTAATTTTTCATTTGATTTTCGATTAATACGTAAATTTTTAAAATCACTATATTTTACATCTAAAAACCAAATACCCGCATCAGTAGTAGCCCACCCAGGTCTATTTTTTAGAAGATGCTTACCCATTGATTTATTTTTAAATGAAACTGTTTCAGAGATTCCATTTAAAGAAACATCAACTTTGAATTTTTGTTTTTCTTTTTTTTCTTTAGCTATTACTTCTCTAATGTATAATTTAATACGCAATGAATCGTCATTTGAAAATGAGCCCAAATCTTCAAATACCAATCCAGACTTATCTAATTCATAATACTTATAATTTTTACTCTTTTTCTTGGAATTAGATATTAAAACTGATTTTTCAGTTCCAATGGGATTAATTGGTTTTGCAAATAGTAATGCAAAAAAAGTAAGAATGAAAAATTTATATAATAGAATCATTGTCAATTTCTTTCATTTTATTATTAACTTGTATAATACTTGATATTGCAAGCCAAGCAATTAAAGCTAGAGAAGCTAAAGTGCTTAACCAAACAACTGATAGACGATGCTTAGTTTTAACTCCAAATAAATCACCAGCACCAATCTTAACATTTTCATCATTAAAACTTAGATTGCTATAAGGCAATCCATACCATTCACATAAGTTATTTATATTTCTAACATTAATAACAGGAATTTTCTGTTCACTTAAAAAGTATTCAACAGCAGGTATTATCTCTTGTTCATATTCATATTCGTCATAATATTCATCATCTAAGGCATCAGCTATAGCTTCATCTTTACCAAAAATCAGTCCGGGCAAATACATTTTACTAGTTGTAGAGTCACCTAAACTTGCTGAAGAGCCCCCAATATTTACATAAGCTTTATAGTTACTACTTTGTTCTTTATATTTTCTAATTCTCTCATTTACAGCGCCTTGCATTTGATCATTTGAGATAATATCATAATTATTTTTAATAATCTTATTTTCCAGTATTTGCTTTATATCAATAGGCAACTCATCTAATTGGTCATTATCACCACCTAACGAAAATGCTTTGCTTCTATAACTAAAAAAGTTTGCATCAATGAGAGTGTTTTCAATTTCAATCCATGTTTTGTCAATTTGATTTGCACCCCATGAGGAAGAGCCTATCGAGCTGATAATTACTGGGTATACATTTGATGCTTTACATGCAGCAAGAAAAGCAATATTTGCCCCTGGGAATGATCCCGTCATACTTACTGCGACAGTATCAGGAGTATTAGAAATATCACTAGAAATGCCAATAGCACTAAACCAATCAATAAAAACCGCTGCAAAGTTAGGATTAGTTGTGGCTACTTTTGATTCTAGAAATCCTCTTTTTGTTGTCATTTGAGAACTGGTTGAGTCAACTCCAACAAGTCCTGATTTAAATCTGTCAATATCTTTAGGATTATCAAGTCCTTTTGTTAAATCAAGGGCATTCTTCATTATAGTTGCAGCTTCAATTTTAAGTTCATAATCTTTCGACTTAGTGAACGAATACGATTGATACGAAATATATACAAGCAAGAGGTTAATCATAGCTACTAAAACTAAAATGTAAGTTCTTTTTATATAGGGTCTAAACATAGTGAGCTAAAACCATTAGTATTAAGTTAATAAAACTAGCAATAATTAGTATTATTGATGAAGTGTTTAAAATACCTTGTTTATCCATCCAGCTTGCAATTAATCCAGGGATAAGATATCCCACATAAACAAGCTCACTATTAGTAAATTCTGATAGTAAATAGCCAATTTGAACAATGAAGTATTGAATGAAGTTTAATTCAGATATATCCAAAAGAGCAGATAAAGTTTCAACATCATATATACTCTTTAAATGAATTGGGACCTCTCTGATAATCGAGCCAAGTATAAAAGCTAATAGTAGGCAAAAAACAAGTCTTCTTTTACCGTATATAATAATATATCTTGATAATAAATTTAAAATAGCTAGGGTAAATAGGCTTATTCCAAAAGTTGTTAGTACCATAGCTGGAGAATGAAGATTTAAAGCAATATATCCGGGCACAATTAAACCCCCTGCTGTAACTCCAACAGATTCAGTAAGAATTAAACTAATAATCATACCTAACCCTATTGCTATTGCAGGATTATCAATCATTTTTATAACCTTTTAATTTTTTCATAAACTCTTCACCCCATCCGACAATATTACCAATACCAACAATCAGATAATCATCTAATGTAGATATTTTATTAATAATCTTGCTAGAACTATCATCATAACTAAAAATAGTATAATCAATTTTATTCATATTTTCATGGCGTGATTTAACATCATTTGCTAAGTTGTCACCGCGAACAATAACATGATCTGCTTTCATACTTGAAAATACTAAATCCAGTAACTGCTGAGTTCGAACTTGACGATCTGGCCTTGTATTTAAAAATACAGCTGTTTTTCTACTACCTTTTATATATTCAAAAATAATATTCCATGTCTTTAATGTTGATTGAGGGTCATTTGCTGCAAAAGCATTTACAAAATCAATGCTTGAATTGTTAATTGATAATTTTGTGACTGTCAACGCCCCTGGATCTGGTATCATTTTTCTCATACCCTTAATTGCTTGATCATTTTCAACTCCAAGTTCTTCACAAATATCTAATGCTAATGCAATATTATCAGGATGTTCAATGAATGGGAAGCCATTTAAAAACTTCTTATCTAATTGACTCCCACTAGAAAGGGAAAAATTTGAATTATTCTTTATAGCTTTGTCCTTCAAGACTTGGTAATTCTCATCTTCAGATGTAAAAAATTTCTGATTAAAGGGCACTGTATTGCTTAATGATTTTGCTATATGATTTAGACTGTACCCCATTTCTTCCAAATGATCAGCTCTCACATTTGTCAAAACTCCATAATTAGATTGAAGGATTTTATGTTCAGAAACCCATTGATATTGTGGCTGTACAGCCATACACTCCATTACTATAGCTTGAGGAGAATGCTTTGCAAACCTACTTATCATTCTTATCTGTTCACCAATAGAAGCAGGACGGAATCTTTGAATTACATGATCATCTCCATTGCTATCAATAAATCTAGGAGAGGACCCTGTAGTCTTAGCGAATGTCTTTATACCACCTGCCCTAAGACCAGCTGCTATTAACCTTGTAACGCTTGATTTACCCCTAGTGCCATTGACATGTATTCTGATTGGGATTTTTGAAATTGCATTTCTATGAAGCCATGATTCAATTAACCCTAAAAAAATTAAAAGACAAAGAATTAAAAGAAGAGCTAAAGTTGATACTGGCAATACTTTACCTTAAGACTCAAAAATTAAGTTTATCATTAAAATAACATCTAAAATATTAATTGATTGATTCTCATCCATATCTGAAACAAATTGCCCTACAGAGTCCAATGATTCAATCATTAAGATATGATTAATGACCATAACTATATCCAATATATTAACTTCATCATCCTGGTTTACATCACCTGCATTTAAAACAGTTGTATTTCTCGTGGTAATAAAAATAGCACTTTGATTCTGCAAAGGAGCTGCAGCGGTAGGATAATTATTATTAAATGTATATTCTATTCCATCTGTAGACATATGATTTTCGATGCCTATTGTAGAATAACATCCATGATATGGAGTGTATTGACTATAGTCACCATTAGTAGTATTATTAAATTCTTTATATTGAATTTTTATTTCATCATCACCTGATGGAGTAATAGAATTATATAAAATTACTTGAAAAGTCTGATTATCACCATATTGATATGTTTCCATATTGAGCCATTCGATAATTACATATTCATCAGAAATATATTTTAGAACTTTTGATGCACCTGTAGTTTTCAAATCATCCCAAAATGCAGCTACCATTGGAGAAGGACCTCCTGCTCCAGGTAACTGATAATTTCTAAAGGATTCCATATTTGAATAACCAAAAGATATCCAACCGTTTGCACTTACAGATATTTGATCATAATCTTCCCCATAAAATGTAAAAGTAAAGGGCAAATCAACATACTTTGTACTATTTGCTACACTACCATTTCCATTGCCTGAATGACTTATACCTAAATCAACACCATCTCCACCTTGACTGGGGTCAAGTTCTATCCAATCATAAAATGGTGTCAGACTATATCCAACATCTGTCCAATCGTATATGTAATATCCATATGAATCTGGGCCCAATGGATCATTTTGAGATGCAACTCCTACAGAAATATTCTCCAGTACAATATTTTGGCTGTAGCCATATTCATTAGCTATATTTAAGTTAAAAGATAATAGGGAGCCATCGATGATATCATCACTAAATGATATGTAAAATGGCTCTGTATTAAGACTAGTTTGTGATGGAGAAATCGATCCTAAATTAACTACTGAATCATATATTTCAACCAAGGAATTATTTATTGATATAGTAGCATTAGCATTTTCAATA
>PCCQ01000092.1 GCA_002731795.1 Fidelibacterota bacterium
AGATAATTTTCATGACTCTATATCAAGAATTTGTTGATGATATAAAGAGTTAATTAACCTTGATTAACAATTATATCAATTTTTGATATCAAAAGCATCTTTTATTATGATATTGTTTCTACGTAGATTGCTTCTATGATAAAAGATAAATTTAGAAATATGGCAATCATTGCTCATGTAGACCATGGTAAAACTACTCTAGTAGATGGACTATTAAAGCAAAGTGGAACTTTTGGTGAGCATGAAACTGTTACTGATAGAGTTATGGACTCTTTGGATCTTGAAAAAGAACGTGGGATTACAATTGCAGCAAAGAATACTGCAATTTTATATAATGATATAAAGATTAATATAGTCGACACCCCAGGACACGCAGATTTTGGTGGAGAAGTTGAACGAAGTTTAAATCTTGTTGATGGAGTTCTTTTGCTTGTTGATTCTAGTGAAGGTCCTCTTCCCCAGACTAGATTTGTACTGCAAAAAGCACTAAATAAAAATTTACCAGTTATCTTAGTAATTAATAAAATTGATAGACCAGATGCTAGAATTAAGGAAGTTATAAATGAAGTGTATGATTTATTTATTGATTTAGATGCAAATGAAAATCAAATAGAATTTCCTATAATATATACTAATGCAAAAGATGGAATAGCCCAAAATAATCTTGAAGATGACTCAAACAGTTTAACACCTTTATTTGAACTAATATTAGAAACCTTTAATGGTCCAGAAGCAAAGGATGATTTTACAACACAGTTTTTAGTAACAAGTATTGATTATGATTCATATGTTGGCCAAGTTGCAATTGGTAGATTAAATAATGGTTCTATTTTCAGAAACAAGCAATATAGCATATGTGGCGAAGATGATATTAGACGTAATCAAAAATTATCTGCTTGCTATACCTTTAAAGGCCTGGAAAAAATAAAGGTTGAAAGTTTAGAAGCAGGAGATATAATTGCAATTGCTGGAGTTGAGAATATTAAAATTGGAGATACTATATCTGACAACGAAAATCCAGAACCACTTCCTCGTATCAAAATTGATGAGCCAACCGTTTCAATGTTCTTCCATGTTAATAATGGTCCATTTGCTGGTAAAGAAGGGAAATTTTTAACCTCACGAAATATCAGTGAACGTTTACATCGAGAAACTTTAAGTAATGTTTCTTTAAAAATAAATACAACTGATGAAACTGATGTCTTTGAAGTTTGTGGTAGAGGAGAACTGCAAATGGCTGTGCTTATTGAAACTATGAGGAGAGAGGGCTATGAGTTTATGGTTTCAAAGCCCAGGGTAATTACAAAAGAAGAAAATGGAAAAACACTTGAGCCAGTGGAGTCTATATTTTTAGACCTTGAAGAAGATCATACAGGGGTGATTACAGAAAAACTTTCCAAAAGAAAAGGAAGAATGGTTAACCTTCAAAACAATGGATTTGGAAGAGTAACTTTAGAATTTAAAGTACCTTCAAGAGGAATGATTGGATTTAGAAGTGAATTTTTAACAGATACAAAAGGATCAGGAATACTTAACTCATTATTTGATTCCTATGCACCATGGTTTGGGCCAATCCCTCAACGAAATTCTGGTGTCATCATTGCAGATAGACCCGGAAAAGTAACTCAATACGCGTCCCTTGCTATGGCCGACAGGGGGGAACTATTTACAGATATTGGTACCGAAGTATACAAAGGTATGATTGTAGGAGAAAGAAATAAAACAGGTGATCTTGATGTTAATATTATAAGAGAAAAAAAATTAACGAATATGAGATCTGCATCAAAAGATAATACCGTTGTACTTCGCCCACCAAGAAAGCTTTCATTAGATCAATGTATAGAATTTATCGCAGAAGATGAACTTATTGAAATTACACCACTAACTCTTAGAATGAGAAAAATGGAGTTAGATGTAAATAAACGAATTTCCCAAGCTAAAAAAGAAAAAGTTTAAATTTCAATTCTTTGAAAAACTATTTTTTTCATTAAATTATTAAATGAAATTTTACAAAATAATACTACCTATATTTCTATTTATTACCCTCCTGTTTTCTCAAGATCTTCAATACTCTATGGAGGATAAAAACACATCCTCACCAACATATGGTATGGATGTATGGTTCCCTGAGTATGAGGATTATATAACACTACACTATTTTTCAAGTCAAGGCTGAAACGGCTGAACTGCAGTTTTTGGACAGTTGTCCAA
Organism: Fidelibacterota bacterium; assembly: GCA_002731795.1. Lineage (GTDB taxonomy): Bacteria > Fidelibacterota > Marinisomatia > SCGC-AAA003-L08 > D37C17 > TMED161. Next base: position 2,212 of record PCCQ01000092.1, read on the forward strand.
TTTTCAAGAAGAATTAAGAAACGAAGGCTATGAAAATATTGTCATAATTGGTGTCGGACAATCAGTAGCAAATAATTTCAATTCAAGCTTTTGTACGAATTCAGACCTACCTCTTGTAGTTGATGTTTATCCTGACTATATAATTCGTGAAGCCTTCAGCGGTGGTCATAAAGATCTTGTAATAATTGATTCAAATCAAAATGAAATTGGAAGAATCAATGTTGGAGCAGGTATAATTCCTTCTACTGAAAATTATATTAGAAATGTTATTGCAGAAAATTATCCTGAAGAATCTATGTTAGGAGATATTAATTTAGATGAATTTATTAATGTTCAAGATATAATTTTATTAATTAATATGATTTTATCTCAACAAAGCTATGATTCGGGAGATTTAAATTTTGATAACAGCGTAGATATATTAGACGTTGTTTTACTAGTCAATATGATTTTAGAATCATAAGGTGCACCTTTACCTAATACTATTTATTTCTATTTGCTTTTCTTTTCCGCAACATAGATCCTTTTATTCCGTGGGAGATACCATCAGCATAATTGACCAAAACATAGAGTTTAATGTATGTCACAGTGATGGTCATTATGAACTAGGAGAAAATTTCTCTATGTCAGATTTAAATGGCCTGACTAATGGTGGAGAATATAAAGTTACATTAATTAGTATGAATGCCACCTGGTGACCGCAATGCTATGAATACGTCAGTTTGATGGATTCAATAATGGAATATACCAATGAAAATTCAGAGTTAGAATTTATTGTTTCCCTTGATTATAATCTTGAAGATTTTTCTGACTATGAATGTGTTGAGTGGGGTGATTTATATGAAACCCTAGGAATTTATGATAATGATCCACTAATCATAAATGGCGATACCGATTTTGATTATGATGGATACTATGATCATTATATCTGGAACTTATTTGCAGGTAACAGCTATTCATCATATGCAATTCTTGATCATCATATGGTAGTTCGTCATCTATTAGATTTTCCAGATTTCAACAATTTCCAAAATATTTATTTACCAAATTTAATTAATGAAATGTATGGATGCAGAAATGAATTTGCCACAAATTATAATTCTAGTGCTGTATACAATGACAATTCATGTATTTTTGGGGGTGATTTCAATCAAGATAACAACATTGATATAAATGATGTAATCATACTAGTAAATTTAATTATTGAAAATCAATTAGGGGTTGATACTGACTTAAATGATGATGATAATACAGATATACTTGATGTTATATCATTAATAAATTTTATCATATATAGTTATTAATAAAATAATATAATAAAGAATCTCTATTTACAAATACTTCCTTATTTTGTAGATTTGTTGTTATGAAGATTATTTACTCAATTCTACTAATAGTTAATCTTAATCAAATGTTTAGTCAAACATTTGAAGAACATATTGTATCTCTTTTTGCGCTAGATGCATTCTACGTTGATGCAGCTGATATAGATGGAGATGGAGATATAGATCTTATGTCAGCTTCAAGATTTGATGATAAAATTTCATGGTATGAAAATAATGGAAGTCAAAATTTTACTGAGCATATCTTAACTACTAATGCAAATCATGCACATTCAGTTTTAGCATCTGATTTGAATAGTGATGGTCTTATGGATATTATTGGCTGCTCTAGAGAAATTAATAATATTGTTTGGTTTGAAAATTTGGGAAACCATCAGTTTTCTGAACATGTTATAGTTACTAACTCTTTTGGAGAATATGTTGATACCCATGATGTCGATCAAGATGGTGATATGGATGTGCTTTCTGCTTCATTTTTCGATAGTTCTGTTTTTTGGTTTGAAAATGATGGAAATCAAAATTTTACACCACATCTTATTGCAAATAATGCAACACATGCTTATTCAGTATATGCTATTGATTTGGATGGCGATAATGATATTGATGTTTTATCGGCATCAAATCAAGATAATAAAATTGCGTGGTATGAGAATAATGGATTCCAAGAATTTGAAGAGCATATAATTTCAACAAATGCAATGATGGCATGGGATGTAGAAGCTATAGATGTAGATGGAGATCATGATATTGATGTTCTTTCAGCATCTTCAGATGATAACAAAATTGCATGGTATGAGAATGATGGGAACGAGAACTTTACTGAACACATAATATCAAACAATGCAATGTATGCTCATTCAGTATATCCAGTTGACATGGATGGGGATAATGATATTGATGTTCTCTCTGCTTCAATGGATGACAATAAAATATCTTTATATGAAAACGATGGTGAACAGAATTTTAGTGAAATTATTATATCAAATAATGCTATTATTGCATATAATGCGATGGGCATAGATATTGACAATGATGGAGACAACGATATTCTATCTGCATCTGGAGGTGACAATAAAATTGCGTGGTACGAAAATATAGTTGAAGGCTGTACTAATGAAAATTCTTGTAATTATAATTTGAATGCAGAATTTGATGATGAAAGCTGCATCATGATTCAAGATTTTAATGGTAATGGAGATGTAAATGAAGATGATATTTTAGACCTACAGGATATTTTACTAATTATAGCATATATTCTAAATCAAATTGAATTAAATTTACTTGGTTGCGAAGCCAGTATAAATAATGACCCTAATATTGATATTTTTGATATTATTCAAATCATAAATATTATTTTAAACTAAAAGGAAATTGATGAAAAAGTACATTTTAATAATATTCTTAATTGGATTTAATTTTGCTGCACCTGAATACAGAAAAATTATCTTAGAAAATGATCTTAAAATTATTTTGGTATCTGATAAAAAATATAATAAATCATCAGCAAGCATGAATGTAATGGTTGGTTCATTGTCAGACCCTAAAGAGTATCAAGGTTTAGCTCATTTTCTAGAACATATGTTATTTCTTGGTACAGAAAAATTTCCAGATGTAGAAGATTATGGATCATATTTAAAAAGTAATGGTGGATATTCAAATGCGTATACAGCTGAAGATCATACCAACTATCACTTTGAAGTTTATCATGATGCATTTGAAGGTGCTTTAGATAGGTTCTCACAATTTTTTATATCACCATTATTTAAACAAGAATATACTGAAAGAGAAATGAATGCTGTTCATTCTGAATATCAAAAAAACCTAGAACAAGATTATTGGAGAATGAGACAAGTCAAAAGAAATTTATATAACTCAAATCATCCTGCAAATCATTTCGAAATCGGTACAATTGAGACACTTTCAAATGTTAATAGAAAAGTTTTATTAGATTTTTACAATAAATACTATAGTTCAAATATGATGAACCTTTCCATACTAAGTAATCTTGATCTAGATTCACTTGAAAAATTAGCACGCAAATATTTTGCAGATATAAATAATACAAAAAAAGATCGGATCAAATATCCATTAAATTATCTTGAAGAAAAAAATACTCTACGATTGTTAAAAGTTGAACCTGTTAAAGATGTAAAAAGATTAGTTTTAGAGTTCCCCACCCCGTCCTTTTACAAATATTATGAGAGTAAACCAGAACAGCTTATTGCAAGATTAATAGGCTATGAAGGAGAAGGAAGCCTTCAAAACTTACTAAAATCAAAGGGTCTAGCTATGGGTGTTGGAGCTTGGGGACAAAATAACACAGAAGACTATGGAAGCATAAATCTTTGGGTTGAGCTAACATCTGATGGTTTCCAAAATTATGAAGAGGTACTATCAATTTGTTTTTCATATATAGAGTTACTAAAAAAAGCAGGATATCAAAGTTTCATATTTGATGAAGCAAAAATATTAGCTGAGTTAGAAGAAAAATATGCCTCTAAGGGAGAAGGTACCCAAGTAGCTGTAAAAATGGCAAATAATCTGGCATTTTATCCTATTGATCAAGTTGAAAGAGTTGAATATATATATAGCAAAGAAAATATTACTGCTTACATGGATTTACTATCATATATTAAACCAGAGAATATGCTTGCAACTTTATCTGGGTATGGAATTGAAACTACTGATACAGAACAATGGTATTCAGCCAAATATAGTTATGAAGAAAATGATGGAGTACTTTACAGTAGAATCAAAAATCCTGAAATAATAACAGATTTAAAGCTGCCTACAGAAAATCCATTTATGCCTACATCAACTGATATAATTCAGAATGATGTTAATAAAGAAATATCTGAACTTATATATGACATTAAAGGTATGAAGGTATATCACTCAAGGGACTTAGACTTCAATCGTCCAAAAGCAAAATTAATTTATAATATATTTATAAATGAAAATTTAATGTCATTAGAAAATTATTTACTAGGTCAACTCTACGTTGCAGGTATTAATGAAAATCTTAGCACAATCTATTCTGCAGCTAAACTGGCAGGATTAGAGTACCAAATATCACATAATATGGAAGGTATTAAAATAGAAGTTAGTGGTTATAATAGTTCTATTGATGAATTAATGAAAGTTATTATTAAATCAATAAAGAACTTATCAATTGATGAAAATATTTTTTCTGTTATAATTGATGCTACTAAAAGAAACTTAGAAAATAAATCTTTAAATGATGCATACCAGATAGCTCAAGATAATTTAAGTCTAATAAATTTTGGAACAGCATATAGCCCTGCTCAGCAGTTATCTATAATTGAGTCGATAAGTATTAATGATGTTGAAAAATATTGGGATCTGATTTTTAATAATATTTTTATAGAAGCATCAGCGCATGGAAATATATCAAAACGAGATGTTCAAAAACTCTCTATTCAATTAAGAAATACATTTGGATATAAATCTCTAAACAAACAAGATTGCTTTACCTCTACTAGATTAGATTTACCCTATGGGACTAAAGTAACTAATACAATAACTTCAGAAGTTAATAATTCTGCTTATGTCTCATACTTTAAAATAGGAGAAAATAGCCCACGAGACCGTGCCATGGCGATGCTAATAAGAACCTATGTTGGGCAACCCTACTACATGGAGCTCAGAACAAATCAACAATTAGGGTATATCGTTGCTGCTGGAGCCTTTTCAAGGGATGATTATTCAGCTATGTACTGCATTGTACAGTCAGATGGCTATCCTCCTCATGAAGTAGAAAGCAGATCAATTAAATTTCTATCTAATGCTATAAATGATTTGGATAATCTTTCAAACGAAGAGTTGAACACTTATAAAAATGCAGTTAGGGAAACAATTAATGAAAAATCAACTTCAATATCACAGGAAACAGATAGAAGACATATATTAGCATATAAATTTAATAATAATTTCAATAGAGATAATGAAACTTTAGATGCATTAGATGAAATAACAATTGAAGATATTAAAGAAACTTTATCATTTACATTAAATAAGGAAACTCAAAGAAATATCACCATACTTCTCTATGCTAATCAACTTGAGATACCATTGGATATTAAGCCAACATTTAATAATTTAAATGCATGGAAAAAGGAACAATCATATAAATAAATATGTTTAAATATGTTAAATACTTTTTATCTACTTTTTTTCTAATCTTTGGAATATACACCTGCTCGTTTGATAGCTATTCTCCAACATATTTTTTCATTGCATTTTCTGCTATCATCATTTTAGGGGATATGTTTTTAAATCATGATAAAAGTATGGATGAATTCAAATATCCACAGTTGTTAAACCTTCCTATCTACTTAAATTTATTTCTTCTTCTAATTTTCATTCTAAATACTGTATTTGTACTTGGTAATAATAATGCAAGTTGGTATTCAAATGCTATGTACGCATATTTAAATATTGATTTAGTTTATATGAGAGAATCAATAAAATTTATAGATAAGATTTCTCTAATTGCTATTGTAAGCTTATTTATAGGAATTATGGGTACAGTGCCTGGACATGAATTAACTCATAGAAAGCGTCAAAAAGTTGATATGTTCTTTGGCAATTGGTTACTTTCTCTTTCATGGGACTGCACTTTTGCAATTGAGCATGTATATGGACATCACAAAAATGTATGCTTACCCATAGACCCAGCAACAGCTAAAAGAGGAGAAAGTATATATTTATTTATACTAAGAGCATCTATAAAAGAACATATAGATGGCTGGAAAATTGAATATAGAAGACTCTCAAGACGGAATGAGAATGTATTTAGTTTAAAAAATAAAATGATAATTGGCTATCTAAGAAGTTTAACTATAACATTTATTTGCTATAGCATCGGGGGATTAATTGGGATGTTTACTTTTCTTCTCTGTGCATTTATTGCAAAGTCACTCCTTGAAGTTATTAATTTTACAGAACATTATGGATTAGTTAGGGAAGAAAATAAACCCGTACAACCACGACATTCATGGAACTCAAATAGCGTAATGAGTAGTGTACTACTATACAATGTTACTAGACATTCAGCTCATCATGAAAAATCGCATCTTAAATTTTGGGAGTTAGATACATATGAAGATGCACCAATGATGCCTCATGGATACTTAAGCATGCTTTATATTGCAATTTTTTTGCCACCTTTATTTCACAAAATGATGGCAAAGAAACTAATACAATGGGATGAAAAATATGCTACAGATGAAGAAAAAGAAATTGCCAAAAATGCTAACAAAAATAGTGGTATTAAAATGTTAGTTAATCAGTATTAATTATCTAATTCATCTTTATTAATATGCAATAAACCTGTTAATGAAGATGCTAATAATGCAGTTGGAATAGAAACAACGCCAATTCCAACAAAACTTATTAATGATGTAAAAATTTTACCTCCTACTGTCATTGGGACCATATCTCCATAACCAACAGTAGTCATAGTCGAAATTGCCCACCACATACATGCAAAGATTGAACTAAACTTATCAGGTTGGGCTGGGTTTTCTAGAAAATAAATACCAACTGAAGAAATATATAAAAGCATAATTGCAATAAATGAAAAAATAATCATCTCACGCTTAACAACTGAAAATGCTTTTTTCAGTAGTGTTAATGATTCATTGAATCTAAATAATTTAAATATTCTAAGAAGTCTAACAACTCGAAGAGATCGTAAATCAATTGCTCCAGATAAATAAAATGGTGCAATTGCTACAAAATCAATGAATCCATAGAAACTAAATACATACGAAAATTTTCTATCGCTAACATATATTCTTAATAGATATTCAAATGTAAAAATTATTATTGAGATTATTTCAAATAGATTTGAAATTCGAATAATTTCTGGATCTAAGTCAGGAATAGTCTCAAGAGAAAATGATACTAATGATAGAATAATTAAAATCTGAATAAAGGCATCAAAAAATTTACCTAATTTGGTGTCTTGTGAATCTATAATATTTTTTATAAATAGTTTCATTTTATCACTTTGAGATGAATTTAGTAAAGAAATAGCACAAAGCCTAATTTGACAAAAATTAACAAGATGTAATATCAATTAATTTATTAAAAAAATTTTATTAAATTATTAAAGATTAAATGGAGCATAAAATGACAAAACTAATTATAACAACTATTATTTCCACATTTTTATTTAGTGTGCCTTCTACTACAATATTTAATGTAGAGGGAATGTCATGTGCATCAGGATGCGCACCTAAAGTAAATAAAGCTGCAATGGAGATTGTAGGAGTAGAATCATGCGACGTGAATTTCATTGATTCAAAAGCTGTAATTACATATGACAGTGAAAAAGTTTCTGAATCAAATATTTTAGAAGCTTTGAAAGCTAATACTTCTTATAAATATAACTTAAATAAAGATATCAATACATCTTCCAAAGTTGCATGCGATTCTAAAACAAAAGAATGTTGTAATAAAACAAAAGAAAATCAGAAAAAATCGTTTATCCAAAGACTATTTGGATTCTAACTTTTTTTATGTGTAAGTTCCAAAGTTACACATTAATTAAGTAAAGGAAGTAAATAAATGAGTGATTCAAAACAAGGAACTGTAAAATGGTTCAACAATGCTAAAGGATATGGATTTATAACACCATCGGAAGGTGGACAAGATTTATTCGTTCATATGAGCAATATTGTAATGGAAGGATATAAAACATTAGCTGAAAATCAAGAAGTTGATTATAAAGTTGGTGAAAGTGATAGAGGGCCTGTCGCTACAGATGTAGTTCCTAAATAGTTTAGATTTTAAACTAGCAATAAAAAAAGAGGATCTTTGAGATCCTCTTTTTTTTTGTATTAAATATTCTAAATTTTTATTTCCTAATTTTTTTCTTTAAAGCACCAGAATGATTTTTACATAAACTGCTGGGTTTGGTTTCATCCAAATAAATTTCATCTATAGATGTGCACCACCTTGTAGCTTTTTCATAGGTTTCAGTACATACTTTTTCAACTACTACTCCATCTGGCATCTCCCAATTTGAATTTTGATCAATATAGACTAAATCTGTACCAGAGTAAAAAGTACCTAAATTATATATTTCTTTTATTGCATCTGCAAAAATTGGCAAAGCAGCTTTAGATCCATACTGTTTTTTACCTAATGAAATAGATGGATCATCAACCCCAACCCATACACCAAGAGCAATTTGTGGTGTAAATCCTATAAACCAAGCATCAGTTTTATTATTTGTAGTACCTGTTTTTCCAGCCATCGGTGATTTAAATTTATGTCTCCACCTAATACTTCCTCCAGTTCCAGAATCTATAACATCCTTCATCATAGATAGCATAATATAATTTAAGTTTTCATCCACTACTTCCATTTGTTCTGAATCAAAACGTTTAATAACTCTACCATGCTGGTCTTCAATATAGCTAATAGCAGTTGGGCTATTATATACCCCCTCATTGGCAATAGTTGCATATGCAGATGTCATTTCTATTGGTATAACATCTGATACACCCAAAGCAATTGATTCCACAGATGCAATTCTTGTGCTCAAATTAAACGATTTAGCTTTCTTAGCAATTTGTTTTGGTTTTACAAGTTCCTGGGCTACTCTAACTGAAATCAAATTGAGAGATTTTTTTAATCCTTCTCTTAATGTTGTTAATAAACCTGTAGATCCATCATGATTTTGAGGATTCCACTGTGTCGTATCATCTATAAAAACAACAAGAGGCTGATTTAATAATTGGGTACTTGGGGTTGACCCTTCTTCAATTGCTGTCATATAAATAAAGGGTTTAAATATTGAACCTGGCTGTCTCTTAGCCTGGGTCGCTCTATTAAATCCATGTAAATCTAAATATTCTTCTTCTTGTCTGCCACCAATCATTCCTAAAATATTTCCACTGTTTGGATCAATAGCTACGACTGCTCCTTGGACAAGTAATTTAGATCTTAACTCACTGGGTATAACTTCATCATTTTTTAATATTTCAAGTACTTCATCTACTTCATAATCTGTTCCATTTACTATTTTCTTAAGTCTCCAAGGATTGTTTATAAATTCATTATTTAATGCTTTTTGATTATTTTTCATATTTTCTTGAAATGAATTTTCTATGATTCTTTGAATTTTTGGATCAATAGTAGTATGAATTTTTAATCCATCTCTGTAAATATTTATTCCTAGTTCACTATCAATTTTTTCCAGCTCTTTTCTTACATGCTCATTAAAATAAGGAGCAATTCCAGAAAATTTCTCAGTTGATCTACTCGCTATTTGTAATTTTTTATCATAATAAAATGTGTAATCATACAAATCAATCAATTCATTTTGTTTCATTACATCTAAAACTAAATATTTTCTCTCATTTGCTAGGTTAAGGTTTCTAAAGGGAGAATAAAGATTAGGTGCAGGAAGCATTCCGACCAACATTGCACATTCATCAAGATTTAATTCAGAAACATTTTTCTTAAAATAAAGCTGAGCTGCTGATTGAACTCCATACCTTCCATGTCCTAAAAATACAGAGTTAAGATATAGTTCTAAAATTTCAGACTTTGTATAAGTCTGCTCAATATTAAATGCAGTAATTAACTCTTTTATTTTCCGTACTATAGAACGATCTTTCCAACTTATTTTTTCATACATACTTCTGGCAAGCTGTTGAGTTAAAGTACTAGCACCCTGTTTATATTCCATCATTAAGATATTTATAAGCACTGCTCTTAAAGTTGATCTAACACTAAATCCTGAATGATTATAAAACTCTTTATCTTCCATCACAATCAAAGCATCAATCAACTCTTG
>PCCQ01000093.1 GCA_002731795.1 Fidelibacterota bacterium
AATTATTTATTATGAACAAATTAATTCATATAATTATATTTATAGGATTTTTAATATTAATTATTTCGCTTTATAAAAATATAGAAACATTTGAAGATTTTGAAGATTCTGAAGATTCTAATATGATACCTGTAATTGAATTTGATAAAAATAGTATCTATTATGAACCTGTTTGTATGGATGATTTTAGATGGAATAAAGAAGGTAAAACTTGTAGAGATTATTCTATCTATGGTTCAAATTGTAATGATATAGGTGAAGATGGTAGAAGAGCAGATGAAGCTTGTAAAGTAGCGTGCGATAATTGTTCTATTTATAAAAATATAGAATTTTTAGAAAAAGAAGATACGATAGATTCAAGACATATTTTATATAAAATAAATATGTTAGAACAAAAATTAAAACAAATTAAAGGTGAAGAATAAATTTTTTTTATTATCTTATATTAATTAATGAATAAAAAATTACATATTTTTTTATTCCTATTATTAGGTTTAATAATCTTATTTCTTTTAAAAGGTATTGAACCATTTGGAAATCAAGTATTACTACAACCAGGTTTATCATTTGATTCAAGAGATACAACGATTATATCTCTACAAACGAATTCTGAAATAGATACTTCTGTAAATACAGAATCAAGTGGAAATGAGATGACAACAAGTGCCGAAATAACCACTACATCTAGAAGGGTACCTTCGGCAGTTGAAGAAAGGGGGGAACCAAGTTATGCTGTATTTGAGGATTCTCTAGATAATCAAGGTAGTTCAATAGATACATTAAGCACAGATTTTAATTCTCCTGAAGAAATTCAAGTTTTAAATGAACGATTAGATAATTTACAATCTATGATAGATTATTTTAGTGATCTATCATTGACCGATGGAGGTGCTGGTGCTGATGCTGATGATTGAGGATGATGCTGATGATGAGGATGATGCTGATGATGAGGATGATGATGAGGATGATGATGATATTACTTACTACTACTACTACTACTACTGATCCTACTACTACTACTAAAGTTCAATGTGCTTTATCTAGGGCAGGGCATTATCCCACCTGCTTATACAATTGTGGATAATAACAATGTTAATTTTGATACTAGTGAGAATTATGTTATGTATGATTTTGATCATTTCAGTTTTGGAAATTATGATATTGAATGTGCTACAGGTTATGAACCTACAGGGAATGAGGAACCCAGTATAACTTGTAATCTAGAATCAGAACCTCTTTCTTTCGAGTTTTCAGGGTGTACCGAAATCAAAACTTGCCATATAAATTACAAAGAAGCATCAGAGAATGGTTATAATATTCAAATACAAAATGGAGGGAATATTGACGCCGGTCCACCCATCAAAATGACTAAAGAAGAATTTGGTAATAATTTTAATGTTGAATGTAATTCTAGTGATGGGTGGACCGGCGAGGACTTGGGACAACTGGACAAAAGTACTGGAGGGTAAGATGCACCGGCGAATCAGCCCCCGATGATCAAACACCCTATTGTGATATAAGAAGCGGGGGGAGAGATGAAAATATTTGTTGTGAATAAGTAAATAAAATTAAAAATAAAAGATATAACAATAATATATGTTTGCCGAATACAACTATGATAATTTTCCAGTAATATTTGTAACCTTTTCAGAATCTATTAATTCTGAAGAAGAATTTGATCAATTTTTAACTGAATGGTTAAATCTCTATCTTAATAGGAGTGATTTTTCATACGTTTTTGATACTTGTAATATGAAAAATATACCTATAAAATATGCTATTAAAATGACTTTATTTATTAAAAATCTAAGAAAACAACCATATCATTATTTACAAAAAAGTTTAATTCTTGTGAATGATAAGAATATTAAACGATTATTAGATTTTGTATTTACATTACAATCTCCTGTAGCACCTGTTTATCTATGGCAAATTAATGAAGAATACGATAAAGAATATTTAATAACCACGTTAAATACTATCAACAGAACAAACTTAAAAGATGACATGATTTATGTTAAACCGAATAGTTCTCTTATACCATTTTTATAAAATTTAATAAATATCCTTTACGAGTACCAATCGTTGTAATATAATAATAAATGAAGAGACCATAGAAATTCTTAGCTACAATATCTAATATATTATAACAAGCATTTTTAGGAACTATAGGCATCATCGCTGAGAATCCATAGAGAGACCATACTCCAAATAAAAATGTGAATAATTTTTTACCTCCTTCAGTGTATTTCGCATATTCGTCATATATCAATTTAAATGATAGTCCAAAGAATACGAACCCAATAGATATACCTATTTTTTTATCAATGATATTTAATTCGGCTAATAATCCGAAAAATAACATAAAGAAATTATATGTGACAATTTTGATAATGTTGTCTTTATGGTCTTTTAGGAAAGACCAAAAGTTTAATGTATCTTCATTCGCTTCTTTTTTTCTTAAATATTCCATAAATATAATTGTGGATACAAGCATAGTTGGTGTAGTAATAAACCAATCTATGTATCTTCTACTTGTCATCTTTCTTAGGTCCTTCAAAGCATAGATTACCCATATATAAAAGAATGCTTCAACAAATTGAACGAATGCTTCTAAGACTAATATATCTTTTAAGATAGTGTCTTCAATTGCTAAATCATAATTCAAACCATCTAATGAAAGACTAGTCGTTAAAAATTGAACCAATAATGAAGCATAAATTGTTTTCTCAACTAAACCATTATTAATCATAATTAATTTAGTTTATAATAGATAATTATTTTATCATCTATTTTATAATGAATGCCGATACTGAGTTTAAAGAAGGAGATCATAATGATTTCATTACATATTTATATTCAGATTCGCCAAAAAACGCAGGTGAGGTTAAATTAGAATTACCCTTAACTACACCTGATAAAAATTTAGGATTACATGAATTTGAACAATTATTAATGATCTTTGTTGATGGTTTAAAATATTTTTATGGAGAAAATGGCAAAGTTGATATCAATAAGTTAACTGAGAAAGATATTCAAAAGGTCAATAGTTATTTTTTATCTATGAATTATGAGGTTTGTTTGGATATTTTTCCTACAATGAATGAATACAAATTTAAACATCCTAATTATTTTAAAGATCAAAAACATATTACAAATGATACAGAGTTAAAAGATTATTATTATGAAGTTTATGGTCATAATAATTGTGTTTTTAGAATTTCTTTTAAAAATTTATAATATTATATAATATAAAAATGGTAAAGCAAACAAAGCGAAGAAATAATAGAAAGTCTATTCTTCAAAAAAGACTTTCTAGAAAAAGAATTTCTAAAAAAAGACTTTCTAAAAAAAAACTTTCTAGAAAAAGACTTTCTAGAAAACGACTTTCTAGAAAAAGACTTTCTAAAAAAAGAACTTCTAAAAGTAAGATGATGAGAGGAGGGGGGCTTGATGAAGCGAAAGTTTTAGCTGTAGAACTATTCCCTGAAAGTGAAAGAGAGATAGGAGAGATGATGGATAAAGACACATTTATAAGCTATTGTCTTGAAAAAATAAGACTTGAGAAAGCACAGCAGATGCTTGCGTTAAACAAGGGTTTACACGATCGGTTGGGTGATAATAGTAGCTTAAGTGGGGTCGGAATTGACATCGTTCAGGCAGTTTCCAAGCATTTGCGTCCCGACATATCGGCAACATTTACAATGCCAACAGAAAATATAAATAAATGGGCCAGTGTCTTGAAGGTATTCGGATTAGACGAGGTAGCACACCATAAAGAAAGTAAAACAGCAATAAAGTACATCCTTCTTCATAAAGACGGGGCACCCGCACAAGATCGATCACCCGAGGGTGTGCGCATGTTAGAGCTATTATTTGGTTTATTTTATTGGTTGACTTCCGGAGGACTCAACTGGCACCCCCGGAAGGGTATTCCAGAACTCATTTCTGTTGGAAGGAATATTCTAAAATTATCAAAACTTTTTAACAACACAGATATACTTAGTGCAATGGAGGCAGGTGAGGAGTGGCGGCGGTTCTGGCGGAGCGTTGACGTTGAGAATGAAGTGCTTTATGTGTTTCGAGTAGCCAGCCAGGCGGTGTCGCCCGAATTGGGGGGGCGCGACCTGGGGTTTGGCGTGCTCACGGCAAAAGCAGCTCTGGAGGCATGTGGTGGTGTGAAAGATAAAGCAGCGTATCTCCTGGCTACCTTTGCAGTAGAATCATATAGAGCAGAACAGGGGCAGCGCTCAGAAGAAGTACTGAGGCAGCTGGGATTCGCCACAGGATTCGCAGCAGCAGAAGCAGAACAGGGGCAGCGTGCAGAAGCAGCAGAACAACACGCAGAAGAAGCAGAACAACCCAGTAGGAGAAGTGGAAGAGGACGAACCTGTGGGATATGTGGGGGTCCCCCTAGAGGTCCCTCATCTCCAAGAAAGCACGAAGGCGGTGGTAAAAAGAAAAGAAAGCGTAATAAAACAATTCGTAAAAAGATTGCTAAAAGAACTAAAAGAGTTAAAAAAACTAGAAGAGTTAAAAGAACTAGAAGACGTTAATAATATTTCATAATTAATCTATCATTTTCTATAAATTTTTAGAATTACTTTTAAAAATTATATAAGTCTTTCATTCTAAATGGATGTTCATAAGAAATATATTTAAGTTTGTCTATTAAATTCTTTTGTAAACCAACTAATGCAATTGATCCTACAATTCCAACTGTTGTCTTAGTCGCTTCTTTTATTTTGATATTTAATAGTTTTTCTAATATTAAAACCAAGTAAGTATTTAATAAATACCATATTACTGAAATAACAATTAAATGAACTATTATTTCAAATAATATCTGAAAATTATTTTCTTTTAGTATTTTATCTTCTTCTAAACTAGTAAATAAATGATCTATAAATGGAGCTATAAATATTAATAATAAAACATAAATAACACTAAAAAGACTAATCCTTAATGGTATAATGTCTAATAATTTCATATATATATAATTATATATTTTATTTAAAGATTTATATATAATTATATTAAGGATAATGAATAATTATCAATTAAATTCCAATTGGTGTATATGGTATCATAGTATAAAAGATAACAATTGGAAGAATAATAGTTATAAAAATATATATAAAATATCAAATATTTATGAGTTAAAAAGTTTTATTGATACTATAGAAACTATACATTTACAAAATGGTATGTTTTTTATAATGAAAGATGATATATTTCCTACTTGGGAAGACCCCGATAACAGAAATGGTTGTTGTGTTTCATTTAAAATATCTAATAAAGATTTAAAAGAACAATTTGATTTTATAGTTTATCGTGTTCTTTCAGGGGATATATTAAAAGATAAAGAAAATACTGATTATTTAAATGGAATTTCAGTAATTCCTAAAAAAGAATTTAATATTGTAAAATTATGGTTGAGAGATTACGATGAAAATTATATAGAACATTTAAATATTTATGAACCATACTTTGTAAAAGATAAATCTTTAATTAAGAAACATGAACTTAGTGATTAAAATCCTCAATTGTGAATTATCATTTATTCTTTTTATATATTAATCGGTGCATTTGATTTATATTTTTTTTATTTTTGATAAGTTCTTCTAATGTTATATCTAAATATTTAGGTATTTTTGATACTTTTATATTTTGATATTTTAATGGATAAATAAATTTTTTATATGATAAACCAAGATATACATGATTAAAATTATTATAAATATTTCTTTTAAAAATACGAATCATATAAATTATATTATATTATTTTAAATTTACGTTTTCATTTAAATAGTTTTTTCATACATTATTACAAATATGAAAGATCTTTATAAAATATTGGGAATCGATAAATCCTGTAATGAAAATGATATTAAAAAAGCATATAAAAAGTTAGCATTTCAATATCATCCTGATAAAAATAAGTCTTCAGATGCCCAATCTAAATTCAGAGAAATTTCTGAAGCTTACGATATTTTAATGAATACCGATAAACGCAGAATGTATGATAACTTTGGTTACGATAGTATTTCAGGTGATATTCCTCAAATAAATCCATTAGATTTATTTCAGAGTTTATTTAATGTTGATTTTACAGGGTTAGGTGAAAATATGCATAGTAATATATTTGTTTTTTCTGATTTATCATCATCACCTTTTATAAATACAAACCCTGTTATGAAATACAATCTTGAGTGTAGTTTAGAAGATTTATATCATGGAACACAAAAAGAATTTAGTATTCATCATAATGTTAAAAAAAATGATGGATTCGCCAAAAAATCTACAAAATATATAATTAATATTAAACGGGGTAGTAAAAATGGCGATAACATTGTTGTAAAAGATGGTGGAAATTATATCCCCGAAATGAATACTACTGAAGATTTAGTAATTCAAATTGTTGAAAAGGAAAATCCTAGATATAAACGTAAGGATAATGATTTATATATTAAAGAAGATATTACATTATGTGAAGCATTAACAGGTATAGATATTTTTGTAGATCATTTAGATGGACCTTTAAATGTTAAAATAAATCAGATTGTGAAACCTAATCAGATGTTTCAAGTATTTAATAAAGGTATGCCTATTAAACATGATAATCAGTCATTAGGCGATGGTACTAGCAATGGTTCAGATAAAGATTATGGTAATTTAATCTTGGATTTAAATATTGTATTTCCCGAATCATTAGGAGAAAAACAAAAGGAATATCTTAAGAAAATATTAATTCATCTTGATAGAAAGAAGAACGATGGTAAATTAGTAGAAGCTTATTATTATAAAGAAAAAGATGAAGTCTTAAAAGAATTTATTCAAGAAGATGAAGACTTCTCTCAGGGATGTATTCAACAATAATCAGATGATAAAATAAAAATATTACTAGTTTTATATGAATTATATAAAAACAATAATAGTAATCTTGTTTATCATTTATATAATTTGCCTGTTACCTATTAATAAGTATTTTAAAATATGCTATGTGTTTGATATGGTAGAAGAAAAAGATAAATTAAAATGTGATCCATCTACATATAGATCTATATTGTGTAAAAATCCTTATCATAGGGACAACCTTTAATGAATTATTTTTTTTTATATTCGCTATAAATTTGATATTAAATTAAATAGTATCATATTAAAAATAAATCATTATTTATTATAAATATGGATTTCCTTGAAGAATTATTAATAATTAATAATCTTTATACATTAAATAAGATAGCTGATGAAAGAGGTCTAGATGATGAAGAAAGAATAGAATTCATACAAAAATACAATAAGAGTAATAATCGATTATTTACACCTTGTAAAAAATATATAATTGATGATTATAAAAGACAAGTAAAAAAGAATAATATTTAAATAAAT